>NZ_JAAKZV010000161.1 GCF_011044975.1 Streptomyces coryli | reverse complement strand
GGGCTCCCCCGCCGCCGGCGGTGCTCCTCACGACGGGAGTCCTCCCGCCGCTGCCGGTGGTCAAGCGCCGCTGGCGGGCGGACGGGCCGCCGTGGGGCGGCACGGGCGGGCGCAGCGGCCCGCAGACGCCTCTCCCGGCCCGCGCCGTTACCGAGCCGTGCGCCGCTGGGCGCTGCGAGTCCTGGCCGGTGCGAGTCCCGTCGGCGGGCGCCGGAAGCGCCCGGGCCCACCCGTCCCGCCCAGCGGGACGCCTGCCCCCGTGGGGCGGGAGAGGGCGGCAGCCCCGAGCGGCGGCAAGGCGGCGACCGCCGGAGGTCACAGCGGGGCGCCAGGCCCCGGAGGTCACGCCAGGGCGCCAGCCCAAGGCCGCCTCACCGCCCGCGCCATCCGCGTCGCCTACGGCGACTACCTCGCCCTAGACGCCGTCGACATCACCGTCCCGCCCGGCCGCATCACCGCCCTCGTCGGCCCCAACGGCGCCGGGAAGTCCACCCTCTTCCACTGCCTCGCCGGCACCCTCCGCCCCGACGCCGGGCACGTGATCCTCGACGGCAAGGACATCACTCGGGCGCCCGCTCACGCGCGCACGCGCGAAGGCATCGCCCGTACCTTCCAGCAGCTCGCCGTCTTCCCCTCCCTCACCGTCGAGGAGAACGTCCGCATCGGCGCCGAACAAGGCGCCACCCGCGACCCCCACGCCACCGACCGCGCCCTCGACCTCCTCGAGCTCACCCCGATCCGGCACGCCCGCGCCGCGGGCCTCCAGACCGGCACCCTCCGCCGCGTCGAGCTCGCCCGGGCCCTCGCCGGCGGCCCCCGCGTGCTGCTGCTCGACGAGCCCGCCGCGGGGCTCGACACCCGCGAGGCCGGCGCCCTCGCCCGTACGCTCAAGGCGCTTGCCGCCGATGGCATGGCGCTGCTGATCGTCGAGCACGATCTCGATCTCGTCGTCGAACTCGCCGACACCGCCTACGCCATGAGCGCAGGCCGCATCACCGCCTCCGGGCCCGCCGCACGCGTGCTCGCCGACCTCCAGGCCGCCGCCTCATGAGCGTCGAGATCGCGCTCGAAGGCGCGCGCGTCCATTACGGGCCGCTCGAAGCCCTGCACGGCATCGACCTCGCCGTGCCGCAGCGCCGACTCACCGTGCTCCTCGGGCGCAACGGGTCCGGCCGGACCACCGCCCTCCGCGCCCTCGCCGGCACCGTCCCCCTCACCGCGGGCCGGGTCCGCTGGCAGGGCGCGGACGTCACCCGGCTGCCCGCATACGCGCGCGCCCGCCGCGGGCTCGCCTTCACCCCCGATCTGCGCGCGGTCTTCACGTCCCTCACCGTCGCCGAGAACCTCGAACTGGTCGCCCCCGGCGGCGACATCTCCCCCGCCTTCGAGGCGTACCCGCCGCTGCGCGCCCTCCGCGGCCGCCGCGCGGGCACCCTCTCCGGCGGCGAGCAGCGCATGGTCGCCGTATCGCGCGCCCTGCTCTCCCCGGCCCGGCTGGTGCTGCTGGACGAGCCGGGGCAGGGGATGTCCGCCGCCATGGCGGCCCGTACGCACGAGCTGCTGGGCGAGCTGGACGCGACCGTCGTGGTCGCCGAGCAGTCGCTGCCGCGCGGGCTGCGGGCGGCCGCCGGGGTGGTGTACGAGCTGCGGCGGGGGGAGGTCGTCTTCGGGGGCGAGCCGGGCGAACTGGACTAGCCGCGCTTGGCGTTCGCCTCCCCCAGCGCCCGCTCCAGCTCCTCCAGGCTTACGTCCCCCATCCCGAGGCCGACGATCCGGCGGATCGGCACCGACGCCATCATCCGCGCCAGGTCCACCCCCAGCCCGTCGCCGTCCGCCCCGGCCAGCGGCTGGAAGAACTCCGCCAGCACCTCCGCCGCGTCCGGATCGGCCTGCAGCTCACCCAGCGTCGAGTCCAGCGTCAGCGGCAGCCGCAGCTCGTCACCGATCACCGCGACCCGCCGCCGCAGCCGGAGGTCGCGGCTGGAGGCGCCGACGGCGACCTCGTAGTCCCCGTCCTCGACGATCCAGCGGTCCGCCCGGGTCTCCCAGTACGCCAGGTCCGCGCGCCGCACCAGCACCTCGACCTGCGTGCTCTCCCCCGGCTCCAGCTCGGCCACCGCGAAGCCCCTCAGCTCGCGCGGCGGGCGGACGACCGGCGAGTCCGGCTTCGCTGCGTAGCACTGGACCACCTCGCGGCCCGCCCGCTCGCCCGTGTTGGTCACCGTCACCCGGGCGGTGATCCCCGCGGCGTCCGCGAGGAGTTCGAGCCCGGAGTAGGCGAAGGTCGTGTACGAGAGGCCGTGGCCGAAGGGGAAGGTGACCTCCATGTCGCGGGCGTCGTACCAGCGGTAGCCGACGTGGATGCCCTCGCCGTAGCGGACGTGCGAGTTCTCGCCGGGGAAGTTCAGATACGCCGGGGTGTCCTGGAGCCGGACCGGGACGGTCTCCGCCAGCCGGCCCGACGGGTTCACCCGGCCGAAGAGGACGTCCGCCACCGCGCCGCCGCCCGCCTGGCCCAGCAGCGCCGCGTCGAGGATCGCGGGGGCCGCCGCGGCCACCGGGGCCAGCCGCAGCACGCCGCCGTGCGCGAGCACCACGGCGGTGCGCGGCTGCGCCCGTACCACCTCGGCGAGCAACTGGAGCTGGTCCGCGGGGAGTTCGATGTGGTCGCGGTCGAAGCCCTCCGACTCCTGGTGCGCCGCCAGGCCGAGGAAGAGCACGGCGGCGGGGGCCGCCGCCGCGGTCCGTACCGCCTCGTCGCGCAGCGTGGCGGCGTCGCCTTCGCCGTCGGTGGTGAAGCCGCGGGCGTACGTGACGTCGCCGGCGAGCGCGCGGATCTCGTCCAGGGGGACGTCGAGGCGGGTGGGGTTCACGTGCGAGCTGCCGCCGCCCTGGTAGCGGGGGGCCGTGGCGAACTCGCCGAGCACGGCGAGGGAACCACCGGCGGGGAGCGGGAGCAGATCGCCGTCGTTCTTCAGCAGGACCAGGCAGTGCGCGGCGACCTCCCGGGCCAGGGCGTGGTGGTCAGCGGGGTCTGCCACAGCCGCCTCCGCCCGCCCCTCCGACGCCTTCGCCGCCAGCTCCCCGACCCGGCCCGCGGCCCGCTCCACCGCGGCGGGGTCCAGCGTCCCCGCCCGTACCGCCGCGACCACTGCCGCGTCCGTGGCGCCGCCCGTCCCCGGCATCTCGAGGTCGAGGCCGGCCGCCACCGCCGCGACCCGGTCGGCGACCGCGCCCCAGTCGCTCACGACGGCGCCCTCGTAGCCCCACTCGTCGCGCAGGACCTGGGTGAGCAGCCAGTGGTTCTCGGCCGCGTAGACCCCGTTGATGCGGTTGTACGAGCACATCACGGTCCACGGCCGGGCGGTGCGGATCACGTGCTCGAAGGCGCGGAGGTAGATCTCGCGGAGGGTGCGGGCGTCGACGTCCGAGTCCGAACGCATCCGGTCGTGCTCGGCGTTGTTGGCGGCGAAGTGCTTGAGGGACGCGCCCACACCCGTGCTCTGCAGGCCGTTCACCCAGGCCGCGGCGAGGGCGCCGGTGAGGTGCGGGTCCTCCGAGTAGTACTCGAAGTTGCGGCCGCAGCGCGGGTCGCGCTTGATATTGATGCCGGGGCCGAGGAGCACGTCGACGCCGAGCGCCCGGCTCTCCCGGCCGAGCGCCTCGCCGACGCGGCGGGCCAGCGCCGGGTCCCAGCTCTGCGCGAGGCCGGTGGCGGGCGGGAAGCAGGTGGCCGGGTGGCTCTCCGCCAGGCCGAGGTGGTCGGTGGCGCCGGTCTGCTTGCGTACGCCGTGCGGACCGTCGGTGAGCAGCAGCGAGGGCACCTCGCCGACGGCCTTCGTGGTCCAGAAGTCCGCGCCGCTGCCGAGGGCCGCCTGCTCTTCGAGTGTCGCCATAGTTAAAACCGTATGGCATTCGGTTTTCACCGGCAAGCGTCTGCTTTAAGGTCATGAGCATGGCTCGAAGAGGCCCCTACGCGAAGGGCGTCGCGAAACGCGAGGAGATCCTGGACAAGGCGCTCGAGCTCGTGGCGAGCGCCGGCTACAGCCGCACGACCGTGCGCGAACTCGCCGAGGCGGTGGGGCTCAGCCAGACCGGGCTGCTGCACTACTTCGGCTCGAAGGAGGAGCTCTTCAAGGAGATCCTGCGGCGGCGCGACGAGCTGGACCGGCGGACCTTCGGCTTCGACCCGGAAGCGGGCGGCGGACCGGTCGACGTACCGGACGGAACGGTTCGCCTGGTGGCGCACAACGCCCAGGTGCCGGGACTGGTGCAGCTGTATTCGAGGTTCGCGTCCGAGGCGGCCGAAGCCGGGCACCCGGCGCACGAGTTCTTCGGCGAGCGCTATCTGCTGGCGCGCCGCACCTTCACCGAGGGCGTCGAACGGATGCGGCAGGCCGGCGAGCTGCCGCAGGACCTGGACGCGGAGCGGCTCGCCACGCTGGCGCTGGCGCTGATGGACGGGCTGCAGATGCAGTGGATGTACGACCCCGAGGTCGACATGGCGGACCATCTGGCGCACTTCTGGGGGCTGATCACCGGACGGGGCGAGGACGGCGCCGCCCGGCGGGAGTCGCCCTGATCGGGCCTCCCGCCGGGCGGCGGTTCGGCGTTACACCTCCAGACGCTGGCCCGGGAAGATCCGGTTCGGGTCGCCGCCGATGGTGCTGCGGTTCTCCTTGTAGATCTTCTTCCAGCTGACGTCGTGCGCCTTGGCGATCTTGCTGAGCGTGTCGCCGCTCTTGACGGCGTAGTTGCCGCTGCCGCGCTTGAAGCCGCGGTCGGAGCGCGGGGCGCTGCGCTCGGGGGCGGCCTTCGGGGCCGCCTTCGGGGCCGCCTTCTGGGCCGGCGCCTGGACACCAGGGGCGGAGCCCGTGGCACCCGCTCTGACGGAGCAGTTGGGCCAGGCCCCCCAGCCCTGACTGCGCTGGACCTTGGTGGCTATCGCTATCTGCTGCGCCTTGGACGCCTTGTCGGCAGTCGGCGCGTACGCCGTGCCGCCGTGCGCCCGCCAGGTGCCGGCGGCGAACTGCAGGCCGCCGTAGTAGCCGTTGCCGGTGTTGATGTGCCAGTTCCCTCCGCTTTCGCATTGGGCGATGCGATCCCACACACCGGCGTCGGCGGCGCCCGCGGGGGACGCCGTGGCCAGCAGGGTGAGCGGCGCAATCGCAACCGCCGCTCCGGTGAGCAGTGCGGTGGTGCGACGTACGTCGTACCGGGGAAGAGACAATGGATTCCCTCTCCACGAACCCGGACTTCCCCCAAAGACGGCACGGCCGCAGGACGCTTCTGGCGCCGGCTGACCGCTCCGCCCCGTCCCGCCGGCCGTGCGAAGATCGTGCTGATGGCAGGACGTGTCCGGGCGGTGCTCGGTGCACACGGCGGAGGAATGTATGGCCGTGCTCGCCCGGTTATCAACCAAGTCATCCCTACTGCAGGCCAGTTGCCGGTTACCCCCGGTATCAGCAATTTTCGGCCACCGGATTGATACCGTGATATCTCGACATATCGCCCTCCGTCTGCGGCGATCTGTGACTCAGCTCACCACCCCAACTTGCTTGCTCTGCGCATGAGTTGGCAGGGAGTAAGGTGTTCCGCCGGATATCTCACAGTGTGCGCACGGCGGGTTGAGCAATCGGCGGCCTGGGCGTGACTCCGGACACATGTCACCCGTTGTGCTCTTACGAACACGACATACGACACCGAGGAGCCACCCGTGCCTCGCATGCTCGATGTGAGCGACGACGTACGCGCCGAGATCGGCGACGAAGAAGCGGACCGGCTGCTCGCCGGCGACAGCGCACCGGGTCAGTACGATTGCACGTCCTGCCGTACGCCCGGCGACTCCGAGCGCGAGCGCACGTCGACCGTGCTCTTCGTCGGCGACGAGACGGCAGTACTCGCCTTCGCGCACGCCACCTGCGTGCCGTCCCAGGTGGTCCCGGTCTCCGAGGACCAGCTGCAGGGAGCGGTGCGCGCCATCACCTCCCAGGAGGACGGCGCTCCGGCCCCGGCGCCTGCCCCGGCCCCCGCCGCGGTCGCGACCGTGCCCGGCGGCGCTGCGGGACGGCCCGCCGCCCCGCAGCCCGTCATCCCGCAGCCCTCCGCCCCGGAGCCCGCCACCGACGTGCCGCAGCAGGCCGTCCTCGGTGTCACCTGCGGCCTGGTGCTGTGCGGCGAGGACCTGCGCCCGGCGCTGGTCGTCGAGCCCACCGGGCCGATCGCCCGCCCCGGCTCGACCGGACCCGGCGACGACTTCCTGCCACTCCTCATCGAGCAGGGCTTCCTCCCGGTGATGGACGTCGACAAGCCGCCGTCCGCCGTGGACGGCTGGTCGGTGCTGCTCGTGGAGGGCATGCTGCACGCCGTCATGCAGCCCTCCCCGGGCGGCGAGCCGCCCACCGCGTGGTGGCAGGCGCATCAGCCGCTGCAGGTCACCGAGGGCTGGCGGGCCATCGCCGCGAAGTCGCACGAGGTGCTGGTCTATGCCGCCCCGGCCGGCGCCATCGGCCGCCAGCCGCGCGAGGACCTGCTCCGGGAGGCGCTGGAGCGCGCGGCGTCACGCGGCACCCTCGTGGGCTCCGCCATGCGGCTGACCGGCGCATAAGGGCCGTAGCCTCAAGGCCTCCACGGTCGTTGCCCGGGTGTGCACTCGTACCAGACACACATCCCCGGCATGCGTCCCGCCCACGACCACCACTCCGCGCCCGGCACCAACCAGACGCCGATCTACGACGCCCTGTACGCCGAGTACCGCCGCCTGTTCCGGGCCCTGCCCGGCGACCGCAGCGGCGAGGAGAAGCTGCGCTTCGAGGCGGTGATGCGCGGCCGGCCGCCGCTCCCCCACGGCGGCACCCGCTGGGTGCACGGACAGACGGCCGGGAACCAGGAGGGTGACGGGCACCGTCTGTAGACGGAGACTGAGAGGGACCCCGGGTCCGCACCATCGACCCGCGGGTCACCGGATGTGCCCATGCCGATGGGGGTGGCATGAATGGGCCGGTCCGCACTCGCACCCACAGATCCGCAGCGCCTGAAGAACTACATGCTGGCCGCGCGCCTCGGCGCCGGCGGTCAGGGTGTGGTCTACGAGGCCTACGACACCCGCAGCGGCGGCCGGGTCGCGCTCAAGCTGATGCGCGCCGGCTTCGACGACCCGGAGCTGCGCGGCCGCTTCGCCCGCGAGGTCGACGCCGCGCGCCGGGTCGCGGCCTTCTGCACCGCGCGGGTGCTGGACGCGGACACGGCGGCGGAACACCCGTACATCGTCTCGGAGTTCATAGCAGGCCCGACGCTGCGCGAATCGGTGCGGCACGGCGGCCCGCTGGACGGCGGCTCGCTGCTGCGCCTCGGCATCGGCATCGCCACCGCGCTGACCGCCATCCACCAGTGCGGCGTCGTGCACCGCGACCTGAAACCGGACAACGTCCTGCTCGGCCCGGACGGCCCGCGCGTCATCGACTTCGGCATCGCCCGCCTCGACGCCGCGCTGGAGTCCAGCCGTTACACCCGCCCGGGCATGCTCATCGGCACCCCGAGCTACATGGCCCCCGAGGTCGTCTCCCCCGGCGGCAGCGGCCGTACGGGCGAGGCGGGACCGCCCGCGGACGTCTTCGCGTGGGGCGCGGTGGTGCTCTTCGCGGCCACCGGCAGAGATCCCTTCGGCGGCGCCGGCATCGGCGAGGTGATCGAGGCGGTCGCGCTCCGCCGCCCGGACCTGAGCGCCCTGGCCGAGCCGCTGCGCTCGCTGGTCGACCAAGCCCTCGCCAAGCAGCCGGAGTTACGTCCCACGGCCCGCCAGATCCTGCTGGACCTGATCGGCGGCCGGGACGCCCCCGCCCGCACCCAGGGCGAGCTGGAGCGCGGCGCGGACACGGCGGCGGCGGTACGGCCCGTGGCCGAAGCCTCGCTGCCGGAGCGGCCGCTGGGAGACGCGGCGGAGGCGGTGTACGGAGCGCTGCCGCCGGCCGCGCGGGAGGCGGCGCGGGCGCTGCTGCTGCGGCTGGTCGTGCCCGGCGAACGGGCCGACGGCAGCGAGGACTCGGTCCGTACCGCGGACTGGGCGCAGCTGCGGGAGGCCGCGGAGGCGGCCGGTGCCGACGAGAACGCGGCGCGGCAGGTGGTCGCGGCCTTCACGGCGGGCGAGTGGCTGACGGCTGAAGGCGCGACACCTCAACAGGCGACGGCCGCGGCCGGGCTGCTGACCGCCGAGGGCACGTCCATCCGGCTCACCTACCCCGCGCTGCTCGGCGCCTGGCCGCGGCTGCGCGGCTGGGTGCAGGAGGACCGCGAGGGGCTGCGCACGCTGCGCCGGCTGGAGCGCGACGCCGGGCACTGGGCGGCGCAGGACCGGCGCCAGGACGACCTCTACCGCGGCGCGGCGCTGCGCGCGGCCGCGGCGTGGGCTGCCGAGGCCCCGGCGCGCCTCAAGCCGGCCGCCGCCGAGCGCGAGTTCCTGGCGGCGGGCGAGGCGGCCAGGACCCGTAACGCACGCCTCAAACGGCTGCGTTGGGGGCTGGCGGCGGTGCTGGTGGTGTGCGCGCTGCTAGGCGGCTCGATCGCGTACACGACCTCGGAGGCGAAGGCGGAGCAGGACCGCAAGGAGGCGGCGCGGCGGGTGGCGACGGTGGCGAACACGCTGCGGTTGTCCGACCCGGTGGCGGCGATGCAGTTCGCGGTGGCGAGCGTGCGGGCGGCGGACACGGTGGACACGCGGGCGGCGCTGTACGGGGCGCTGTCGCAGCGGGAGCGGGGGGCGCTGCCGCTGGGCGGGACGAGCGGCGGGCTGCTGAGCGCGGACGGCCGCACGGCGGTGTCGGTGGGCGATGGTGCGCTACGGACCTGGGACGTGGCTTCGGGCAAGGCGCGTCCCGCCGCGCGCATCGGCGGCGGCGATCCGGAGGCGGCGGCGCTCACGCCGGACGGACGCACAGTCGCGGTTGCGGACGGCCGCCGGGTGGCGCAGTACGACGCGCGCACGGGCGAGCGGGCAGCACCGTCGTATACCGCCAAGTCCCCCGTCACGGAGCTGGCGTTCGGGGGCGGCGGCATGCTCGCGGTGACCTCGCGGGACGCGGTGGTGCTGCGGGACGGAGGCCGGACGGCGGGCAGGTATCCGCACCACGACGGGGTGGCGGTGAGCCCGGACGGCAAGACCGTCGCGCTGTGCAAGGAGGGCGCCCCGGTCGGCGTCTTCCCCGTCGGCTCGCACACGCCGAAGCTGACCACGGCGCCCACACTGATCGCCGGCGCGGACTGCGCGGTGGCCTTCAGCCCCGACAGCAAGATCGTCTCCGCGGTGCTCGCGGGCGAGGTCTGCAGCTGGGACCTGACGGCCGAGAAGCCGCCGCTGCGCCGCTTCCCGCACGAGGGCGCCGGCAGGCTGGCGTTCAGCCCGGACGGCGCCTTCCTGGCCGCCACGGACACGAACGC
Organism: Streptomyces coryli; assembly: GCF_011044975.1. GTDB lineage: Bacteria > Actinomycetota > Actinomycetes > Streptomycetales > Streptomycetaceae > Streptomyces > Streptomyces coryli. The sequence continues at coordinate 8,948 of NZ_JAAKZV010000161.1, read as the reverse complement.
GCTGACCCTGCGCCGCACTTCGGACCTGCGCCCGGACGCGGACCCGGCGCCGCCGGTGTCGTATCCCCTGGGCAACGAGGAGGCGGCCGCGCTGGCCCTGGACGGCAAGGCGGAGGCGGTGCGGCTGCTGAGCGGCGGGACCGTGCGGACGCTGGACGTGTGGCTGCCGCGGGGTCATGGCGCGGCGGACGACGACGGCCCGGCAGCGGCGCTGAGCCCCGACGGACGGCTGCTCGTCACGCAGCGCGGCGGCGGCCGCCTCGCGGTCGAGCCGGTGTCGCAGCGCACGCCGCGCCGGACGGTGGCGCGCGCCGCGGAGGCCCGGATCGGCGGCGAAGGGGCGTACGAGCGGCTGGTGTTCAGCCCCGACGGCCGGCGGCTGGCCACGCTCGCCCGGGGCGGCGAGGTCGCGGTGTGGCGGGTCTCGGACGACGGCGTCGAGCGGCTGCGGACGCTGCGAGAGGCGGGGAAGGCACAAGGGCTGGCGTTCCTGCCGGGAGGCGGGCGGCTGGCCGTATCGCGGGAGGACAGGGTCGAGTTCATCGGCGTACGCGACGGAAAGCTCCGCGCGACCGTCCGCGACGCCGGTGGCGCGCACCTCGCCGCCTCCCCCGCCTGCGGCCTGCTGGCCACCTCCGGCGGCGACGTGATCGACATCGGCGCCCGCAAAGTGGTGCGCCGGGGCCTGGCGCCCGCCGACGTGACGGCGCTCGCCTTCCACCCGAAGGACTGCATCGTCGCGTACGGCGACCGCCTCGGCCGGGTGGCTCTGCGCGACGCGCGCACCGGCTTCCGGCACGGCGACCTGCCCGCGACGGACGGCGGCGACGGCTCCGGCGGCCCCGAGGCGGTGGCCTCGCTGGCGTTCGGCCGGAGCGAGTTCTCGGCGAAGGGCGTGCTGGCGGTGGGCGGCGCGCACGGCGCGCTGCGGCTGTGGGACGTCTCCTGGCAGCGGCAGCTGGGCCACGGCTTCGCGACGGGGACCACGGGCCCGGTGACGGCGGGCTTCAGCGCCGACGGCGCGCGGCTCTACGAGACCGGGCCGGGCCCTGGCGGGGTGCGGGCGCACCCGATGGCGAAGGACGCGGCGGTGGCGGCGGTCTGCCGGCGAGCGAGCGCTGGGCCGCCCGTAACGGAGAAGGAGTGGGACGTCCGGCTCCCGGAGGTGGATTTCCGGAAGCCGTGCCCCTAGCAAGCCGTCCTACTTCTTGCGCCCGCGCTTCTCCCGCACCCGCACCGAGATCTGGATCGGCGTCCCCTCGAACCCGAACTCCTCGCGGAGCCGCCGCTCGATGAACCGCCGGTACCCGGCCTCGATGAACCCGGACGCGAACAGCACGAACCGCGGCGGCTTCGTCCCCGCCTGCGTGCCGAACAGAATCCGCGGCTGCTTGCCGCCCCGGATCGGATGCGGATGGGCCGCGACCAGCTCGCCCAGGAAGGAGTTCAGCTTGCCGGTCGGCACCCGCGTCTCCCACCCGGCGAGGGCGGTCTCGATCGCCGGGACCAGCTTCTCCATGTGCCGCCCGGTGCGCGCCGAGACGTTCACCCGGGGCGCCCACTGCACCTGGACGAGGTCCCGCTCGATCTCCCGCTCCAGGTAGAAGCGGCGCTCGTCGTCGAGGGTGTCCCACTTGTTGTACGCGATGACGACGCAGCGGCCGGCGTCCACCGCCATCGAGATGATCCGGGTGTCCTGCACCGAGATCGACTCGCTCACGTCGATGAGCACCACCGCGCACTCGGCCTTCTCCAGGGCCGCGGCGGTACGGAGCGAGGCGTAGTAGTCCGCCCCCTCCTGCAGGTGCACCTTCCGCCGGATGCCCGCCGTGTCGACGAACATCCACTGCTTGCCGCCGAGCTCGATCAGCTCGTCGACGGGGTCGCGGGTGGTGCCCGCCTGCTCGTTGACGACGACCCGGTCTTCCTTCGCGACCTTGTTGAGCATGGACGACTTGCCGACATTCGGCCGCCCGATCAGCGCGATCCGCCGCGGACCGCCGATGCCACCCGCCCCGAAAGTCTGCTGCGGTGCCTCGGGCAGCACGTCGAGGATGGCGTCGAGCAGGTCGCCGGTGCCGCGGCCGTGCAGGGACGAGACGGGGTGCGGCTCGCCGAGCCCCAGGTTCCACAGCATGGCGGCGTCCGCCTCGCCGGTGGGCCCGTCGACCTTGTTGGCACACAGCACCACCGGCTTCCCGGCCCGGCGCAGCAGCTTCACCACTGCTTCGTCGGTGTCGGTGGCGCCGACCTTGGAGTCCACGACGAAGACGACCGCGTCCGCGGCCTGGATCGCGAACTCCGCCTGCGCCGCTACCGACGCGTCGAGGCCGAGCACGTCCTGCTCCCAGCCGCCCGTGTCGACGAGCTTGAAGCGGCGGCCGGCCCAGTTCGCCTCGTACGTGACCCGGTCACGGGTGACACCGGGCTGGTCCTGGACGACCGCCTCGCGGCGGCCGAGGATGCGGTTGACGAGGGTCGACTTGCCGACATTCGGGCGGCCGACGACGGCAAGCACCGGCAGCGGCGCTGCGCTGCCGGCCGCGGCGAGCTCGCCGGCGATGCCCTCCAGGTCCTCGGCGTCGAAGCCCTCCTCGGCCGCGAGCTGCCTGAATTCCGCGTATTCGGACGCGGACATCTCGCCAGGGGCCTCGCCGGCCGGCGCCTGCTCGCTAGGGGTGTCGTCGCTCATCGGAGTGCTGTCCTCATTCACTGGGGGTCCGGGGGCATACCCCGGGACAATGCAGTAAGTCTCGTCTAACGGCCGGTCGCGCGCCTGGCGGCCGCCAGATGCGCGGTGAGCCGCTCCTGAATGCGCCCGGTGGCGTCGTCCAGGGCCTTACGCGTGCGCCGGCCGCTGCCGTCGCCCGCCTCAAAAGGGTCGCCGAAAACGACGTCGATCCGGCTGCGCAGCGGCGGCAGCTGGGGTATCGCGCGGCCGCGCCGCTCCCCGCTGCCGAGCACCGCCACGGGAACCACCTGTGCCCCCGACCGTACGGCGAAATACGCCAGGCCCGCGCGCAGCGACGCGAAGTCGCCCTCTCCCCGCGTACCCTCCGGGAAGATTCCCAGCACTCCCCCGCGCTCCAGGACGCCGAGCGCATGGGTGATGGCTTTACGGTCGGCGCCGGAGCGGTCGACCTTCACCTGGCCGATGCCGCGCAGGAACGGGTCCAGCGGGCCGATGAATGCTTCCTTCTTGATCAGGAAGTGCACCGGCCGCGGCGCCGTGCCCATGAGCACCGGGCCGTCCACGTTGTGGGTGTGGTTGATCGCGAGGATCACCGGCCCGGCGGCGGGCACCCGCCAGGCGCCCAGCACCCGGGGCCGGAACAGCCCGTTGATGATCCCGATGCCCAGCCGCCGCCCCACGGCGGCACCGCGCAGCGTGGGCGCCTTGTCAGCGGACGAGGAAGCCGTGGTCACCGACCCTGCTGCTTCTCTTCTACGAGCGTGACCACGCACTCGATGACCTGCTCGAGGGTCAGCTCGGTGGTGTCCACCTCGACGGCGTCGCCGGCCTTGGCCAGCGGCGAGGTCTTACGGGTGGAGTCGGCGGCGTCGCGCCGGGCGAGGGCCTCCTGGGTGGCCTTCAGCCCGGCCGCGTCCTTGCCCTTGAGCTCGCCGGAGCGGCGGGCGGCGCGGGCCTCCTCGGAGGCGGTGAGGAAGACCTTCAGGTCGGCGTCCGGCAGCACGGTGGTGCCGATGTCGCGGCCCTCGACCACGATGCCGGGCACGGCCTCCTTGGCGATGCTGCGCTGCAGCTCGGTGATCCGCGCCCGCACCTCCGGCACCGCGGAGACGGCGCTGACCGCGGAGGTGACCTCCTGGGTGCGGATCGGCGCGGCCACGTCGGTGCCGTCGACGGTGATGGTCGGGGCGGACGGATCCGTACCGGAGACGATCTCGGCCCGGCCGGCCGCGGCGGCGATGGCGGCGGGGTCCTTGATGTCGATGCCGTGGTGCAGCATCCACCAGGTGATCGCGCGGTACTGGGCGCCGGTGTCGAGGTAGCGCAGGCCGAGCTTGGCGGCGACCGCCTTGGAAGTGCTCGACTTGCCCGTACCGGAGGGGCCGTCGATTCCGACGATCATGAATGTGCACCTTTCGCGTTCAGCCTGGCACGTGCTCGTAAGGGCCCGAGGGCCCCGCTAAGGGTACTGGCAACGCGTCACTGCCTGAGCGCCCACCCGCGCTCGCGCAGAGCGGCGGTCAGGGCGGGCGCGGCCTGCGGCTCGACCATGAGCTGCATGCGCCCCGCCTGCTGGCCGGTGGCGTGCTCGATGCGGACGTCCTCGATGTTGACCCCGGCGCGGCCCGCGTCGGCGAAGACCCGGCCCAGCTGGCCCGGCTCGTCGCTGATGAGCACGGTGACGATCTCGTACTCGGCGGGCGCCGCGCCGTGCTTGCCAGGCACCCGGTCGCGCCCGGCGTTGCCGCGGCGCAGCACGTCCTCGACGCCCGCCGTCCCTGCGGCATCGGCGGCCTCGAGCGCGCGCAGCGCCTTGACGGTCCCGTCCAGATCGGCGGCGACCTCGGAGAGTACGTCGGCGACGGGGCCCGGGTTGGCGGAGAGGATGTCGATCCACATCGCCGGGTCGGAGGCGGCGATCCGGGTGACGTCCCTGATCCCCTGCCCGCACAGCCGTACCGCCGTCTCGTCGGCGTGCTGCAGCCGGGCGGCGACGAGGCTGGAGACCAGCTGCGGGGTGTGCGAGACGAGGGCGACGGCCCGGTCGTGGGCGTCGGCGTCCATGACGACGGGCACGGCGCGGCAGAGGGCGACGAGCTCCAGCGCCAGATTCAGCACCTCGGTGTCGGTGACCGGCGTCGGGGTGAGCACCCACGGCCGGCCTTCGAAGAGGTCGGCGGTGGCGGCGAGCGGCCCCGAGCGCTCGCTGCCGGCCATGGGGTGGGTGCCGATGTACGAGGTGAGGTCCCCGCCCGCTTCCTCGAGGGCGCGGCGCGGCCCGCCCTTCACGCTGGCGACGTCGATGTAGCCGCGGGCCACACCGGCCCGCTGCGCGGCCGCCAGCGCCTCGGCGGCGTAGGCGGGCGGCACGGCGACCACGGCGAGCTCCACGGGCCCGTCGGGCTCCTTGTCGGCCCCGGCGCCGAGCGCGGCGGCGGTACGGGCCTGGTCGGCGTCCTCGTCCCGCAGATAGACCTGCACGCCGCGGCCCGCGAGGGCGAGGGCGATGGAGGTGCCGATGAGGCCGGTGCCGATGACGAGGGCTGTTCTCACGCTGCCCAAGCGTACTGAGCCGCACATGCCACCGCCGGGCCGCCCGTCTGCTGAGACGGGCGGCCCGGCGGTCGGTGGCCGGTTGTCAGGCTGCCTTCTGGCCGCCCTGACCCCAGCCGCCCGGCACGACCTCGTTGACGACGTCCTCCAGCGAACGGTTCAGGTCGTCGGCGCCGTGCGGGGTGGCGCGGTCCACGGCCTGCGGCAGGGTGCGGGCGATCTCGTCGGCCGCCTGCTCGTCGGTGAGGCCGTTCTCCTGCGCCGCCTGGTGCAGGGCGTCGGCGGGGACTATGCGGGTGACCTCGTCAGGGGTGAGGTCCTGGTTGGCGCCGGGCTGGACCCAGGACTGGGCCTTCTCCCGGACGGCCGGGTCGGCCTGGTCGCTGTCGAGGAAGCCGAGGAGGCCGCTGAGCGGGTTGTTGGACTGCTGGCCCTGCTGGCCGCCGCCACCGCCGCCCAGGAGGCCACCGAGCGCGCCGCCGAGGCCGCCGCCCTGCTGGCCCTGCTGGCCGCCCCCGCCGAGGGCCTGCAGCAGCGAGCCGAGGAGGTTGCCGCCGCCGCTGCCCTGAGCGCCGCCGCTGCCGCCGCCGAGCAGACTGCCGAGAAGTGCACCGAGAGGATTGCTGGACATGGTCATGCCCTTTCGTGTCGCATGTGGCCGGGGGCCACGTCGACGCATTCCCCGGCATCGGACATAGCCCAATCTGCCGCAAACCCGGCATACCGGCCACTCGAGCGCGGTACACAACCGGACATGATCTACCACGTGGTGCCGCTGGACGACTGGCTGCTCGCGCCGGACCGCCCGTACGCCCCGCCGCACCTCTCCGAGATCGGCTTCGTGCACTGTTCACCCGACGAGGCGACCAGCCTGACGGTCGCCGACACGGCATACCGGGACACCCGCGGCCCGCTGATGGTGCTGATGATCGACGAGCACGCGCTGGACGCCCGTATCCGCTGGGAGCCCGCGGACCCGACGCCGCCCCCGGGCGTCCCCGCGGACACCCTCTTCCCGCACGTCTACGGGCGGATCAACCGCACCGCGGTGGCGGGAATGCTGGAGGTACGCAGGGACGCCCAGGGGCGGGCGGTGGAGCTGGCGGTCTGGTCGTAAGGGAGTCGGGCAGCCGCAGGAGCGGGCTGTTACAGCCCGACCTCCTTCATCAGCATCCCCACCTCGGTGTTCGTCAGCCGCCGCAGCCAGCCGGACTTCTGGTCCCCGAGCGCGATCGGACCGAACTTCGTCCGCACCAGCTTGTCCACCGGGAACCCGGCCTCGGCCAGCATCCGTCGCACGATGTGCTTGCGCCCCTCGTGCAGGGTGACCTCGACGAGATAGTTCTTCCCGGTCTGCTGCACCACCCGGAAGTGATCGGCCCGCGCGTACCCGTCCTCGAGCTGGATGCCGTCCTTCAGCCGCTTGCCGATCTCGCGCGGCAGCGGCCCGCGGATGGCGGCGAGGTAGGTCTTCTGCACGCCGTAGCGCGGATGAGTGAGCCGGTTGGTCAGCTCGCCATGGTTGGTGAGGAGGATGATCCCCTCGGTCTCGGTGTCCAGCCGCCCGACGTGGAAGAGCCGCGTCTCGCGGTTGTCCACGTAGTCGCCGAGGCACTGCCGCCCTTCGGGGTCCTCCATGGAGGAGACGACACCGGCCGGCTTATTGAGCGCGAAGAAGAGATACGACTGGGTGGCGACGGTCAGCCCGTCCACCTTGATCTCGTCCTTCTCCGGGTCGACACGGAGCCCCTGCTCCATGACGATCTGCCCGTTCACCTCGACCCGGGCCTGGTCGATCAGCTCCTCGCAGGCCCGCCGCGAGCCCATGCCGGCCCGCGCGAGCACCTTCTGCAGCCGCTCGCCCTCCTGCTCGCCGAAGGTCTTCGGCAGCTTTACGGCGGGCTTGCTGTGCCGCTCGCGGTTGCGCTCCTCGATCTGGGCGTCGTACTCCCGCGACCGCGCCGGCGCGGGCCTGCCGGGCCGCCCGCGCCCGCCACCGGGCTTGCCGCCGGCCGCCGGACGGCCACCGCCCGGCTTGCTCCCGCCCTGGTCGTACCGGCGCTCCTCAGGGCGCGGCCGGCCGCCCTTCTGGTCGCCCTTGTTGCCGGCACCCCGGAAGTTGCGGTTGTTCCCGCTCTTCCGGCCACCGCCACTGCCGCCGCTGCCGCCTCGGCCACCGCCACTGCTGCTTCGCATGGAACTTCAGCTAGTCCTTGTCGTCGTCTACGTCGAACGACGGGACCCCTTCCTGCGATTCGCCTTCCACCGCGTCCGCCTCCGGGAGGAAGGGAGCGAGCTCCGGGAGCTCGTCGAGGCCGCGCAGGCCCATCCGCTCCAGGAAGTAGTTCGTCGTCCTGTACAGGATCGCACCTGTTTCGGCTTCCGTCCCCGCCTCCTCGATCAGCCCGCGCTGCAGCAGGGTCCGCATGACCCCGTCACAGTTCACCCCGCGGACGGCCGAGACCCGCGACCGGGACACCGGCTGCCGGTACGCGACGACGGCGAGCGTCTCCAGCGCGGCCTGCGTCAGCCGCGCCTGCTGCCCGTCGAGCACAAATCCCTCAACGGCCTCGGCGTACTCCGCGCGGGTGTAGAACCGCCACCCATTGGCCACGAGCCGCAGGTCGAAGCCGCGCTGCTGCGCGGTGTACTCATCGCGCAGCTCGGCGAGTGCCTCGGAGATCTCGCGGGGCTTGCGGTGCAGGACCTTGGCGAGGTGATCGGCGGTAACGGGCTCGTCGACGACCATGAGGACGGCTTCGAGGGCGGGCTTGAGGGGGAGGTCGGCTAGGGGGTCGGCGTTGGCCTCTGCGTCGGCCTCGCTCTCCAGGACCTCAGGCTGCTGCTGCTCTTCCTCGGTAACGCTCACTGCGCTGCCCCCTCCTCGTCCTTCTCACGTTCTACGGCCGGGGTGTCGAACTCATCCGTGACCATCGGCGTCCCACCGTCCTCCGGCCCGGTCCACCGCACTATGAGCGGCCCCAGCGCCTCATCCTGATCCAGCGCGACGGCCCGCTCACGATAGAGCTCAAGCAGCGCGAGGAACCGGGCGACGACGGTGAGCGAGTCGGGTGCGTCGGCGACCAGCTCATGAAAAGCGGCATTCCCGAGCTCCCGCAGCCGCGCGACGACGACCTCGGCCTGCTCGCGCACGCTGACCAGCGGCGCGTGGATGTGATCGACGTACACCTGCGGCTTCGGCTTCGGCTGCATCGCCTTGACGGCCAGCTTCGCAAAGCCCTCGGGCCCTATCGAGATGACGACATCCGGCAGCAGCTCGGCGTGATGCGGCTCCAGCCCGACCGTCCGGGGGTGGAGGCGGGACTCGCTCTCCAGCCGGTTCTGGAAGATATCCGCTATCTGCTTGTACGCCCGATACTGCAGCAGCCGCGCAAAGAGCAGATCCCGCGCTTCGAGCAGCGCCAGATCCGCCTCGTCCTCGACCTCGGCGGCGGGGAGGAGGCGGGCGGCTTTGAGGTCGAGGAGAGTGGCGGCGACGACGAGGAACTCGGTGGTCTGGTCGAGATCCCAGTCGGGGCCCATCCCGCGGATGTGCGCCATGAAGTCGTCGGTGACGCGGGAGAGAGCGACTTCGGTGACGTCGAGCTTGTGCTTGGAGATGAGCTGGAGGAGGAGGTCGAAGGGGCCTTCGAAGTTGTGGAGGCGGACGGTGAATTTGCCGTCGTCGGGGTCGGGGGTGGGG
>NZ_JAAKZV010000160.1 GCF_011044975.1 Streptomyces coryli | reverse complement strand
GCCCCACCAGCGACGCCTCCGGCCCGTCGAACTCCTCGGCGGGCACGGCGGATCCGGCGCGGGTCGCCAGCCCGTCGGCGTTGATGATGTCCTTCACCCCGACCGCGACCCCGGCCAGCACCCCATCCCCCGGCGACGCCACGAGCTCGGCCATCAGCCGCCCGCGCCGGTCGTCCTCCGGCACGAAGGCCCGGACCGCTTCGTCCAGTTCCTCGATACGGGCGGCTGTCCGGTCAGCGGCTTTGCGGATGTCGTCCATGCATGGATCGTACGACGCACCCATTGCCAGGCCGTGATGATCGACTACAGGATGTACAACGTGGGAACGGACGAGTCCCGCCCCCGTACCCGTCCAGCAGCGATGGAGCGTGAAAGTGGTCAGCAAGCCGAACCGCCGTGCAGTCCTGGGTGCCACCGCAGGTGCCGTGCTCACGGGGGCGCTTGCCGCGCCCGCCGCCGCGTCCTCCGCGAAGCCCGGCCGCGTCATCACCTCCTCGCCGAACGGCCGGGTGCGGGTGACCACCGCGGTGGTGGACGGCCGCCTCCGGTACGAAGTCGCCTACCGCGACCGGGTCCTGGTGGCCTCCTCCGGGCTCGGACTCGACCTGGCCGGTCGCCCCTCGCTCACCAGCGGCCTGGTGGCGGAGTCCGTCGAGCGCCGCAGCGCCGACGAGTGGTGGCGCCCGGTGTGGGGCACCGACGCGCGCGTACGCAATAACTACCGGGAAAGCGTGCTGCGGACCGTGCAGCGGGAGACCGGGACCCGGCTCGACCTCATCGTCCGGGTCTTCGACGACGGCGTCGGCTTCCGCTACCGGCTGCCGGCGCAGCCCGGGCTCGACGCGTACACCGTCACCGCCGAGCGCACCGAGTTCGCGCTGCCGCCGACGGCCACGAGCTGGTCACTGGCGGCGGGCAACGACTGGCGGGCCGACGAGAAGCACTACCGGCGGGCGCCCCTGGCCGAGGTGGAGACCGCGCAGACCCCGCTGACGCTGGTGACGTCGGCCGGTCACCACGCGGTGCTGCACGAGGCGGCGCTGATCGACTATCCGAGCATGACGCTCGTCGCGGACGGCACCAGCCCCGGCACTATGACCAGCGAACTGATCAGCCTCCCCGACGGCAACAAGGCACATCTGAAGGGCGAGTTCTCCACCCCGTGGCGCACGCTGACGATCGGCGACCGCGCCGGCGACCTCGCCGAATCGCACCTGACCGAGAACCTGAACGAGCCCTGCGCGCTCGATGACACGTCGTGGATCTCGAGCGGCACCTACGTCGGCGTCTGGTGGGAGCTGCAGCGCCGGCACACCACCTGGACCGCCGGCCCCAAACACGGCGCGACCACCGAGCGCGTCAAGCAGTACATCGACCTCGCCAAGGAGGCGGGCGCGCGCAGCGTGCTCGCCGAGGGCTGGAACACCGGCGCCGGCGGCCAGTGGACCGGTCAGGACTTCCTCACCCCGCAGCCGGACTTCGACCTGACGGAAGTGCTCCGCTACGCCCGGGAGAACGGCGTCGGCTTCATCGCGCACAACGAGACCCGCGGCTTCGTCGACTACTACGACGAGCACCTGGACACGATCTTCGCGCGGTACGCCGAGCTCGGCATCCACGCGATCAAGACCGGCTACGCCACCAGGTTCGAGCTCGGCGGCGTGCCCCGCAGCACCTTCGACCAGGAGGCCGTACGCCACTTCCAGCGGGTCATCGACACCGCGGCCCGCTACCAGATCATGATCAACGCGCACGAAGCCATCAAGCCGACCGGCCTGGCGCGCACGTACCCGAACATGATGACCGGCGAGGGCGTGGCCGGCATGGAGCAGCAGAACTACATGGGCCCGCGCGGCAACCCGCCGGAGCAGGCCACGATCCTGCCGTTCACCCGGTACATGGGCGGCCCCGCCGACTACACCCCCGGCGTGCTCAACGTGACCTGGGATCCGGCCGGCCTCGGCACCCGGGTGCAGACCACCTCGGCCGCCCAACTCGCCCTGTACAGCGTGTTCTTCAGCCCGCTGCAGATGCTGGCCGACACCCCGGAGAACTACCACGCCCACCCGGGCTTCGAGTACCTGAAGAATCTTCCGGCGAGCTGGGACGAGACCCGGTTCCTGGACTGCGTCATCGGCGACTACACCGTGGCCGCCCGCCGCAAGGGCGACACCTGGTATCTGGGGGCGATCACCGACGAGCTGGACCGCACCCTCCGCGTACCGCTGCACTTCCTGGGCCCTGGCCGGTTCCTCGCCGAGATCTACCGCGACGCCGCCGACACCGACTGGCACGACAACCCGCTCCCGATCGACGTCGAGACCAGGACCGTGCGCTCGTCCACGGCCCTGACCCTGCGTCTGCCCGCCGCCGGCGGCACCGCCATCCGCTTCCGGCCGGCCGGCGGCTGAGCCTGATCCTCAGCCCACCAGGCGCAGCGGATCGTCGAGGATCGGCTGCCACGCCAGCTCCGCCGCGCCCACCAGGCTGCCGTGGTCCAGCGTGCTCGGCACGATCGGCACCGCCCCGCTCCGCCCCCACAGGCTCCGCCGGGCCACGACGCCGTGCAGCCGCTCCGGGTCCGCCTCGACCAGGTCGCGGTGCAGGCCGCCGAGGATGATGCGGTCCGGGTTGAGGATGTTCACCAGCCCGGCGAGCCCGAGGCCCAGCCGGTCGATGAGCACCTCGACCGCGGTACGTACCGCCTCGTCGTCCATCGAGGAGCGCACCAGGTCCCGGGCCTGCTGCAGCAGCGACACCTCGGGGCCCGGCTCCCGCCCGGCCGCCGTCAGGAAGGCGAGGGGGTCGGTCTCCACGTCCAGGCAGCCCCGGCTGCCGCAGTGGCAGGGCGCGCCCTCGTCGGGGCATACGGTCAAGTGCCCGACCTCCAGGGCCAGTCCGGCGCTCCCGGTGTGCAGCCGCCCGTCCAGCACCAGTGCACCGCCGACCCCCCGGTGCCCCGTGGCGACGCACAGCAGGTCCTTCGCGCCCTGCCCGGCCCCGTGCCGGTGTTCCGCCAGCGCCGCGAGGTTGATGTCGTTGCCCGTGAAGCCGCCGTAGCCGCCGATGCCCGCCTCGGTCAGGCACTCGCCCCAGATGCGCCGCACCTCGGCGCCGGCCGGCCAGGCGAGGTGCAGCGGGTTCAGCGCCTCGCCGCCGGGCTCGGCGACCGCCGAGGGCACCGCCAACCCGGCGCCCACGCACCGCCGTCCGGTCTCCCGCAGCAGCTGCGCGCCCGCCTCGACGACGGCGGCGAGCACGGCCTGCGGGTCGGCCGGTACGTCCATGCAGTCCGGCGCGGTGGCCACGATCCGCCCGCCGAGGCCGACCAGCGCCGCGCGGAAGCCGTCCGCGTGCACCTGAGCGGCGAGGGCCACCGGGCCGTCGGGGTTGACCGACAGCCGGTGCGACGGGCGGCCCTGGTGGCCAGCGGCCGCGTGCGGGCGCTGGTCGACCTTGATCAGGCGCAGCGCCTCGAGTTCCGTGGCGACGGCGCCGGCGGTCGCGCGGGTCACGCCGAGCTCCGAGGTGAGGACGGCGCGGGTGGGGGCGCGGCCGGTGTGCACCAGTTCCAGGGCCGGGCCAAGGGCACTGCGGCCTCGTTCGAGCCTTGTATGCGTCGGGGTCACGCCCCTATTCTGTCTTTGTGCCGACGCTAAACAAAATACGGGCAGCGTTGCCCGTGTCCCGACGCGACTCCGCGACCGCCCCTGCCCTCACGCGGCTGCGCATCGCGCTGACCGCCTTCTTCGCCCTGGACGGCTTCATCTTCGCCGGCTGGGTCGTCCGTATCCCCGACATCAAGGCCCAGACCGGGGCCTCGCACGGCGCGCTCGGGCTTGCCCTGCTGGCCGTATCGGCGGGCGCGGTGGCGACGATGATGCTGACCGGCCGCCTGTGCAACCGCTTCGGCACCCGCCCGGTCACGGTCGCCGCCGGCGTGCTGCTGTCCCTCAGCGTCGCGCTGCCGCCGCTGACCCACTCCGCGCTCGCCCTCGGCCTGGTCCTGCTCGTCTTCGGGGCCGGCTACGGCGGCATCAACGTGGCGATGAACAGCGCCGCCGTGGAGCTGATCGCCGTGCTGCGGCGGCAGGTCATGCCGAGCTTCCACGCGGCGTTCAGCCTGGGCGGCATGGTGGGCGCGGGCATCGGAGCCCTGATCGCCGGCTCGCTGTCGGCGACCTGGCACCTGTCGCTGCTCACGGTGGCGGGACTCGCGATCACCGCGGCCGCGGCGCCCACCCTCCTGCGCGGCGCCCCGCAGCTCGACTCCGCGGCCACCGAGACCGAGGAGTCCGCCCCCGCACCGCGCCTCACCGGCCGCATCCGCCTCCTCATCATCCTGCTCGGCCTGGTCGTGCTGTGCTCCTCGTACGGCGAGGGCTCGATGGCCGACTGGAGCGCCCTGCACTTCAAGGAGTCGCTGCACGCGGGCCCCGGCCTCGCCGCCGCCAGCTACTCGGTCTTCGCCCTGGCCATGACCATCGGCCGGCTCTGCGGCACCGCCGTAGTCGAACGGCTCGGCCCCACCCGCACCCTCGCCGGAGGCGGCGCCGCGGCCGCCGCCGGCATGCTGGTCGGCTCACTCGCCCCGAACCCCTGGCTGGCCATCGCCGGCTTCGCCCTCACCGGCCTGGGCCTGGCCAACATCTTCCCCGTCACCATCGCCCGCGCCGGCACGCTCGCCGGCCCGTCCGGCATCGCCATGGCGAGCACCTTCGGCTACGGCGGCATGCTGCTGGGCCCCACGGTGATCGGCTTCCTGGCGGAGTGGACCTCACTGCGGGTGGCGCTCACGACGATCGCCCTGCTCGCCGCGGTGTCGGCGACGGTCGCGTATACGACCAGGAACGCCGTCCGCACCTGAGACCCGGGCCGGCCGCGGGGACCTGACACCCGCGGCCGGCCCGCCGTACCCGCCCGGCATTCGGACGCACATGACACCGCGCCCGCCCGCGGGGCACAATCCGCGCCATGCGCACCGTCTCGTACATCGACTACCTGCAGCGGGAGGGTGAACTGCTCGCGGCGGCGGCCGACAAGGCCGGCGAGCTCACTCCCGTCCCGACCTGCCCCGGCTGGACGACCGGGGACCTGGTCCGGCATACGAGCACCTTCCACCGCTGGGCGGCCCGGATCGTCGCCGAGCGGCTGCCCGGGCCCGTACCGGAGGATCCGATGCCGGACGAGCCGACGGGCGCCGGGCTGCTGCCCTGGTTCCGGGACGGGCATGGCCATCTGGTCCGTACGCTGCGGACGGCCGGTCCGGAGACGGACTGCTGGGCCTTCATGCCCGCCGCTTCACCACTCACCTTCTGGGCCCGGCGGCAGGCGCACGAGACGGCGGTGCACCGGGTGGACGCCGAGTCGGCGCGCGGCGGGGAACTCACGCCGCTGGACCCGGACTTCGCGGCCGACGGCATCGATGAGCTGCTGACCGGCTTCCACGCCCGTCCGAAGAGCCGGGTGCGCGCGCAGCGGCCGCGGATTCTACGGGTACGGCCTTCCGACGCGGCCGCGGCGTGGACCGTACGGCTCTCCCCCGACGCGCCGCCGCGCACCGAGCGGTCCGCGGATGGCCAGGCCGACTGCGAGCTGGCCGGGCGCGCGCAGGATCTCTACCTCATGCTGTGGAACCGGCTGCCGCTGACGGCGGCGACGATCACCGGCGACGCGGCGCTGGCCGCGCTCTGGCGGGAAACGTCGCAGATCACCTGACGTCGCGCAGCATCCGCTCCAGCGTCGCGCGCTGCAGCGGGCGCACCTCGCGGTGCAGATCCCGGCCCGCGTCCGTGACGCAGACGCTCACGCCGCGCCGGTCCTCGGGGCACATGCCGCGGTTGAGCAGGCCGTTCTTCTCCAGCCGCGCCACCAGCCGGGACAGCGCGCTCTGGCTCAGGCACACCCGGTCGGCGAGCTCCTGCACCCGCATACCGCCGGCGCCCACGAGCACGTCGAGCACCTCGAAGTCGCTGGCGCCCAGGCCGTGCGGATGCAGCTGCCGGTCCAGCTCACACATCGTCCGCGCGTGCGCGGCACGGATCTCGCGCCACTCGGCGACGACGGCTGCGTCAGTCGCAGCGCCCTTCATGCCTGCCATGGCGGCACCGTAACAGAGCGCGGGCTTTATTGCACGTGAATTAAATGCGCTTGCATCTGATGCACATGCATGTAGTGTCTCCTCCCATGACTCCGCACAACGTCCCTGCGGCAGAGCAGCGTTGGACGCCCCGTCTGTGGGCCACCCTCATCGTGCTGTGCGCCGCCCTCTTCCTGGATGCCCTCGACGTCTCGATGGTCGGGGTCGCGCTCCCCTCCATCGGCGCCGACCTGGGCCTCGGCACTTCGTCCCTGCAGTGGATCGTCAGCGGCTACATCCTCGGCTACGGCGGCCTGCTGCTCCTCGGCGGCAGGGCGGCCGACCTCCTCGGCCGCCGCCGCGTCTTCCTCATCGCGCTCGGCGTCTTCGCCGTCGCGTCCGTCCTCGGCGGCATCGTCGACGACGGCAACCTGCTGATCGCCACCCGCATCATCAAGGGCCTGAGCGCCGCGTTCACCGCGCCCGCGGGCCTGTCCATCATCACCACCACCTTCGCCGAGGGCCCGATGCGCAACCGCGCCCTCGCCCTCTACACCACCTGCGGCGCCACCGGTTACTCGATGGGCCTGGTCTTCTCCGGCCTGCTCACCGAGATCTCCTGGCGCTGGACCATGCTGCTGCCGGCGCCGATCGCGCTGATCGCGCTGTTCATCGGCCTCAAGGTCATCCCGCAGTCCAAGCGCGCCGAGGGCGGCCGCGGCCAGTACGACGTGCCGGGCGCGCTCACCGGTACGGCCGCCATGATGCTGCTGGTCTTCACCGTCGTGGAGGCGCCCGAGATCGGCTGGGGCGCCGCCCGTACGCTCGTCTCCTTCGCGGCCGTCGCGCTGCTGCTGGCGACCTTCGTCACCATCGAACTGCGCACGCCGAAGCCGCTGATCCGGCTCGGGGTGCTGCGCTCGGGCAACATCCTCCGCGCCAACGTCGGCGGGGCGCTGTTCATGGGCGGCTACATCGGCTTCCAGTTCCTCGCCACGCAGTACATGCAGAACCTGCTCGGCTGGTCGGCGCTGGAGACGGCGCTCGCCATCCTGCCTGCGGGTGCGCTGGTGGCCCTGTCGTCCACGAAGATCGGCTCGGTCATCGACCGCTTCGGCACCCCGCTGATGATCGTCCTCGGGTTCGGCTTCCACCTCGCCGGCTATCTGCTGTTCCTGCGCGCGGACCTCAGCCCGTCGTACGCGGGTCTGCTGCTGCCCTCGATGCTGCTGCTCGGCGCGGGCTTCGCCGTCGCCTTCGCCTCGCTCAACATCCAGGCCACCAATGGCGTCAAGGACGAGGAGCAGGGCATGGTGTCCGGGCTGCTGAACACCTCGTTCCAGGTGGGTGGCGCGATCTTCCTCGCCATCGTCACGGCGGTGGTGACGGCGGGCGACACCTCGGCGACGTCCTCGCCGCAGGAGGTCTTCGACACCTTCAAGTCCGGCCTGTGGGTGGTCGCCGGCATCGCCTTCGCCGGGCTGCTGCTGACGCTGCCGGGGCTTCGGCGGCGGCGCACGCCGACCCAGACGATCCTCGTCGCCCGGTCCGTACAGGAGGAGGCGGCCGCAGAAGCGGAGCGGGTGCGCGCCGGAGAGTGAGCGTCCGCATGTGAACGTCCGGGCCCGTATCCCTTCCCAAGGGGTGCGGGCCCGGTCGTTACAGGCATAGTCGTCCTATGCGGGGGCCAAGGACACAGACGGAACGTGACGACACGACGGTGGAGATCGTGTACGCCGCGGTCACCGGGGTGCTCCTCGCCGGCGCGGCTTTTGCGCTGGTGATGAGTCCGGTGCTGTTCCTCGGCGATGTGCCCATCACGACCCTCGCCAACCTGTGGCGGGCCGCGAAGATCACCGCCGTGGTGGTCTTCGCGGCCCGCATCTGCTGGACGCTGCGGCGGTTCGGCCGCCGCTAGACGCGCTCCTCGGCGCGCTCCTCGGTACGCCGGGCCGGCAGCAGCTTCCGCACCCACGGCCACGCCAGGATCAGCGCCACGATCGCGTAAACCGTCACCGCGAACGGGCTGTTGACCAGGCCCGTCAGGCTGCCGTCGCTGATCTGCAGGGCGCGGCGCATCTGGTTCTCCGCGGCCGGGCCGAGGATCACGCCGATGACCGCCGGCAGTACCGGCAGGCCGTAGCGGCGCATCGCCAGGCCGATGAGGCCGATGATCAGCAGGATGAAGAGGTCGAGGGCCTCGCCGCTGACCGCGTACGCGCCGACCGCCGCGAAGAACATGATCCCCGCGTACAGGTACGGCCGCGGGATGCGCAGCAGCTTCGCCCAGACCGGGGCGAGCGGCAGGTTGAGCACCAGCAGCAGCACCATGCCGACGAACAGCGAGGCGATCAGGCCCCACACCAGGTCCGGCTCCCGCTCGAAGAGCAGCGGGCCCGGCTGGATGCCGTACTGCTGGAAGGCCGCCAGCATGACCGCCGCGACCGCCGTCGTCGGCAGGCCGAGGGTCAGCATCGAGACCAGGGTGCCGGCCGCCGAGGCGGAGGCCGTCGACTCCGGGCCCGCGACGCCCTCGATCGCGCCCTTGCCCCACTCGTCCTTGTGCTTGGAGAGCCGCTTCTCCGTCACGTACGACAGGAAGGTCGGGATCTCCGCGCCGCCGGCGGGGATCGCGCCGAACGGGAAGCCGATCACCGGGCCGCGCAGCCAGGGCTTCCAGGTGCGCTTGAGGTCCTTCTTGTCCAGCCACGGCCGGCCGACCGGGATCGCGCCGTCGCCGCCGGACTTCAGGTGCGCGGCCACCCACAGCGCCTCGCCGATGGCGAAGAGGCCGACGGCCACGATGATGACGTCGATGCCGTCGCTGAGGTGGAGGGAGCCGAAGGTCAGGCGCTGCTGGCCGGTCATCTGGTCCATGCCGACCAGGCCGAGGGTGAGGCCGATGAGCAGCGAGGCGAAGCCGCGGATACGGGACTTGCCCAGCACCGAGGTCACGGCGATGAAGGCGAGCACCATGATGGCGAAGTAGTCGGGCGCGCCGATGTCCACTGCCAGGTCCGCGACCACCGGGGCCAGCGCCACCAGCAGGCAGGTGCCGATGATGCCACCGATGAAGTGGCCGACGGCGGCGGCCGCGAGGGCCTGCGAGCCGCGGCCGGATTTCGCCATGGGGTTGCCCTCCATGGCCGCGACCACGGCCGCTGATTCTCCCGGGGTGTTGAGCAGGATCGAGGTCGTCGAGCCGCCGAACATGCCGCCGTAGTAGATGCCCGCGAACATGATGAACGCGGCCGTCGGGTCCAGCCCGTACGTCACCGGCAGCAGCAGCGCCACCGCCATCGCCGGGCCGATGCCCGGGAGCACGCCGATCGCGGTGCCGAGCAGCACGCCGACGGCGGCCCAGAGGATGTTGATCGGCGTCAGCGCGGTGCCGAAGCCGTCCATGAGTGAAGTCAGCGAATCCATGTCACAGCACCCCCATCAGCGGGCCACCGGGGAGCGGGACGCCCAGCAGGTTGTTGAAGACGACATACGTCGCCAGCGAGAGCGCCGCGGCGATCAGCGGATCGCGGGTGAGGTTGCGGCTGCCAAGGACGTACGCCGCGCCCCAGAAGAGCAGCGCCCCGGAGATGGGGAAGCCGACGATGCCGATGAGGACGGCGTTGCCGAGGAAGACCCCGGCGAGCATCAGGACCGTGCGCCATTCGGCGGGCGTGTCCAGGTCGACGTCCTCGCCGGTCTCGGCCTCGCCCTTGCCGCCGCGGAGCACGTCCGCGGTGAGCAGCGCGGCGACGAGCAGCAGCGCGATGCCGACGACGGTGGGCACCGCCTGCGGGCCGACCGGGCCGCGCTGGGCGAAGTGGTCGTCCATGGTGAGGGCGTCGGTCAGGACGAGGATGCCGAGCACGGCGAGCAGGGCGCACAGGCCCAGCTCGGAGTGCTCCTTGAGCCAGCTGCGGCGGCCCTCCGGAGGCAGCGCGTCCTCGGGTGCCTTGGTCAGAGTCGTCACAGGTCCAGCTCCTTCAGCACCGAGACCACCCGCTTGTCCTGGGCGTCGAGGAAATCGCCGAACTTCGCGCCGGTCATATAGGCGTCCGTCCACCCGTTCTTCTTCAGCGACTCGCGCCAGGCGGCGCTGTCGTGCAGCCGGTCGAAGAGCTTGATCAGCCGGTCCCGGTCGGCGTCGGACAGGCCGGGCGGGGCGACGATGCCGCGCCAGTTGGTGAACTCGACGTCGAGCCCCGTCTCCTTCAGCGTCGGCGCGTCCAGGCCGGGGTGCGGCTTCGGGCTGGTCACCGCGAGGACCCGCAGATCGCCCGACTTGATCTGGTCGAGGTATTCGCCGACGCCGGAGACGCCGAACGCGACCTTGCCGCCGAGGATGGAGGCGAGCAGCTCGCCGCCGCCGTCGAAGGGCACGTAATTGACGTCCTTCGGGGTGATGCCGGCCTCGCGGGCCATCAGCATCGGGGCGAGGTGGTCCGGGCCGCCGGGCGAGGAGCCGCCGCCGACCGGCATCTTGCCGGGGCGGGCCTTCCAGTCCTTCAGCAGCTGGTTGAAGGTCTTGTACTTCGAGTTCTTCGGCACGACGACGATGTCCGGCTCCTCGGTGAGCCGGGCGATCGGGGTGGTCTGGGACAGCCGCGAGTCGGTGTCGTTCGTCCGCTGGGCGCCGACGACGCCGAGGCCCATGGACATGGCGAGCTTCTCGTTGCCGCGGTCGTTGATCAGCGCGGTGAGGCCGACGGTGCCGCCGGCGCCGTCCAGGTTGTAGACCTCGACGTTGTTGTTGAGGTCTTCGTCCTCGATGTTCTTCGCCGCGGTACGGGCGGTGATGTCGTAGCCGCCGCCCGGCGAGTTCGGGACCATGAACTGCAGGCCGGGTATCTGCGTGCCGGTCGCCTCGCCGCTGCCCGAGGTGAGCAGCGGCGGGCCGAGCAGGACGAGCAGTGCCGCTACGGCGAGCGCAAGGGGAGTGCGCGGGCGCAAGGGAGTCACCGCCTCTTCATTGAGGTGCGTACGGGGGGACGGGGGATCACGTGATGAGGCCCACATGTTGCCGCCGGGTTAACGGACTGTCTCTCTTCCGGCCGCAAGGAAAGTTGTGGTCGTTTTGGTCGCGGGAAGTCGCGCCCTGTGACGCGTAACGTGTCCCGGATGATCCGGGTGCTGGTCGTGGACGACGACTTCATGGTTGCCAAGCTGCACAGCCGCTATGTCTCGGACACCGAGGGCTTCGAGGTGGCCGGGGTGGCGCACGGCGGCGCCGAGGCGCTGCGCGCGGTCGAGCGGCTGCGGCCGGACCTGGTGCTGCTCGACATCTATCTGCCGGACATGGACGGCATCACGGTGCTGCGGAAGCTGCGCGGCGACGACAGCAGCGGCCTGGACACCGACGTGCTGGTGATCACCGCCTCCCGGGACACGGACACCATCCGCGGCGCGCTGCGCGGCGGTGCGCTGTACTACGTCATCAAGCCGTTCACCCAGTCCGCGCTGCAGGAGCAGCTGCGCCACTACGCCGCGACCCGCGCCAAGCTCGACGCGCTGGGCGACGCGGGCCAGGACGACGTGGACGCGGTCTTCGGCGCGCGCCCCACCGTGTCCCGTACGCTCCCCAAAGGCCTCAACACGCGCACCGCGGACCTGGTGGAGCGTGTGCTGCGCGAGCACCCCGACGGCCTCTCGGCCGCCGAGTGCGCCCGGGCCGGGGAGATCTCCCGGGTCGCGGCCCGCCGCTACCTCGAGTACTTCGCGGAGTCCGGCCGCGCCGAGCTGTCCCTGAAGTACGGCGGCACCGGCCGCCCCGAGCACCGCTACCGCTGGACCGGCTGACATCGACCGGCACGCTAGCCGCGTGCAAGCGGGCCACGCGACGCTCTTCGGCCACAGGCGAAAGTGGGCAGCTGGGACCGGCTGACACCGGGCGCCCGGCACGCCTACCATCGCTGGATCCCACCCCCGGGCTGGAGGCAATGTGCTGGGACTGCCGGCGGACGTACGCGCCTGCTTATTCGATCTCGACGGCGTGCTGACCCGCACCATGGAGGCCCATCTGGCCGCCTGGCGCGCGGTCTTCGACGAGGTGCTGGCCGAGCGCGGCCTCGCCGAGCCGTTCACCGACGCCGACTACCAGGCGTTCGTCGACGGCAAGCCGCGGATGGACGGCGTCCGCGACTTCCTCGCCTCGCGCGGGATCACCCTCCCCGAGGGCAGCCCCGCCGACCCGCCCACGGGACAGACGATCTCCGCCGTCGGCAACCGCAAGAACGCCCGCCTGCTGGAGCAGCTGCGCAGCCACGGCGTCGCGGTCTACGACGGCTCGGTCCAGTACGTGCGCGCCGTGCGCGAGGCGGGCTACGCCACCGCGGTCGTCACCGCCTCCGCCAACTGCGCCGAGGTGCTGGCCGCCGCCGGGATCACCGACCTCTTCGACACCCGCGTCGACGGCATCGTCCGCGCCGAACGCGGCCTCGCGGGCAAGCCCGCCCCCGACACCTTCCTCGCCGCCGCCGCCGACCTCGGCCTGAAGCCCGCCGCCTGCGCCGTCTTCGAGGACGCGCTCGCCGGGGTGGCCGCCGGGCGGGCCGGCGACTTCGCGCACGTGGTCGGCGTGGACCGCCTCGGCCAGCGGGACGCGCTGCTGCAGAGCGGCGCAGATGTCGTCGTCGACGACCTGTCCGAGCTGCTCGGGGAGACCGCGTGACCGCCGGCGGCCCGGTCTTCGACGTCGAGCCGTGGGCAGTACGGGTCCGGCAGCTGGACCTCGGCGCCATCGCCCAGTCCGAGTCGATCTTCGCGCTCGCCAACGGCCACGTCGGGCTGCGCGGCACCCTCGACGAGGGCGAGCCGCGCTCGGTGCCAGGCACGTATCTGAACGGCTTCTTCGAGGAGCGCCCGTACTCGCACGCCGAGGTCGGCTACGGCTTCCCCGCCTCAGGGCAGACGCTGGTCAACGTCACCGACGGCAAGATCATCCGGCTGATCGCCGGCGACTCCCCGCTCGACCTGCGCTACGGCGAGGTCCACGCCCACGAGCAGTGCCTCGACTTCCGTACGGGCATCCTCTCCCGCCGCACCGACTGGACCTCCCCCAGCGGCCGCAGCGTCCGCGTCAGCTCCCAGCGCCTGGTCTCCTTCACCCGCCGCTCCATCGCCGCCATTTCGTACGAGGTCGAGCCGCTCGACGGCGACCTGGACATCGCGATCCAGTCGGACCTGCTGGTGGCCGAGCCGGGGCACAACGGCGACGCGCACGACCCGCGCGGCATGGCAGCGATCGGCGCCTCGCTGGAGCCGCAGTCCGCCTTCGGGCAGGGCACCGAGGCGGCGCTGGTGCACCGCACCAAGCGCAGCGGGCTGCGGGTGGCGGTCGGCGCCGACCACTTGGTGTCCACGCCCGGCCGGGCGGACACCTCGATGGTCGTGAACGACAACCTCGCCCGCCTCACCGTCGCCACCCGGGTGCCCCGCGGGGAGCGGGTGCGGCTGGTGAAGTATCTCGCCTACGGCTGGTCGCACCGCCGCTCCACCGCGGCCCTGCGCGACCAGGTCGAGGGCGCGCTCGCCACCGCCCGGCTGGCGGGCTGGGAGGGGCTGGCGGCCGAACAGTCCGCCGCGCTGGAGGAGTTCTGGTCCAACGCCGACGTCGAGATCGACGGCGACCCCGAGCTGCAGCAGGCGGTGCGCTTCGCGCTCTTCCACACCCTGCAGGCGGCGCTGCGCGCCCAGGGCCGGGCGATCCCGGCGAAGGGCCTGACCGGCCCCGGCTACGACGGCCACACCTTCTGGGACGCCGAGACCTTCGTGCTCCCGGTCCTCACGTATACCGCCCCGCGCGCCGCCCGCGACGCGCTCGGCTGGCGGCATTCGACGCTGCCGCTGGCGCGCGAGCGGGCGGAGACGCTGGGCCAGCAGGGCGCGGCGTTCCCGTGGCGGACGATCCGCGGCGAGGAGTGCTCGGGCTACTGGCCCGCGGGCACCGCGGCCTTCCACATCAACGCCGACATCGCCGACGCCGTCGCCCGGTACGTGGCGGCCACGGATGACGCCGAGTTCGACGCCAGTACGGGCCTCGAGCTGCTGGTGGAGACGGCGCGGCTGTGGACCTCGCTGGGCCACTTCGACGGCGAGGGCGGCTTCCGCATCCACGGCGTCACCGGCCCGGACGAGTACACGGCGGTGGTCGACGACAACGCGTACACCAACCTGATGGCGCAGCGGAATCTGCGCGAGGCGGCGGCGGTGTGCGAGCGGCGGCCCGAGGCCGCGGCGGCGTTCGGGGTGGACCCGGAGGAGCTGAAGGCGTGGCGGCTCGCGGCCGACAAGGTCGTGGTCCCGTACGACGAACACCTCGGCGTGCACAACCAGTCGCAGGGCTTCACCGAGCACGCCGAGTGGGACTTCGCGGCCACCACCGCGGAGCACTACCCGCTGCTGCTCACTCACCCGTACTTCGAGATCTACCGCAAGCAGGTCATCAAGCAGGCCGACCTGGTGCTGGCGCTGCACCTGCGCGGGGACGCCTTCACGGCGGCGGAGAAACTGCGCAACTTCGCGTACTACGAGGCCAGAACGGTCCGCGACTCATCGCTCTCGGCGGCGACCCAGGGCGTGGTGGCGGCGGAGGTCGGCTACCTCGACCTGGCGTACGCGTACTGGCGCGAAACGGCCCTCACCGACCTTCGCGACCTGCACCGCAACATCGGCCACGGCCTGCACATCGCCTCCATGGCCGGCGCCTGGAGCATGGCGGTGGCCGGCTGCGGCGGCATGCGCGACCACGACGGCCGCCTCTCCTTCGCCCCCCGCCTCCCCCCGGCCCTACGCCGGTTGTCCTTCCGCCTCGGCTTCCGCGGCCGCTGCCTACGCGTCGAGGTCCTCCCCGACGAGGCCCGCTACCGCCTCCTCGGCGGCGAACCCCTGGAACTCACCCACCACGGCGAAACCCTGACAGTCGCGGCAGGCAAGGAGGCCACCCGCCCGATACCGCCACTCCCCCACCTCGACCCGGTCACGCAGCCGCTGGGGAGGGAGCCGGACGGGTACGCGGCGGGTCAGCCGAGCCAGCCGGGGCGGACCAGGCCGGATTCGTAGGCGAGGACGACCAGTTGGGCGCGGTCGCGGGCGTGGAGTTTGATCATGGTGCGGCTTACGTGGGTTTTGGCTGTGAGAGGGCTGACTACCAGGCGGCGGGCGATTTCCTCGTTGGAGAGGCCCATGCCTACCAGGGCCATGACCTCGCGTTCGCGCTCGGTGAGTTCGTCCAGGCCCGTGGCGGCCTTCGGTTCCTTGGAGCGGGCAGCGAATTCTGAGATCAGGCGGCGGGTGACGCCGGGTGAGAGCAGGGCGTCGCCGTCGACGACGGAGCGTACGGCGCGCAGCAGTTCGTCCGGCTCGGTGTCCTTGACGAGGAAGCCGGAGGCGCCGGCGCGGATGGCCTCGAAGACGTACTCGTCCAGCTCGAAGGTGGTGAGCATGACCACCCGTACGTCCGCGAGCGCCGGGTCGTCGGTGATCAGGCGGGTGGCGGCGAGGCCGTCGAGCTCCGGCATGCGGATGTCCATCAGGACGATGTCGGGCTTGAGTTCGCGGACCATCGCGACGGCCTGTTCGCCGTCGGCGGCCTCGCCCGCGACCTCGATGTCCGTCTGGGCGTCGAGCAGGGCGCTGAAGCCCGCTCGCACCAGCAGTTGGTCGTCGGCGAGCACTACCCGGATCACTTGAGCCCCTCCTTGCCGTCCGTGGCCTCGGCCAACCTAGCCGTTCCGCCCTCGCTGAGGGGCAGCCGCGCCAGAACCCGGAAGCCGCCGTCGGGCCGCGGCCCCGCGTCGACCGTGCCGCCGAGCGCGGCGGCGCGCTCGCGCATGCCGACCAGGCCGTTGCCGCCGCCGGTCTCGCCGCCCGCGGTGGCCGGCCCGTCGTCATCGATACGAAGCCGGAGCTCGCCGGGGTCGTAGGAGACGAGGACGCGGGCGGTGCGGGAGCCGGAGTGGCGGACGATGTTGGTCAGCGCCTCCTGGACGATACGGAAGGCGGCGAGGTCGGCGGCCGGGGGGACGTCGCGGCGCTTGCCCTCGGTCGTGACGTCGACGGTGAGGCCCGCGGAGGCGGCCTGGTCGGTGAGTTCGCGGAGCCGGGCGAGGCCGGGGGCGGGGGTGCGCGGAGCGGAGCCGCCCGGGGTGCGGAGCGCCTCCAGGACCTGGCGTACCTCGCCGAGGGCCTCCTTGCTGGCGCCCTTGATGGTGGTCAGCGCCTCGCGGGCCTTCTCCGGGTGCTGGTCGAGGAGGGCGAGGCCGACGCCGGCCTGGACGTTGATGACGGAGATGCTGTGCGCGAGCACATCGTGCAGTTCGCGGGCGATGCGCAGCCGCTCCTCGTCGGCGCGGCGCCGCTGGGCGGCGGCGCGCTCGGCGCGCTGCTGGGCCCACTGCTCGCGGCGGGAGCGGAGGAGCTCGCCGCCGGCGACGACGGCGGCGATCCAGGCGGCGGCGAAGAGCAGTTGGCCCCAGCTGGGGGCGGCGTCGTCGGAGGGTGGCAGGTGCTCGTAGAGGAGGTGCGTGAGGGTCTGGCCGAGTGCGAAGGCGGCGACCGCGCTCCACCCGAGCCTCCGGTGGCCCGCGGCGATCGCGGCGAAGACGGCGACGGCGGGGCCGATGAAGACGGGGCCGTAGACGTAGCCGGCGGCCAGGTAGCCGAGGACGGCGGTGGTGGTGCCGAAGAGGGCGACCGGGGGGTAGCGGTAGCGGAAGAGGAGGAGCAGGCCGGTGGCGATGACCAGGGCGTAGGCCCAGCCGTTCGGGGCCACCCTTTCGAGGTCGGAAGCCACCTCGCGGCCCGGGTAACCCCGGCCGGGGCCCCCTTCGAAACCCCCCGCGGCGCCCTTGGTCCCGGCGACCATGAACAAGGTCAGGAACAGCGTCGTCCGCCACGGCAGGCGGTCCGTCGGCGCCTGCGCCAGCCAGCGCGGCATGGCCCGCGGCGTACCGCCGCCGTCCTCGTCATGCCCCGTCCAGGGGGCCACCGGTCGCTTCATGCCTGCAACGCTAGACCGGCGGGCGGGGCGCGGGCGTCAGCCAGGCGCGGTGATCACACGTACTCCCACTGGAGTAGGCGCTTCCGGCGCGGCTCAGGCGGCGGGTGCGTCGTGGACTCGCAGGCCGATAGCGCGGGCGAGGCCTGCGGCGGCCTGGTCGAAGAACTCGTCGCGGGCCTCGATGACGCCGTCGTACTGCCCGAAGAGCTCGAAGCTCACCAGCCCGAACAGCTGCGCCCAGGCCGCGGCGAAGGCCGCCGTCGCCGACACCGAGAGCTCGATGTCCAGCCGCTCGAGCAGCCGCTCCACATCCTGGGCCACGGCCGGGGCGGAGGCGGGCGGCTCCGCGAGCAGCCCTTCCTCGCCGGCCTCTTGCAGCACTGCCAGCAAGGCCAGGGCGGTGCGGGAGGCCGGGGCGGTGGTGTCCTGGGGCGCCTGGTAACCGGGGACGGGCGAACCGTAGATCAGCGCGTACTCGTGCGGATGAGCCCGCGCCCAGGCGCGGATCGCGCGGCAGACGGCGAGCCAGCGGGCGACGGGGTGGCCGGCGGGTGCGGTGGTACGGGCGCGCTCGGCGGCTTCGCCGAGGGAGTTGTACGCGTCGATGATCAGCGCGGTGAGCAGGTCGTCGCGGCTGGGGAAGTAGCGGTACAGCGCGGAGGAGACCATGCCGAGCTCGCGCGCGACGGCGCGCAGGGAGAGCTTGGCGGCGCCCTCCTCGGCGAGGCGGCGGCGGGCCTCCTCCTTGATCGCGGAGGTGACCTCCGCGCGGGCGCGTTCGCGGGCTCCCTGGAGTGCTGGCATGCGTGACAGTGTGCCACATTTCGGAGCACTGCACAAAAACGAGAGCACTGCTCTTGCTTTTGAGCACCGCCCCGGTGCAGACTGATCTCAAGCGAGAGCACTGCTCTCAGAAGGAAGCGCCGCTCTCACTACGAATCACTGGAGTCACGATGTCCGAGCAGCCGAACGACAACCAGCCCTTCTACATGAAGCCCACCGAGGCCGAGCGCAAGAACCGCATCCACCGCTCCATCGGCTGGCTCGCCGCCCACGGCCTCCCGGTCAACGGCAAGCGCATCCTCGCCATCCGCGGCCGCAAGAGCGGCGAATGGCGGACCCAGGTCGTCAATCCACTCCGATACAAGGGCGAGCGCTACCTCGTCGCCCCCCGCGGCCACACCCAGTGGGTCCGCAACCTCCGCGCCGCCGGCGAGGGCGAGCTCCGCCTCGGCCCCCGCACCCAGCGCTTCACCGCCGTAGAGCTCGACGACACCACCAAGCCCGCCCTGCTGCGCGCCTACCTCAAGCGCTGGGGCATGGAGGTCGGCGACTACTTCGCCGAGGTCAACGCCAAGTCCCCGGAGAGCGAGCTGATCCGCATCTCCGAGCGCCACCCCATCTTCCGCATCACGACGGTGAAGTGACCCCCCTGTCTCT
>NZ_JAAKZV010000015.1 GCF_011044975.1 Streptomyces coryli | reverse complement strand
GTCGTGGAGCAATTGGTGGGCGGATGCCATGCGGGCGGGCGTCATACCGCCACCGCCACCGATGCTGTGACCCCCACCGCCACAATCACGCCCCGCAGTGCCGCGGGCGAGAGCCGACGGCCGATCTTGGCGCCCAGGAAGCCGCCGATCGTGGAGCCGGCGGCGATGATGGCCACCGCTGACCAGTCGATCTCCGTCAGGACGATGAAGAAGGCGGCCGCTACGCCGTTCACGAGGGCGGCCAGGACGGTTTTCAGGGCGTTCAGGCGGCGGAGGTCGTCCGGCAGGAAGGTGCCGAAGAGGCCCATCAGCAGCACGCCTTGGGCCGCGCCGAAGTAGCCGCCGTAGACGCCGGTGCCGAGGACTCCGGCCCATAGCGGGAGCCCGCCGCCCCCGCCGCCCGACTGCCGCGCCGCCAGCCACCTGCTCAGCCGCGGCTGGAGCAGGACGAGGGCGCAGGCGGTCAGGATCAGCACCGGCACGGCTGCTTCGAAGGCGCGCGACGGCAGCGTCAGCAGCAGCACCGCGCCCGCGATCCCGCCGAGCAGCGACGCGGCGCCGAAGCGCAGCACCCGGGCCCGCTGTCCGGCGAGCTCGCGGCGGTAGCCGTACGCGGCGGTGAGGACGCCCGGCACCAGGCCGATGGTGTTGGAGACGTTGGCCAGTACCGGCGGGACGCCGAAGGCGAGCAGGGTGGGGAAGGTGATCAGGGTGCCGGAGCCGACGACGGCGTTGATGCCGCCGGCCGCGACGGCCGCCGCGGCCAGGGCGGCGGTCTCGAGTGCTTGCACGGGGAGCCTTTCACGGTAGCGGGGTGGGGTCGGCACCCCGCGGGCGCGGCCGCACACCGTCCGGATCGGTTGCGCGGGCGCCCGCCGGGTTGCCGCCCCGGGCCCGGGAAGATCGTCCCGCCTCGCCAACGCCCCAGTCAATCCTCGGGTTTTCTTGCCGACCTCCAAGCTGTAGCTTCACCCTCCATGACCCTCGACGACCTCCGCGTCTTCATCGCCGTCTGCCGCGGCGGCAGCCTCAGCGCCGTGGCCCGCGAGCTGTCCTGTACGCAGTCCGCCGTCAGCCAGCACATCAAGCGGCTCGAGCGGGAGACCGGGACGGCGCTGCTCGAGCGGCATCCGCGCGGGGTGGTGCCGACCGGCGCCGGGCAGCTGCTGCACGCCGCCGCGGCCGGCGGACTCGGCGACATCGACCAGGCGCTGCGGCGGCTCAAGGAGCTGGCGGACGGCGAGGGCGGCTCGGTACGGGTCACCACCGGGGCGACCACCGTCCGGCACTTCATGTCCGACGCCGTCGTCGCCTTCCGGGAGCGGCACCCGAAGGTCAGCCTGGAGTTCCGGACCGCCTACTCCAGCCGCAGCTGCTTCGAGGCGCTGCTCGCCGGCGGCCTCGACCTGGCGTGGATCACGCTCGGCGAGCCGGTGCGCGGCATCGAGCAGCGGCCGGTCGTCGAGCTGCCGTGGGTGCTCGCGGTCGCCGCCGACGACCCGCTGGCCGGCAAGGCCCGTATCGACATCGCCGACCTGGCGGACATCCGCCTGGTCGGGCTGCCCGAGAACGCCACCTCCCGCTCCCGCTTGCACAGCTACCTCGCCACCGCCGGCATCGAACCGACCTCCGACACGAGCGTCGCCGACTGGGACACCGCGATCCTGCTCGCCGAGCTCGGCCTCGGCCACGCGATCGTCCCCGACCTGCCGGGCTGGCACGGCCCCGCCCACCCGCGGCTGCGGCTGATCCCCGTACCCGAGCTGCCCGCCCTCTGGACCGGCTGGGCCGTACGCAGCTGGGACGCGCTCTCACCGCCGGCCCGCGCCTTCGCCGGGACCGTGGAGGAGAGCTGCGGCAGGGTCTTCCCGGCCCCGCCGTCAGTGACCTGACCTGCGGGTTCCACACCCGAAAGTGGCACACCTCTCGTGTGATCTCGCATATAGACCGAAAGCGGCCACGCAGGTGAAGGTGTCCCGTCCGCTGAATACGTGTCTTGTGCACGGATTCTTGGGCAGACGCACGAACTGGCACCCCCCACCTGCCGAAAGCGAGACCGAGCCGTGCATACGCAAGACCTCAGGACCGGTGCTTCCGCGCCGTCGGACTCCGGCGCCGCGGCTGCGCCGGTGGACGCGGGTGACGCCGGTTACAGCAAGTCCCTGAAGAGCCGGCACATCAACATGATCGCCATCGGCGGCGCGATCGGCACCGGCCTGTTCCTCGGCGCCGGCGGCCGGCTC
Source organism: Streptomyces coryli (assembly GCF_011044975.1). GTDB lineage: Bacteria > Actinomycetota > Actinomycetes > Streptomycetales > Streptomycetaceae > Streptomyces > Streptomyces coryli. The sequence goes on along the minus strand of NZ_JAAKZV010000015.1, from coordinate 66,466 downwards.
GCCTCGGCGGGCCCGGCCCTCGCGATCGCGTACGCGGTCTGCGGTCTCTTCGCCTTCTTCGTCGTGCGCGCGCTCGGCGAGATGGTGGTGCACCGGCCGTCGTCCGGGTCCTTCGTCTCGTACGCGCGGGAGTTCCTCGGCGAGAAGGGCGCGTACGTCGCCGGCTGGATGTACGTCGTGAACTGGTCGACGACCGGCATCGCGGATATCACGGCCATTGCGCTCTATACGCACTACTGGAGCATGTTCACCGACATCCCCCAGTGGGTGATGGCGCTGGTCGCCCTCGCGGTCGTGCTCGCGGTGAACCTGATCTCGGTGAAGTATTTCGGCGAGATGGAATTCTGGTTCGCGATCATCAAGGTCGCGGCGCTGGTGGCCTTCATGCTCATCGGCATCTTCCTGCTGGCCACCCAGCACAAGGTCGACGGCGGCTCACCGGGGCTGAGCGTCATATCCGACCACGGCGGGCTGTTCCCGACCGGACTGCTGCCGGTCGTCATCGTGCTGCAAGGCGTGGTCTTCGCGTACTCCGCCGTGGAGATGGTCGGCGTGACCGCCGGCGAGACCAGCGACCCGCAGAAGGTCGTCCCGCGCGCGGTGAACTCGATCATGTGGCGCGTCGGCGTCTTCTACGTCGGCTCGGTGGTGCTGCTCGCGCTGCTGATGCCGTGGAACGACTACAAGGCCGGCGAGAGCCCCTTCGTGACGGTGCTGTCGAACGTCGGCGTCCCCGCCGCAGGCGACGTCATGAACCTCGTCGTCCTCACCGCCGCCATGTCGTCGCTGAACTCCGGCCTCTATTCGACCGGCCGCATCCTCCGCTCGATGGCCATGGCGGGCACCGCCCCCAAGTTCACCGCCCGCATGAACAAGGGCCAGGTCCCGTACGGCGGCATCGTCCTGACCTCCGCGGTCTGCGTGCTCGGCGTCGGCCTGAACTACCTCATGCCCGCCCAGGCCTTCGAGATCGTGATCAACATCGCGGCGCTCGGCATCATCAGCACCTGGACGACGATCATGATCTGCCACATGGCCTTCGTGAAGAAGACCAAGGAGGGCGTCATCGAGCGCCCGCGCTTCCGCCTCCCGGGCACCCCGGTGACGGACATCGCGACGATCGGCTTCCTGCTGCTGGTGCTGGTCCTGATGGCCTTCGACGACGAGGGCGTCGGACAGCAGACCGTGATGCTGGCGCCGGTCATCGCCATTGCGCTGGTCATCGGGTGGTTCGGGGTACGGGGCCGGGTCAACCGCATCGCCGCCGAACGCTCCGGCTCCGCCGAGAGCGAACGCTAGAGGGATTCCGGGGGCTCCGCCCCCAGGCCCCCGGCCCCCTGTACCTCGGCCTCTGCCCGCAGCACACTGTGCCCGGGCGGGTGGGCGAGGGACGGGGGGCCATGTCATGGCGGTGCGCACCGAGGCGTTACGGGCGGCGGAGTTACCCGAGCGGCGGCCGGAGCTGGACGCCGTCCGCATGCTGGTCGTGCTGGGGCTGATCTTCTTCCACTCCGCGCTCGTCTACGCCTCCGACGACGACTATTACGTCAAGAGCCCGGAGACGACCGGGGCCATCATGATCGTCGCGGGCTTCGCCGTCGTCTGGGCGATGCCCGCGCTGTTCTTCATCTCCGGCTTCGGCTCCTGGATCTCGCTGCGCCGCCGCGGCGCGGGCGGCTTCGTCAAGGAGCGGCTGCTGCGGCTCGGCGTCCCGCTGGTCTTCGCGACCGTCGTGCTGAATCCGCTGCCGCAGTGGCTGCGGGAGCGGTCGTACGACGCGAGGTATCACGAGTCGTACGCGGCCTTCCTGCGGCGCTTCTACGACGTGCACCTCGATCTCTCCGAACTCCCCTTCCTGGTGCAGGGCGAGCACTTCGAGACCGGGCACCTGTGGTTCGTGGTGCTGCTGGTGGCCTTCTCGCTGCTGCTGGCGCCGCTCTACCGGTGGCTGCCGCACGCGCCGGTCCGCCGCGTGAGCGACCGGGTGGTGCCGGCGGCGCTGCGGTGGCGCGGGCTGGTGCTGCTGCCCGCCCTGGCGTTCGCGGTGATCCTCGCCTTCGCGCGGATGGAGGAGAACTACGCGGGCTGGCACCGCTGGACGTACCTGATGTTCTTCGCCGCCGGCTGCTGGCTCACGGCGGACGACCGGTGGTGGACGGTGCTGCGGCGGGATGCCGCGCTCGCCGGGTGGCTCGGGGCGGGGTTCTTCCTGGCGTGCGCGCCCGGAGTCGCGATGGCGGACGAGCCGTTCACGGACATGTCGGCCCTGGCCATCAGCGCGCGGGCGCTGTTCGGGGCGGCCGGATGGTGCCTGGTGCTCGCCCTCGTGGGCCTCCTCGACCGCCGCCGGCAGCGGCGCCGCGCGGCCGGGTCCCTGGCACAGACACCGCCGAAGCCCGGCCGCCTCTACGGCTATCTCGCCCCCGCCGTCCTCCCGATCTACATCCTCCACCAGCCGGTGGTCGTCGCCGTCGCGTACTTCCTCATCGCCACGCCCCTCCCGCTCCCGCTCGAGTACGCCGCGCTGGTCGCCATCGCCTTCGCCCTCACCCTCGCCGTGTACGAGCTGCTGGTGCGCCGGCTGCCGCCGCTGCGCTTCCTCTTCGGCATGCGGGGGTAGTGCCGCCCGCATACGTTGGCGCCATGGGCCCCTCAAGCCACCGCCGCCGGCGCGTGCTGATGCACCGGCTGCGGCGGCGGCTGCGCTCCTCGTTCCTGATCGTGCCGTTCCTCGGCATCCTGAGCGGCTATCTGCTCGCCACCGGGGCCGTCTGGACCGACGAGTGGATCCACGACCTCAACGACCGGCTCGGCTCCGTCCGGATCGACGAGCTGCTCGTCTTCCGGCTCGCGGAGGACCTCGGCGAGTCGGCGAAGGCGGCGCTCGCCACCATGAGCTCGGCGATGCTCACCTTCCTGGGCGTCGTCTTCTCCATCACCCTGGTGGCGCTGCAGATGGCGGCGGGGCAGCTCACCCCGCGGGTGCTGCGGATCTACGTCGAGAGCTGGGTCACCAAGACGACCCTGGCCGTCTTCCTGTGCACGTTCCTGTACACGCTGCGGCTGCAGAAGGAGTACGCGAAGACGGACGACCCCGAGCAGGCCGTGGTGCCGTACGTCGGGGCGTCGCTGGCGATGTTCCTGGTGGTCGGCAGCCTGATGCTGTTCGTCGTGTACGTGCACACCACCATCGCGATGATGCGGCCGACGCATGTGATGGACCGGGTCACCGCGGAGACGCTGCGGCTGGCCCGGTCGTCGGGCTCGTACGACCAGGAGACCGAAGGCGACCTCCCCGCCAAGGCCGGCGTGCTCAGCTATGCCGGACCACCCGGCGTGCTCCAGTCCATCCGCGTGCACGCGCTGATCCCGCTCGCCGCCCGGCACGGCACCGTGCTGCGCCTCATCCCGCGGATCGGCGACTTCCTGGCGCCCGGCACCCCGCTCTTCGAGGCGCACGGGGGCCGGCTGCCGCCGTCCGCCGCCGTGCACAAGACCCTCGACATCGGCGGCGAACGCACCCCGGACCAGGACCTCGCCTTCGGCCTGCGCCAGCTCGCCGACATCGCCGCGCGGGCGCTGTCGCCCGGCGTCAACGACCCGACCACCGCCACCCAGGCGCTGGACCGCATCCAGGTGGTGCTGGCCGCGTTCGCCGACCAGCCGCTCGGCCGGGCCTGGCACCGGGACCGGGACGGGCGGGTGCGGCTGGTGGAGACCGAGCCGTCGTGGGCGGAGCTGGTCGACATGGCGCTGACCGAGATCCGCGCCTACGGGGCCGGGTCTGTGCAGGTCACCCGGCGGCTGGCGGCGCTGCTCGCCGACCTGGAGGCGGCCGTGCCGCCGCCGCGCCGGGCGCCGCTGGTACGGCACCGGGCCCTGCTGGAGGAGGCGGTGTCCCGGGCGGTGCCGGCAACGGACCAACGCGCCTACGCGCTCACGCCGGACCGGCAGGGCATCGGCTAGCCCGCCGCTGCCCGCACCCGGCAATCTCCCCGGACGGGTACTGCCGGGTGCGGTCGCAGACTGCCGGGTTCGTGACTGCTTGAATGCTGTGCATTCCGAGATACGGCACGACCCCGGGGGAGTGAGATGGCGCGATCCAGAGCGCAGAACGTACGCAATGCCGCACGCGCGGTGGCCGGCGGAGCGAATCCGCGGGAGGTGGCGCAGCAGCAGCTGCGCGAGCAGACCGCGGAAGCCTTCGGCGGCCAGGTCGAGCGGGGCCGCGAGGTGCTGCAGGAAGGCGGCATCGACCCGGCCGATTTCCCGGCCGCCCGCGAGCAGGGCGGCAGCACCGACACGGTCATGGTGCAGAAGTCGGTGCCCCTCGACGAGGCCGGCGAGGCGCTCAACCGCAGCGAGCAGGTCCGCGAGGACGGCAAGAAGGTGCACGCCATCTGCCCGATGGTGATGCCGAAGGGCCGCTCCTTCCTGAGCATGCTGCCGGTGTCGTTGCTGCTCGTGATCGGCGTGGCCGGCACCATCGCGGTGTCCGCGGCCGGCGGCGACGTGCTCACCAACCCGCTCTTCGGCATCCACTACTGGGTGCTCGCGGTGCTCGCCGTCTGCTTCGTGTGGTGGCGGCAGGGCATGGTGATGGTGCCGGACGGCTGCCACGCGCTGATCACCCGCTTCGGCAAGCTGGAGCAGGTGAAGGAGCCCGGCCGGGTCATCCTCATCAACCCCTTCAAGCGGGTCTCGTACATCATCAACACCACCCGCGAATACCCCTTCAACGCGCCCGTGCGCGAGGCGCCGACGAAGGGCGGGGTGAAGGCCTCCATCGACCTGTTCCTGCAGTTCCGGATCAGCGACCCGGTGGAGTTCGTCTACACCCTGGGCGCGGTCCGCGGCTTCGAGGAGAAGCTGAGCAACGCGGTCAGCGAGACCATCCGCTCCCTGATCTACGAGCAGGAAGCCGCCGGGATCTACGACATGGTCGGCGAGGACACCGGCCGGCTGATGGAGCAGCTCAACGCCCAGTTCCGGCCCGCGGTCGAGCTCACCAACGCCAACATCACCTCCGCCGAACCCTCCGACCAGGGCTACCGCATGGACCTCGCGGCCCCGGAGATGGTGCGGATGGCGAAGGAGGCGTACACCCACGAATACGCGCTCAACCTCCGCAAGGAGCAGGACGAGGGCGACCTGAGCAAGGAGCTCGCCACCCGCCAGGAGACGCTCTCCTCCATCCAGGCCGACATCGCCCAGTACCAGGCGCAGATGGACACCGCCGTGGAGCGCGAGACCAACCGGGCGCACGCGCTGGCCCGGCAGCGGTACGTACAGGCCGAGTCGGAGGCGAAGGCGAACGCGGCGCTGCTGGACGCGCAGGCCCTGGACATCCGCGCGATGACCGCGGCCGAGGCGCCGGAGATCCTCGAATACCGCTACCAGCAGCAGATCCTGGACACCCTCGAGGAGATCGCCGACCACCTGCCGCGGATGGTGCGGATCGGCGGCTCCGGCGGGGCCGGCGAGGAGGCCGGGGTGGACTTCCTGGCCATCGCCCGCGAGCTGGTCGGCGAGCGCGGCGATGAGCTGTTCAGCGCCGGCGACCTGGAGACCATGCGGTCGCGGCTGAACGAGGTCGCCGAGCGGATCGCCGAACGGCAGCCGGAGATCGAGACGCTGCGCGAGGCGGAGCGGGTCACCGTGCCGGTGAAGACGGCGGGCGACGAAGGCGATGAGGGCGACGAGCTGAACGAGGAGGCCGGCGCATGAGCGCGGCAGGACGTATGCGCAGGTCCGTCATCTCGGAGAAGATCGCGCCCTGGAGCGACATCCAGCAGCTGCTGCGCGGCGGCGAGGCGGGCATGCTGATCCCGGTGATCATCCCGCGGCACCGCCGCCGGCTGTGGTGGATGCTGCCGCTGTGGCTCGGCGTGCTCGCGCTGGCGAGCGGGGTGATGTCCGGGCTGAAGGAGTCCGACGGCGGCTCGGACATCGCGTACGACACGCTGTCCGTCCTCGGCTATGTGATCGGCGCCCTGCTGCTGCTGATCGGCGTGCTGTGGTGGTGGCGCTCGTCGATCGTCAAGATCGAGCAGGGCACGAACGGGGTGCTGACGAAGTACGGCGCCGTCTCCCGCACCCTCGACGCCGGCCGGCACTTCATCTGGCACCCGTGGTCGCGGGTCGACTTCGTGGTCGACGTCGCCACCGAAATCCCGTATTCGGCGCCGGTGATGGCCTGCCCGACGCAGGAGAACGTGCCGCTGCGGTCGATCGAGTTCTTCCTGAAGTTCCGGATCACCGACGCGGTCCGCTTCGTCCGCACCATCGGCGCAGGCAACTTCGACCTGGTGCTCTCCAGCGCCGTCCAGGACGCCATCCGGCAGCGCGCCCGCAAGGTGCGCACCGAGCGGGCGTACGACCTGCGCGGCTCGGATGTCGCCGACATGCAGGAGCTGCTCAACCGGCAGCTGGACCGCTACGGCGTACGCATCACCGGCTCCAACATCCCGGACGTGCAGCTGCCCATGCAGTACCAGCAGCACCTGGCCACCCGTGAGCGGGTCGCCAAGGAGCGGGTCGCGTACGAGCAGGAGTGGGGCCTCACCCGCAAGCGCCGCATCGACAACCTGCAGATGGACATCGAGCGCGCGAAGAAGGCCCGCGACGCCCGCTTCGTCGAGGTCAAGGCGGCGCTGAACCGGGCCCGCGAGGAGGTCGCCCGGCTGCTGGAGGAGCAGGAGACCGAGGCGCAGAAGGTCCGCTTCGAGATCGAGACCCGGGGCCGCAGCGGCCTGATCTCGGCGGAGAACGAGGCGAAGGCGCAGCGCCGGCTCGCCCAGGCGTACCGCGACAACCGGGCGGTGCTCCAGTACGAGCTCGCTCGGCGGCGGCTGGACGTCGGCGCCGAGCTGGCGACGCGGGCGCCGCAGCCGGTGGTGGTCCGTACGGACGCCTCCGGCGGCGACACCTCGGCGCTGCCGACGCTGCTCGCCGCGCAGCTGCTGCCGCGGATGACGGAGCTGCCCGCGGCGTCGAACGGGTCGGCCCAGGCGCTGGGCGCGGCGGCCGGGCGGGCGGCCTCGCGGGCGGCGGAGGAGCTGCTCGACGAGGAGTAACACGGGTGCGAGCGAGGGGCCGGGCGGGAGATCCGCCCGGCCCCTCGGCGCGCTCAGTGCTCCCGCTCCAGCACCGCCCGCTCCTCGGCGTGCGCCGCGCCCTCGTGCCCGTTGTGCAGCGCCTTGTACTCCGCGGGCGTCGGCTTCGGCACCTGGGACTCCGCCCCGTAGAAGGCCCGGGAGAGCCGGAGGCGCAGCCGTTCCTTCCGCGATACGGGTGCGGGGACCCCGTTCTCGTCCTCCGCCGGCGGCGCCTCCAGCGGGCGCGGCTGCTCGTGCGCGGTCAGGGCGTGCAGCTCGGTCTGCGACAGCGGGGTGTGCTGCTCGACGAACTCGCCGTGCGGCAGCCGCTTGATGACCCCCGACTCGCGCCCGTGCAGCACCTTTTCGCGGTCCCGGCGCTGCAGGCCCAGGCAGATCCGCTTGGTGATCACGAACACCACCGGCGGCACCACGAAGACCCCGATCCGGATCGCCCAGGTGATGAGGTTGATCGACAGGTGCAGCTTGGTGGCCACGATGTCGTTGCCGCCGCCGGCCAGCAGGATCAGGAACGCGCTGATCCAGGCCGCGCCGATGGCCGTGCGCACGGGCCGGTTGCGCGGCCGGTCCAGGATGTGGTGCTCGCGTTTGTCGCCCGTGATCCAGGACTCCAGGAACGGATAGACGGCGATGAAGCCCAGGAACACCGGGAAGGCGATCAGCGGCACCAGCAGCCCGAGCGCGAGGGTGTACCCGCCGACGGTGACATCCCACCCCGGCATCACCCGCACCATGCCCTCGACGAAGAGCAGATACCAGTCGGGCTGCGCCCCGGTGGAGACCTGATCCGCGCGGTACGGGCCGTACACCCAGACCGGGTTGATGGCCACGGCCGCCGAAATCAGCGTGATGACGCCGAAGACCAGGAAGAAGAAGCCGCCCGCCTTGGCGATGTAGACCGGCAGGAAGGGCGCGCCGACGACGTTCCGCTCGGTCCGTCCTGGCCCCGCCCACTGGGTGTGCTTGTGGTAGAAGACGTAGATCAAATGCGCCACGACCAGGGCGACCATGATGCCCGGGATCAGCAGCACATGCAGCGAATAGATCCGCGGGATCATGTCATGGCCGGGGAATTCGCCGCCGAAGAAGAACATCGACAGATACGTGCCGACCAGCGGCACCGCCAGCAGCGAGCCGTCCAGGAAGCGCATCCCGGTGCCGGACAGCAGGTCGTCGGGGAGCGAGTAGCCGAAGAGGCCCTCGAAGAGGCCCAGCGCCAGCAGGCTGAAGCCGATCAGCCAGTTGATCTCGCGCGGCTTGCGGAACGAGCCGGTGAAGAAGTGCCGCATCATGTGCACGAACATCGCGGCGAGGAAGATCAGCGCGGCCCAGTGGTGGATCTGCCGCACCAGCAGCCCGCCGCGCACGTCGAAGCTGATGTCGAGGGTGGAGGCGTACGCCTCGGACATCCGCACGCCGTTCATCGGGGCGTAACTGCCGTCGTACACCACCTCGTTCATGGACGGGTGGAAGAAGAAGGTCAGATACACGCCGGTCAGGATGATGACGATGAAGCTGTACAGGCAGATCTCGCCCAACATGAACGACCAGTGGTCAGGAAAGACCTTGCGCATGTACTTGCGCCCGATCCCGTAGATCCCCAGCCGTCCGTCCGCCCAGTCCGCCACCCGCTCACCTGCGGGGGCGTTCCCACGCCGCTGCGCCGTGTCGCTCATGCAGACATGACGGGCCGGGGGCGCCCGTCTGTGACATGCTGGACTACTGATGTGATGCAGCTCACATATCGAGTTTGCGGCACCCGCCGCTCGGATAAGATCGGGGCAATCGTGAGGACTGACCATCCTCGCTCTCATTACGGGGAACAACACAGGCCGCGCCGGGCGTGGTCAGGGGGGATCCACCATGACTGACGAAGCCGGGCCGAACAGAGCGCTGACCGTATCCGCGGTGCTCGCGGGCGCGCTGGCCACCACGTGCGCCGTGCTCGCGGTGATAGCGCTGCTGTGGGTGACCTCGCCGGAGGCGGGGACCTTCGGGGCGGCCCTGGTGCTGCTCGCCGCCGGCGCCGCGACGGCGTGGAGCTTCCTGCGCAAGACGCCGGCCCCGGCGCCCGACGCGGACCGGACGCCGGAGCCCAAGTAGCGGTTACGAGGCCGTGTTGCGGCGGTAGTGCTCGGCGATCTCGTCGCTCGTGGTCAGCCACACGCCGTCGTGCCCGGCGATGTACTCCAGCGCCTGGTCCAGGTACTTCGTACGGAACGCCTGGCCGATGACGAACGGGTGCAGCGCCAGCGCCATCACCCGCCCGCTGTCGGCCGATTCGGCGTAGAGCTGGTCGAACTGGTCCTTGACCATCTGCAGGAACTGCGGCCCGGTCATCCGGTTCATCGTGAAGAGGCTGATGTCGTTGAGCTCCAGGCTGTACGGCACGCTCAGCACCCCGGGCACATTCAGCGGGAACGGCTGGTCGTCGGCCGTCCAGTCGAGCACGTAGTCCAGGCCCAGCTCGGCGATCAGCCGCGGGGTGTTGAAGGTCTCGGTCAGCGCCGGGCCCATCCAGCCGCGGGGCCTGCGGCCGGTGGCCTTCTCGATGGTGGTGACGACCTCGGTGAGGTACGCCCGCTCCTCGTCCTCGGTCATGTCGGCCTGCAGCTTGGAGTTGGTCTGCCCATGCGCCAGCCAGGCCCAGTCGCGGGCCCTGCCCGCCTCGATGATCTGCGGGTAGTGGTGCACGACATCGGAGTTGAGCAGCACGCTGGCGCGGACCCCGTGCCGGTCGAGGGCCTCCATGACGCGCCAGAAGCCGACTCGCGGGCCGTAGTCCCGCCAGCCGTGGTTGAGCGCGTCCGGGGTGAGGTGGGCGGTGCCGTCGTTGAGGCTGGTGGAGGGGACGCCGAGCTTGAAGTGCTCGACGTTCAGCCCGACATAGAACGCCACACGGGCGCCGTCCGGCCAGCGGATCGGCTCCCGCTCGGTGATCGGGCTGTAGTCGTAGAGCTCGTTCTCCATGATCAGGCTTCCTTTCGGGGCGGGTCCGCAGCACCCTGATAAGCGCCTCCGGTGCCCGATCGATTCCGTCTCCTACGGGCGAGGGCCGCCGCGGGGAGTTCCCTGCGACGGCCCTGCCCGGCAAGTGCGGCAGCCGGGTCGGGCCCGGCACGGGACGGGGCTCAGCGGGTCACCTCCCCGGGCTGCGGGCGCTGTTCGGCGAGGTCGCCTGGGGCGTCCTGGGGTGTGGCCGGGCGCTTGCCGCGGTCCATGAAGATCGCGGTGAGCAGCGCACCCGCGGCGGCCACCGCGGCGGCGCCGGTGAAGGCGGCGCTGAAGCCGTCGGTCAGAGCGGGCAGGTCGCCGAGTTCGCCGGCGCCCTGTGAGGTGGCCAGGGCGGTGAGGGCGGCGAGGCCGAGGGCGGAGCCGACCTGGTAGGTGGTGTTGACGATGCCCGAGGCGAGACCCGCCTGCTCCGGCGGGGCGCCGGACATCGCGCTCATCAGGCCCGGGATGTACGCGAGGGACATGCCGAGCGCCGCCACCAGCGAGGCCGGCAGCACGTCGACGGCGTACGTCCCGGTGGGCTCCACCGCGGACAGCCACAGCAGGCCGGCCGCGAGCACCAGCAGGCCGCCGACGAGCAGCCGCTTCGGGCCGTAACGGCCCAGCAGCCGGGCGGTGATGGCCGTCATGAAGACCATCAGCAGCACCGTCATCGGCAGCAGCGCGGCGCCGGAGGCGAAGGAGCCGTAGCCGAGGACCTGCTGGAGGTAGAGGTTGAGGAAGTACCACATCGGGATCCAGGCCGCGCCCAGCAGCGTCATCGCCACATTGGCCGGGGCCAGGCCGGGAGCGCGCCAGATGGCGAGCGGCATCAGCGGGGTGCGGGCGGCGCGCTGGCGTACGACGAACAGGGCCAGCAGGGCGGCGGCGCCGAGGAGTTGCAGCACGGTCGCGCCGGAGCCCCAGCCGGTCTCGGGTGCCCGGACGACCGCGAAGACCGCGAGCGCCAGACCTGCGGTGACGGCGGTGGCGCCGAGTATGTCCACGCCGCCGCGGCGGCCGGTGACCGCGGGCAGCAGTCCGGTGGCCAGGAGCGTGGCGACGCCGATCGGGACGTAGATGATGAACACCCACGGCCAGCTCAGCCATTCGGTGAAGACGCCGCCGAGGAAGACTCCGGCGGTGCCGCCCGCGGGGGCGGCGGCGCCGTAGAGGGCGAGGGCCTTGCCGAGCTCCTTCGGGTCGTGGCTGAAGAGGATCATCAGCAGGGTCATCGCCGCGGGTGCGATGAGCGCGCCGCCGACGCCCTGCACGGCGCGGCCGAGTACCTCCACCCAGGCGGTGGTGGCCGCCGCGGCCACGACGGAGCCGGCGATCAGCACCACCCAGCCGGCGGTGAACACCCGGCGGGCGCCGAGCAGATCGGAGAGCCGGCCGCCGAGCAGCAGCAGGCCGCCGAAGGCGATCACGTACGCGTTGAAGACCCACTGCAGGTCGCCCTGCGAGAAGCCGAGGTCGCGCTGCATCTCGGGCAGCGCGACGCCGATGATCGAGGTGTCCATGATGACCATGAACTGGGCGGTGGCGAGCACGAGTAGCGCCCACCAGCGCCGGGGGTCGACGGATGACATGAGGTTGTTCCCCTCTCTGGATCAGATACCCCTAGGGGGTATCTGTGGAAGGGATTTGTAACATACCGGTGGGGGGTATGCAAGAGCCGGAGAGCGGCGCATGCCCGCTCTCCGGCTCCGGTGTTACGGGTGCTGTCAGTGCTTGCCCGGCGTCAGCACCCCCGCGATGACCGCCGCCACCGCCGCGGCGATCGCCGCGACCGTGAAGCCGTCGGTGAAACCGGTCAGGGTCGGGCCGACCAGGCTCGCCGCCGCGACGCTGGAGACGACCGGCGCGCCGAGCGAGGCGCCCAGCTCGTGGAAGGTGGAGACGATGCCGGACGCGATGCCCGACTCGTGCGGGGCGACCTGGCCCAGCGCCGTCGCCGAGGCGACGACGAAGATGACGCCGGTCCCGGCGCCGGTCAGCGCCACGCCCGCGACCACCGTGGCCGGGTGCAGTTCGAAGGCCGGCGCGGCCAGCCCGGCCGCCGCGATCAGCAGCCCCGCCACCGCGAGCGGGCGGCCGCCGAAGCGGCCCAGGACGCGGCCGGTCAGGTTGGCGCCGAGCATGGTGGCGAGCGCCACCGGGAGGAACAGCAGCCCGGTGCGCAGCGCGCCGTAATCCTCGCTGTGCTGGAAGTAGAACGTGCCCAGGAAGAAGATCGCGATCAGCAGCGCCGTGGCGATGAGGATGAGGAACGCGCCGGTCGCCACCGGCCGCCGGACCAGCAGCCGCACGTCCATCAGCGGCGACCGCGCCTTGCGCTGCCAGGTCGCGAAGAGCGTGTACCCGACGACGGACAGGAGCACCAGCCACCCGGTGGTCGCGGTGAGCCAGCCGTCCTCGCCCGCGGCGATCAGCGCGTAGATGAGGGCGGCGGACGAGGCCGTCACCAGCAGCGCGCCCAGGAGGTCGAGGCGCGGGCGGTTCGTCGGCGGGAGCTGCTTCGGGAGCAGCTTGGTCAGGGCGGCCGCGATGACCAGGCCGATGGGCACGTTGACGTAGAACACCCACGGCCAGCCGGGACCCGCGGTGAGTGCCCCGCCCAGCAGCACGCCGAGCGCCGCGCCGCCGCCGCCGAGGGCGGACCAGATGCCGAGCGCCTTGTTGCGCTCCTCGCCGTCGAAGAGCGTGATCACCAGCGACAGCGCGGCGGGTGAGAGCAGCGCCGCGCCGACGCCCTGTGCCACCCGGCCGCCGAGCAGCAGCGCCGCCGAGTCGGCGAGCCCGGTCACCAGCGAGGCCGCGGTGAAGAGCAACAGCCCGGTCAGGACGACCCGTTTGGCGCCGATCAGGTCCACGATCCGGCCGCCGAGCAGCATCAGGCCGCCGAAGGTGAGGGTGTACGCGCTCACCGTCCAGGTCAGCGCCTCGCGGCCGATGCCGAGGTCGGCGCCCATGTGCGGCAGCGCGATGGCCACGACGGTGACGTCGAGGATCAGCATGAGCTGGGCGATCCCGAGGAAGCCGAGAATGCGCCAGCGCGCAGGGTTCAAGGCCGCCTGCTTGGGGCCTTCTTGGTGCTGTGACTGCGTCGACATCGGAGTCTCCCGTCCCCTTATCTCGTACGTAGATGTACGAGTTCTAACCGGGAGCATAGCTCGTACATTCCCGTACGAGATAGCGAGTTACGATGGGCGGCATGACGACCGCCCGCCCCCGTGCCCGCCGCGCCGACGCCGAGCGCAGCATCGCCCGCATCCTGGCCGCGGCCCGCGCCCGCCTCGCCGCCGACCCGAACGCCACCACCGACGACATCGCCAAGGCCGCGGGCGTGGGCCGGATGACGCTCTACGGGCACTTCCGCACCCGCGCCGAGCTGGTCGAGGCCGCGATGGTCGACGCCCTGCGGGCGGCGGAGGAGCCGCTCGCCGCCGTCGACCTGGAGGGGGACGCGCGGACCGTCATGGAGCGGCTGCTGGAGTCGAGCTGGGAGCTGGTCGCCGAGTCCGGGGCGCTGCTGGACGCGGCCCAGGGCGTGCTCCCGGCGGGACGGCTGCGCGAGCTGCACGAGGGCCCCGCGAAGCGCGTCGAGGAGCTGATCGAACGCGGCCGCGAGGAAGGCGCGTTCCGTACCGACCTGCCCACGGTCTGGCTGGTCAGCGTGGTGCATTACATCCTGCACGGCGCGGCGGCGGAGCGGACCGCCGGGCGGCTGCGGAAGGCGGAGGCGGGCCCGGTCGCGGTGAAGTCGGTGCTGTCGGTGCTGGCCGCCTGAGCTCGCTTGACGCCTTTCGGCCGGTTGTGAATCAACTTGGCGCCATGTGCTGCCCGTTGCTGGTTTGATTAGCTTGTCGGCCGGAAGGTGAGGGGGAGTCAAGTGACGCGCGTGGTGGGTATCGACCTGGGTACGACGTACTCCGCGGTGGCGGTCGCCGACAGGTCGGGCAGCCCGTCCATCGTCCGCAACCGCGAGGGCGAGAACATCACCCCTTCCGTGGTGATGTTCCAGGGCGAGACCGTCGTCGTCGGATCGCAGGCGAAGCGGTCGGCGGTCACCGCACCCGACGACGTGGTGCAGTTCGTCAAGCGGTACATGGGCGAGACCAACCCGGTGTACCAGTCGGAGTCCGGCACCGCGTACCGGCCGGAGGAGATCTCCGGGCTGCTGCTCAAGCGGCTCAAGGAGGACGCCGAGATGATGCTCGGCGAGCCGGTCGAGCAGGCGGTCATCACCGTGCCCGCGTACTTCGACGACGTCCGCCGCCGGGCCACCCAGGACGCCGGCAAGCTGGCAGGCCTCGAGGTGCTGCGGATCGTCAACGAGCCCACCGCCGCCGCGCTCGCCTACGGCATCGCCGAGTCCGACGGCGAGAGCGGCACCGAGATCGGCACGGTGCTCGTCTACGACCTGGGCGGCGGCACCTTCGACGTCACCGTGATGCGCGTCGTGGACGGCGACTACGAGGTGACCGCGACCGACGGCGACCGCAATCTCGGCGGCTTCGACTGGGACGGCGCGCTGATGAACTTCCTCAACGACGCCTTCATGGCCGCCGGCGGCCCCGATCTCAACGAGGACAGCGCGCTGCAGGCCGAGCTGCGCGACAAGGCGGAAATCGCCAAGCGCACCCTCTCCAACGCCCCGCAGGCCGTCGTGATGCTCTCCGCCGGCGGCAAGCACGAGCAGATCCGGGTGACCCGGGAGAAGTTCGAGGAGATCTCGGCCGAGCTGCTGGACCGCACCCGCATCATCACCGAGGGCGTGCTGCAGGAGGCGCGGCTCGACTGGAGCGGCATCGACAAGGTGCTGCTCGTCGGCGGCTCCACCCGGATGCCCATGGTCCAGGCGCTGATCGAGCGGCTCTCGGACAAGGAGCCGGAGCGCGGCATCAGCCAGGACGAGGTGGTCGCCCTCGGCGCCGCGCTGGTCGCGCTGGACGCGGCGGTGCGGAAGGAGGACGCGGAGGAGAAGAAGAAGTACGTGGGCAGCGGCGCGAGCACCGAGTCCGCGCCCGGCGACGGTCTGGCCCGGCTCACCAAGGGCAAGGTGAAGTCCATCAAGGACGTCACATCCCAGTCGCTCGGCATGGTCACCACCCGCGAGACGAACCGCAACGACCAGTACAACTCCGTGATCATTCCGCACAACACGTCGGTCCCGGCCAAGAAGAGCGAGACCTTCTACACCCTCGACGACATGCAGTCGAGGCTGCGGGTGCAGGTCACCGAGGGCCACGACGAGGACCTGGACTACGTCAAGGTCGTCGGTGAGAGCACCCTCGACATCCCGCAGTACCCGAAGGCCGGCGCACCCTTCGAGGTCACCTACTCGTACGACGTGGACGGCATCATCCACGTCGAGCTCAAGGACGGCACCACCGGCAAGTGGATCGGGGAGTTCGAGCTCGAGCGGCCGGACAACCTGGGCGCGGAGGAGATGGCCGAGGCCACCGATCGCGTCGCCCGCGCGGCGACCCTTTAGCCTCCGGGAGCGCCGTTCACCATGACGACCGACGACGTGCCCGACTACTACGCGGAACTCGAGATCGACCCCGCCGCCGCCCAGGACCAGCTCCCCAGGCTGCTCGACGCGGCCTTCCGCACCTGGTCCAGCCGTGCCAGCCGGGCACCCGACGCCGCGAAGCGGCGGGTGGCCGAGGACAAGGTGGCGCTGGTCGGGGAGGCGCGCAAGGAGCTGCTCGACCGGGCGAAGCGGGGCGCGTACGACCGCCGGCTGGCGCAGGCCAAGCAGCCCCGGCAGCAGCCCCGTAAGACCGCGACGCCGAAGGCCGCGCCCCGTCCCGAGCCCACCCAGAGCGGTCGGGACTGGGTGGCCCAGGCCCGTGCGCTGCTGGAGGTGAACGACGAGGCGGGCGCCGTCTACGAGCTCCGGCAGGCGGTCCACCACAACGACCGCGACGCCGACGCCTGGCGACTGCTCGGCGTCATCCACAGCAACCAGGGCCAGCACGGCGACGCGCTGCAGGAGCTGCAGCGGGCCCTCGCGCTGCACCCGGGCGACGCGCTCACCCACACCCTCATCGCGCAGGTGTGCGCGCAGACCGGCCAGCATTCGGCGGCAGCCGACTGGGCGCTGAAGGCCGTCGAGCTCGCTCCCGCCGACTTCGACGCCAGGCTCGGGGCCGCCAACAGCCTCTATCTGGCCCAGCGTTACGACGAGGCGCTGCAGAACTACGAGCAGGCCCTGATCGGCCGGCCCGACGACTCCGTCGTCAAGGACCAGGTGGGCCGCATCTGGGCGCTGCGGGCCGAGGGTGCCATGACCCTGCACCCGTTCCACCAGCGCTTCGTCATCCCTTCCGCCGAAAGCGCCAAGCACGTCATCCACTGCGTGGACCAGGCCCTGGCGGTGGGGGTCGCGGACGGCGAGCTGATCAGCAAGCTGACCCGGTACCGCGCGACCGCCCTCGCGGCGCAGTCCAAGACCTGGCGCTGGCGCAAGAGCATGGCCGGGGTGATGGCGGTGTGCTTCGTCCTCATGCTGACGCTGCCCAACCTGCTCAGCACCCTGGCCCTCTTCGCCTTCTTCGGCCTGCCCGTCGCCATGGGCATCAAGCCGCGGTGGCGGCACACGTACAACGACCTGCCGGTGCACACCAGGCCGCCGCTGCCCCAAGGGAGGGTCCGATGACCGCCTCGCCCGCATCCGCCACGCCGCCCGAGCAGGACCCCCGGCTGGCGCTCGATCCGGAGCCGGCGCCGGTCCCGCCGCCCGCGCCCGCTCCGGAGCAGGGGCCCGACCCGTTCGGGATCGTCGCCGACGCCGTGGACGGCATGCGCGAGGAACTGGCCACGCTGAACGACCAGTTCCGCCGCCGGCTGCTCAACGACCGCGAGGCCCGCCGCAGCCTGGACGAGCTGCACGGCGAACTCGACCACGCCCGCAAGGACGCCGAAGGCCGCACCCTGCAGCCGCTGCTCTACGACCTCGTCCTGCTCCTGGACCGGGTGGACCGGCACCCCGGCCAGGAGGACGGGTTCGCCGACTCGGTGGCCGCCGAGCTGCTCGTGATCATGGAGAAGTACGGGATGCAGCGCATCCCCGTGACCCGGGGCCCGTTCGACCCCGCCGTGCAGGAGGCCGTGGGCGCGCTCGCCGCGCTCGCCCCTGAGCAGAACGGCGAGGTCGCCGAGCTGGTCCGGCACGGCTACCGGATCGGCGAGCGCATCGTCCGCCCCCAGCAGGTCCGCGTCTACACCGCGCAGTAGGGCCGGCCCGTATCGCATGGGGACCGTCTACGCGCTGCTGGTCGGCATCAACGCCTACCCGCCCGGCCGCTTCGAGTCGCTCAAGGGCTGCCGTAACGACATCGCGGCGGTCCGCACCCTGCTGACCGGCCGGCTCGGCGGGCGGCTCGCCGTCCGGGAGCTGCTGGACGCCGACGCCACCCCGGAGTCGGTCGAGGACGGCATCCGCGGCCACCTGGGCCGGGCGGGCGCCGACGACACGGCGCTGTTCTGGTACGCGGGCCACGGCAGCGACTTCGAGGTCACCGACCCCGCGTACCTCCGCATCGAGGCCACCGGCCGGATGCAGGCGCTGGTCTGCGCCGACGGGCGGCCGCTCGTCGACAAGCGGCTCGGCGCGCTGCTGAACCAGGTGGCCGCCGGCGGCGCCCACACCGCCGCCGTGCTCGACTCCTGCTTCTCCGGCGGCGCCACCCGCGGCGGCCCGCACCTCACGGCCAGGTTCACGCCGCCGGACCCGGGATGGCAGCGGTTCGCCGGGCGCGCGGCGCTGCTGCCGGACGGGCCTGGCCGGCATGTGCTGCTCGCCGGCAGCAGGCTCGACCAGCCCTCGTGCGAGGGCTCCTTCGACGGGCGCTACCACGGGCTGTTCACCCGCGCGCTGGTCGACCGGCTCACCGCGTACGGCCCGAGCGTGACCTACCGGGAGCTGCACGCGGCCCTCAACGCCCAGGTGCAGAAGTGGAACGCGAGGCAGCACCCGGTCCTCTCACCGGTGGACCCCGGCGGCCTAGCCGACCAGCCGTTCCTCGGCGGCCTCGGCACCCGGACGCCGAGCCCGCACCTGCTGCGGGACGGCCGGGACGGCTGGGAGGTCGACTGCGGCAGCGGGCACGGGCTCGTAGCGGAGGAGGCGGGGACCGAGTTCACGGTGACCGGGCCGGCGGCGCGGGGGCAGGTGGTGCGGGCGAAGGCGGTGGAGCCGGAACGGACCCTGGTCGCGCCCGCGGACTGGCGGCCCGAGCCCGGTGAGGTGTACCCGGTCGCGCTGTCCGCGCTGGAGCTGCCGCCGGCTTCCGTCACGCTGGCGGCGCCGGGGCAGCCCGCGATCGAGCGGGCGCTGGCCGGGGCGCTGGGGGAGGCAGGCCCGGGCGGCGGGCCGTCACCGCTGCTCCGGCTCGTGGAAGGAGCCGAGCACGCCGGCGACCTCTGGTTCCGGGTGGAGGTGCACCAGGGCGCGGCCCACGTGCTGCGCCGCGACGGCTCCGCCTTCGTCGCCCCGCTGCCGCTCGCGGACCCCGACGCAGTCCACCGCGTCGCGGCCTGCCTTGTCCATCTCGCCCGCTGGCATCAGTTGCGGGACCTCGACGCGCCCGCCTTCTCGCCGCTGCGCGGGCGGGTGCGCGTCGAGGTCGCGGCCGGGAAGGACGGCCCTCCGCTGGTGCCGGACGGCAGCGGCGAGATCGTGCGCCGGTACGAGTACGGGCCGCGGGGGCCGGTGGCGCCCAGGGTCTCCATCCGGCTTCGGCACGAGGGGGCCGCGCCCGGCCGTCGGCTGTGGTGCGTGCTGCTCGATCTGACCGATGAATACGGCTGCCATACGGGCCTGTTCACCGGCGACTTCGTCGGCGCCGGGCACGTAGGCCATGCGCTGGACGGGGCCGAGGTGCAGCTGTCGCTGCCCGAGCGCCGTCCGCCGGTGCCGGGGGCCGCCACGGTGGACTGGCTCAAGGTCATCGTGGCCGAGGGCGAGCTCAACACCGTCCCGTTCCACCTCGACCCGTGGGATCCGGCGGCCGCGCTCAGCCGGGCGGCGGCCGGGGAACGCCCCGACGGGGTGCTGCGCCTCGAACCGCCGGCGCACGGCAGCCGGGTCGCGGGGCCGGTCCCGGCCGGCGGGCCGGGGCAGTGGGCGACGCACACCGTCCAGGTGCGCACCGTGGTGCCCGGGTAGCCGGATGGCCGAGCTCCGCGATCTCGAGGACCTGCTGCGCCGCATCCAGGCGGAGTTCGGCACCCGGGCGGCCGTAACCGAGGAATACGCGCGTCAGTGGACCGAGCTGATCGCGGAGCACGCCGGCACCGCGGATGCCGTCGCCGCCTTCGACGGGCATTACGCGCACTGGCGGGGCATGGCCGCGGCGGGCACCGAACGGGCGCTGTACGCCGGCTATCTGCTGCAGCTCGTACCCCTCATGCGGCTGCACGGGCCGTGCTGCACACCCACGCAGCAGGGGGAGCTGGTGCAGGCCGCGCTCGCGCATCAGGACCCGGTGTGGCAGGCCCGGATACGCGGGGTGGACGGCCTGGCGGGGCTGACGGACCGGGCGTCGGGGCAGCAGGAGATGACCCGTAATGACGACGCCATGGAGAATCTCGGCACCGCCGCCGCCGAGCTGTCCGAGCGAGGCGATCCGGCCGCTACGGGCATCGCCCTGATCCGCGCCGCGGCCCGCGCCGAGCAGGCGCAGCAGCACGGCGGCCTGGCGGAACTCGAGCGGGCGACGGACGAGTTGGCCGAGGTGTGCGGGAGCGGTGCGCTGCGGCCCGACGAGGAGCTGTACTACCGCTGCTACGTCGCCACCCTGCGGGCCGAGGGCGCGTACCGCAGAAAGGACGAGGACGCGCTGGCCCGGCACATCCGCGAGCAGCAGACGGCGCTGGCCAGGCTGCCCCGGCACTATCCGGAGCGGTCCAGCGCCGAGGCCTGCCTGGCCAACGACCGCGACAAGCTGCGGATGCTGGTAGCCCAGCGTACGGGGCGGATGCCCGACGCCCGGCAGGGGAGGCCACGCGCCACCGTCGCCCGCCCGGCGCCGGGCTCCGGCCCCAACGCCCTGATCGCGGCGGCCCATATGGTCACCGGGCAGGCCATCTTCGACCGCGACGTGGCGGGTCTCGACGAGGCGATCGGCATGCTGGCCGAGGCGCTGCCGCAGTGCCCCGACGACAGCGACCAATGGATCAGGTGCGCCAGCGCGCTTGCCGCCGCGCACCTGCTGCGGGCCGAGATCGTCCGGCAGCAGCACGCCGGGCCGCTCCTCACGGTCGGCCGGGCAGGACGGGACGTGCTCACCCACCTCGACCAGGGCATCGACCTCCTGCGCCGGGTGGTACGGGCGGCCGGCGGCCCCGCCCACCCGCACTGGGCCATGATCGGCACCGGCCTGGCGGACGCGCTGCGCATCCGGGCGCAGGCGTTTCCGCCGGTACGGGCGGCCGCCGCGCGCCGGATGCGGGCCGAGGCCCGGGAGTTCGGCCTCGCCGCGCTGCCGGGGTACGCCTGGGCCGCGCTGCTGCAGTCCGGCACCGAGCACGCGACGCAGGCGGCGAACCGGGCGATGGGCCGCTGCCTCGACGTGGCTCGTTGGTGCATTGCCGACGGTGAACTGGGCGATGCGGTCGAGGCGTTGGAGAGCGGTCGCGGGCTGGTGCTGCATGCGGCGCGGGTGGCGGCGACTGTCCCGGACATGCTGCGGGAGCTGGGCCAGGAGGGGCTGGCGGAGGAGTGGCGGCGGGCGGGGGCGCCGGCGCCTGAGGGTGAGCTCGCCGACCCGCGCGCGGCGATGGGTACTGGGGCCGGCACGGGCACGGGCACCGGCCCCGACGTGCCGCTGCGCCGCCGGGTGCTCGATGTGCTCGCGGCCTCGCCGTACCGCGACCGGCTGCTCAGCGCCCCGTCCACCGGGGAGGTGGCGGGCGCGCTGCGGGCGATCGGCGCGGACGCCTTCGTGTTTCTGGTGCCGGGAGGCGAGCGGCCGGAGCGGGACGCGTTCGCGCCGGGCGCGGCGGTGATCGTGACGGCGGACGGCGGGGTACGGGCCGTGGAGCTGCCCCGGCTGCGGCTGGACGCGCCGGAGCTGGCGGCGTATCTGGAGGTGGGGAGCCCCAGCCCGGTGCCCCGTGCCGCACGGGTGGCAGGCCCGGTCGACGGCGATCCGGTCCACGGCGGCCCGCAGGGCCGGCCGCACCCGGAGGCGGGAGCGGCGCTGGACCGGCTGTGCGGGTGGGCCTGGCGGGCGGCGCTCGGGACGGTGGCCGAGGAACTGACCCGCTCCGGGGGCTCCGCCGAACCTGCCGTCGTCCTCGTGCCGGTCGGGGAGCTCGGCGTGGTGCCGTGGCACGCGGCCTGGCGGGACGCGGAGACGGGCCCCGTGGGACGCCGGTACGCGGAGACGGGCCCTGCCGGGCGCCGATACGCCCTCCAGGACCTGCAGATCTCCTATATGCCCTCCGCCCGCATGCTCTGCGAGGTCGCGGCCAGGTCCGCACCCGGCGGCGCGACGGGAGTGGCCACGCCCGCCGTCGTCGTCGGCAACCCGACCGGCGACCTCCGGCACGCGGGCGAAGAGGCGCAGGCCATTCACCGCGTCTTCTACCCGGCCGGGGTCCACCTGGACGCCCGCGACGCCACCGCCCCGGCGGTGCTCGCGCGGCTGCGCGGCGGCCGGGCCGGGACCGTGCATCTGGCCTGTCACGGGGTGGTCCGCCCCGGCGGTCGGCACAGCGCGTATCTGGAACTGGCCGGCGGGAGCCGACTGGTGGCGGAGGAGCTGACCGAGGCGGCCGGGCCGGGCGGCGGGCTCGATCTGGTCTGCCTGGCCGCCTGTTGGAGCAATGTCTCGGGCCGTGGCTACGACGAGGCCTACAGCCTGGCCACGGCGTTCCTCGCCGCCGGTGCCCGCACGGTGCTCGGCTCGCTGTGGCCGGTGCCGGACGAGGCCACGTCGCTGCTGATGTACATGGCCCACCACTACCTCCGCAGGCAGTCCGCCGCGCCGGCCGCGGCCCTGCGCCGGGCCCAGCTGTGGATGCTCGACCCGCACCGCAGACCCCCGCCGGACATGCCGGCGCACCTCGCGAACCGGGTGCGGCTCATCCGCGCGCAGGACCTGGCCGGCTGGGCGGGATTCACCCACCAGGGCTGGTGACGCACTTCACCGGGGCGCGGGGGCAACCATTCCGGCGTAACCAAACCTTGACCGCCCATCCCGGTATTTGCCGGACACCGCCCCTTGCCCGGCGCCCGTAACCGCGCCGAGGATTCAGGAAAAGGCGCAGGTGGAGCGCCGATTCGGCGGGACGGGCAAGGACAGAGGGGCGGGCGTCGGCGTGGCGACCTACGCGGTGGTGTGCAGGGAGCGGGTCGAGGCGGTGACGGCGGCCGTCGCCGACGGACCGGTCGGCGGTTACGTACTCGAGGGCCCCGGCGGCGTGAGCGTCCTCTTCGACGCCCCGGCAGCCCGCGGAGGCGGCCCGGTCGCAGAACGCGCCCTGCTCCACCCGGCGATGGCGCTCGCGCGCCGCCTGGGCGACCCGGTGGCACTGCTGCTCTCCGCGGACCTGCGAGCGCGGCTGTGCGCGGTACCGGCGCGAGGCGGCCCACCGCTGGCGCTGTCGTGGGCGGCGGAGCCGCCACTCACGCCCGACCCGGAGGCACGCCACGCACGGCTGGCCGAGTGGGAATCCAGAGCAGGCCGCATCGCCACCCTGCTGTCCCGCCCGGACGCAGCCGCAGAGCTGGCCACCATCCGCAACGAGTCCGGCCCAGGCCTCGAACAACCCACCGGCGACGCGCTCCTCACCCGCGCCTGCGACGCCCTCATCCTCCCCGGCAACGCCATCGGCTGCTCCCCCCTGCTACACGACCCATCTGAACTGGACACCGCAATACGGGTCAACGCCACCGGCCCCACCCCCCGCAACCCAGGCCTCCTGAACAGACTGCGCAGCCGCGATCGCCAGGCGGGCTGAGCACCGGGCCCACGACGCCGGTTACGTCAAGAACGCAGCAAAACCCGACCAGCCCATGTGCCCCGCCCCCACCCCGCCGCTAACGTCGCAGGAACGGGCCAAGTGGCGTGAGGGGGCGGCGGGGAGATGATCCCGGACGACGCCGTGATCGGTCGCACGGGCGTGCTGACGCTCGGGACGCGCGGAGCCGCGGGTGCCGGGGAGGTGTCCGTGCGGGTCCGCGGTGGCTCCGAGCACTTTCTCGCCTGGTCGGACGAGCGCAGGCCGAGGCCGACCGGATGCGGATGCAGGCGGAGGCGGCGTCGCTGCACGACCGGGTGGCGCTGGACCGGATGCTGATCGAACAGCTGCCGCAGATCGTCAAGGAGGCCAGCGGCGGACTGTCCGGGGCGAACGTCAACGTCCTCAACGGCGCCGACGGCCTCGGCGAGATCGCGGCAGGGCTGGTCGGCCAGGGCATGACCATCCTCGACACGGTCAAGCGCGGCCTCGGCACCCCGGAGGAGCGGGCCGCGCACAACGGCGGGTCCCACCGCGCGCCTTCACCTCAGACGCCGCGGCAGGACGGCCCCGCCGAACTCAGCTGAAGTCGGCCGCGTGGTCGGCGACCCACTCCCGGTATGTCCGCGCCCGCCCGGTGATCTCCGCGACCGCGGGCGAGGCGGTCTCGGGCTCGTCGACCATCTGCCCGTGCGCCTGCACGATGGCGAGGGCGTAGAACGACGGGATCCCCTGCGCCTCGAGCTCGGCGGCCGCCGCCTCCTCACCGAGCTCCTCGAATACCACGTCCTTGCCGAGGACTTCGCCGATCGCCCGCACCTGCTCCTCCTGCGTCAGCGCCTCGGGCCCGGTCAGGTGCGGGGTGGCGCCCAGCAGTTCGTCGGTGGTCAGCGCCCGTACGGCCACCGCCGCGATGTCCGCCTCGTGAATCAGCGACCGGGTCGCCTTGGCGTGCGCGGCGCGTACGGCGCCGTGCTGCCGGACCTGGTCGGCCCAGCCGAGCGTGTTGGCCGCGAAGCCGCCGGCGCGCAGCATCGTCCACTCCAGGTCCGTGGCCCGGATCGCCCGCTCGATCGCGGTGTGGAACCCGATGATCCCTTCCTCCGCCTCGACGGTGTCGTCGTCCGGGACGCCGAAGGCCGACAGGTAGACGATGCGGCGGGCGTGCTTCTCGGCGGCCGCGATCACCGCGGGCGCGGCGTCGGCGGTCGTCAGCGGCCAGACGAGAAAGACGGCGTCCACGCCCCGCACCGCCGCCTCGACGGAGGCAGCGTCGGTGAGATCCCCGCGCACCACCTCCACCCCTGCGGGCAGCGCGGCCGTCTCGGGGTTACGGACCAGAGCCCGCACGCTCACGCCCGCGTCCAGCAGTTGCACGACGGCCTGGCGGCCGACCTTTCCCGTTGCGCCGGTCACCAGAATCATTGCGGGGCTCCTCGGTAAGTTGCTGCCTTGTTGTGTTCACACGGTGCAACCTGAACCAAGCTTGAGGTCAAGCCATGACCGAAAAGGAACCCAGCACGCTAGCCGGACCGCCCGCCCCGGCGACGCCATTGCACCCAGCCAACCGCCGCCCCCGTCACCGCCAGCGGCCACAGTAGGTACACCCCGCTGGCCGCCAACAACGCCGCCACCGCCACCAGTGCCGCCCACGCCGCCGCCCGCCCCTTGCTCCGCCGCGGCAGCAACCGCAGCGCCGCGGCCACCCCGATCGCGTACACCATCACGAACGAACCCGTCGTCAGCAGCACCAGCGGCTTCGTCCCCGCCCCGGTCACCGTCACCGCCGCCAGCGATACGAAGCTCAGCGCCGAGATCAACGCCAGGCTGCGGCGCGGGACTTCACCCGCCTCGCTGCCGCGCGCCAGCCGCACCGGAAGCGCACCGTCGCGGGCCAGCGCCGCGCCGAGCTTCGCGGCACCCGCGAAGTAGGCGTTCATCGTGCCGAGCGTCAGCAGCAGCGCCGCCCCCGCCGCCAGCAGCCGCGCCGGGCCGCCGAGCCCATGGGCCATCAAGTCACCGAGCGGCGCCCGGGACTCGGCCGCCGCCGGACCCAGCACGGCGACGACGGCGAAGGCGACCGAGAGATAAAGCACCCCGACCAGCGCCACCGCCGCCCCCGTGGCCCGCGACAGATCCCGCGCCGGACGGCGGAATTCGCCCGCCAGATGCGTGATCGCCTCCCACCCCGCAAAGCTCCACACCAGCAGCGCGGCGGCCGGCGCGATCGACCCCCAGCCATGCGGGGCGAAGGGGGTGAGGTTCGCCGTATCGGCCTCGGGAAGGGACAGCGCGACCGACAGCACGAGCAGCGCCACCAGCAAGGTCGCCAGGCCCAGTTGAAGACGCCCGGTCAGCCGCACACCGGCCGCATTGGTGCCGGTCACAGCAGCGATAAGAGCGACCGCGGTAAGCGTCGTCGTGGTCGTACCTCCCCCGACCACCGACTCGACATAGTCCCCGGCAAAGAGCGCGGCAGCCGGCGCACCCGCCGGGATCGCGAAGTAGAAGCACCAGCCCACCACCGTCGCCGACCGCTCGCCGAAGGCCAGCCGCGCATACGTCGACACGCCCCCGGCATCCGGATGCCGCGCCCCGAGTGCCGCGAAGGTGGCGGCCAGCGGCACGGAAGCCAGCACCAGCACCGCCCATGCCAGCAGCGACGCCGGCCCCGCGGTATCGGCGGCGAGCGCAGGCAGCGTGATCACGCCGGTGCCGAGCACGGCGCCGATGTACATCGCGGTGCCCTGGGCAGCAGTGAGCTGCCCCGCAGGGGCTGGAGCGGCCTGGACAGTGTTGGTGGCGGTCATGCGATCAAGCCTCCGCGCCCACCCCCACCCAAGCCATAGGCGGAAATGCCTACGTGCGCTAAATTCCAGCCATGAGCAGTCCGCACGTCGTCGCGGTCGCCGTCACCGACGCCACCGCCACCTTCGAACTCGCCGTCCCCTGCGAGGTCTTCGGCCTCGACCGCAGCGACCTCGCCGACCCCTGGTACGAGCTGCGCCTCTGCGCCGCGCAACCAGGACAGCTCACCACCGCCGCGGGCCTCGTCGTCCCGACCCCGTACGGCCTGGCGGACCTGGCCGACGCCGACACCCTCGTGGTCGCGGCCGCCGCCCGCCCCGTACAACTCGACCCGCCCCCCGGCCTGGTCGCCGCGGTGCGCAAGGCGTACGAGGCAGGCAAGCGGATCGTCTCGCTCTGCTCGGGCGCGTACATCCTGGCCGCCGCCGGCATCCTCGACGGCCGCCGCGCGACCACCCACTGGATGAACGCGGGCGACTTCGCCCACCGCTTCCCGGCGGTCCGCTTCGAGCCGGACGCGCTCTACACGGAGGACGGCCCGATCCTCACCTCGGCCGGCACAGGCGCGGTGATCGACATGTGCCTGCACCTGGTCCGCCGCGACCACGGCTCCGCGGTCGCCAACGAGGTCGCCCGCCGCATGGTGGTCCCCCCGCACCGCGAGGGCGGCCAGACCCAGTACGCGAAACCGCTGCCGCGCCCGGTGGCCCGTACGAACGACGACGACGGCCTCGCCCCCGTCCTCGCCTGGGCCCGCGACCGCCTGCACGAGCCGCTCACGGTGGCGGACCTGGCCCGCCGCGCCCATCTCGCCGAGCGCACCTTCGCCCGCCGCTTTCGCACCACCCTCGGCACCACGCCACTGCAGTGGCTGCTCCAGGAGCGGGTCCGCCTGGCCCAGGAACTCCTGGAGACCACGGCGGACCCGGTGGAGACGATCGCCCGCCGCACCGGCTTCGGCAGCGCCGCGAACCTGCGGCACCACTTCGGCCGGCAGACGGGCGTCTCCCCGCAGACGTACCGGCACGTCTTCCGGGACCGGGCGGCGGCGGCCACCGCGAAGGCCTAGCGGCCTAGCGGCCTAGCTCATGCTCCGCTCGGCATAGACCTTCAGCGCGTCCCGGACCAGCCCGGACGTTCCGGCCGCGTACTTGTCGTAGTTCTCGCCGTAACGCGGGTCGCCCACGAACAGGTCACCGATGCAGCTGACGTACTCACGGGTGACCTCGACCATCCCGCCCGACTGCATCCACGCCACCTGCCGGGCCGCGATGGCCTGCGCCACCTCGCCGTCGGCGGCTTCGCCGGCGGTACGGGCGGCGCCCCAGTCGCGGGCGATGTCGTCGTGCTGCTTCCGGAAGGCCTTCTTGTCCTCCTCGGTCAGCGACTTCCACCACCGGTCACCCTTCTCCCAGGCGTCCCGGCCCCAGCGCTCGGTGACCTCCTCCTCGTACTGGGCGTGGTTGAAGCCCTCGAAAACTTCCTCGGCCATCAGCTGCTCTCCTTCCTCGATCTTCCGCAGCGTCGTCTTCACCGACTCGATCTGGCGCCCGAGGCGCCGGCGCTCCTGCTGCAGGAGCTCGAGGTGGTTGCGGAGCGCCTGGGCCTCGTCCTGCTCGCCGGCGAGTACGTCGCCGATGGCGGGCAGGCCGAGGCCCAGCTCGCGCAGCAGCAGGATCTGCTGCAGCCGGACCAGGCTCCGCTCGTCGTAATAGCGGTAGCCGTTCGCCGCCACCCGGCTGGGCACGAGCAGCCCCAGGTCGCCGTAGTGGCGCAGGGTGCGGCTCGTGGTCCCGGCCGAGCGGGCGATCTCCTGGATGGACCACTCCATCGCGAGCTCCGTTCCCGTATCTCTCGCGGTCGGTGATGCCACCGTAGAAGTTGACGTTACGTAAAGGTCAAACAGGAGAAGTCAGTCAGCGCGGATACACCTGGAAGCCGACCGCGTACGGTTCCCCGAGCCGCCGGCCGGTCGCCTCCATGAACTGACCCAGGAAGCCGCGCGCGTACTCCGCCGGCGACTCCTTCACCCCGAGCCCCTCGATATATGCCTTGTGCTCGGCCAGCGAGGCCACCGCCGCGTCCACATCCGCCTCCTCGACCGCCGTCGCGTGAGTGGCGTACGGCGACCCCGCCACCGCCACCCAGCGCACTCCGCCCCACGGCTCGAGACCGCCCGCGCCCAACTGCTCCGGGAAGATCCACCGGTTGCCCGCGTCACCCGCCGCGTCCAGCACGGAGCGGCCGACGGCACGGTGGTCGGGCGTGTTCCACCAGCCGTCATCGCCCCACGTGTCGTGGTGATTGAGCGTGACCAGCAGCTCGGGCCGGTGCCGCCGGATCGCCGCGGCGATGTCGCGGCGCAGCGGCAGCCCCTCCTCGATCACGCCGTCGCGATGGTCGAGGAACTCCAGCGCGCTGACCCCCACCACCGCCGCACTCGCCCGCTGCTCCTCCTCGCGCAGCCGCGCGCAGGTCTCCGGATCCAGCCCGTCGATCCCCGCCTCCCCGCGGCTGACGAGTAGATACGTGACCTCCTTGCCGGCCTTCGTCCAGTGCGATACCGCGGCGGCGGCCCCGTACTCGAGATCATCGGGGTGCGCGACGATCGCAAGCACCCGCTCGAAGTCCTCGGGCATCGGCTTGAGCTGGTCATCCGTGCCATTCATAGCGGCTCCCTCCCTGGACCGTCGCCTCGTCGTACGGCCCGCGCCCACGCTACCGACCCGGTCAGCCGCCCCCCGCGCGCGGCGCTCTGACCCCCGGCATACGGTGATCTTCGGGGCCGAGTGAAGAGGAGGGGCAAGGCATGCCGACAGAAGCGCACGCGGATGTGGACGCGGAGCTGCACGAGCTCCTCGCCGACGGCGATGTGGCGCATCTGCAGCACTGGCTCGCCGAGCACCCGCCGCACGTCATCGCCGACGAACTGGCCCGCGCCGACGAGGTGCACTCCGTCCTCCTCTTCCGGCTGCTGCAGAAGGACGAGGCGGTCGAGGTCTTCGAGGAGCTCGACCCCGGCGACCAGCAGAAGATCCTCAACGGCCTGCGCGAGCCCGCCTTCCACGACATCGTCGAGGAGATGGACCCCGACGACCGGGCCCGGCTGCTCGGCGAGGCCCCGGCGCACTTCACCCAGCGGGTCCTCTCGGGCCTCAGCCCGCACGAGCGCCGCCTCACCGCCGAGCTGCTCGGCTACGACCAGGACGCCGTCGGCCGCTGGATGTCCCCCGAGACGGTGCTGCTCAAGGAGCACACCACCGTCGCCGAGGCGCTCGCCCGGGTGCGCGCGGTCGGCGCCGATGCCGAGACCGTCTACACCCTCCCCGTCGTCGACGCCCAGCGCGGCCTCACCGGCGTCGTCGCGCTGCGCGACCTGGTGCTCGCCGACCCGGCGCAGCAGCTCACCGACCTGGTCGACACCGAGTGCGTACGGGTCAAGGCCACCGACTCCGCCGAATCGGCCGCCCGCCTGATGCAGGAGGCGAACCTCCTCGACCTGCCGGTGGTGGACAGCGAGGAGCGGGTCGTCGGATTGCTCACCATCGACGACGCGCTGGAGGTCATCGAGGCGGCGGACACGGAGGACTTCGCCCGCCAGTCGGCCGCCCAGCCGCTCGAAGGGCACTACCTCGCGGCCGGCGTCTTCAAGATCGCCCGGTCCCGTATCGTCTGGCTCTTCCTGCTCATCGTCGCGGCCACCCTCACCGCCAAGGTGCTGCAGGCCTTCGAGGGCGAGCTGGAGGAGGTCACCCAGCTGGCCGTCTTCATCCCGCTGCTGGTCGGCACCGGCGGCAATGTCGGCGCCCAGGCCGCCACCGGCGCGGTGCGCGCGCTCGCGGTCGGCGAGCTGCGGCCCAGCGACGTCTTCAAGATCGCCTGGCGCGAGTGCCGGGTCGGCTTCCTGCTCGGCGTCGGCCTCGGCGCGGTCGGCTTCGTGCTCGCCACGATCATGACCAACAAGGACATCGCGCTGACCGTGTCCTTCTCGCTGGTAGCCATCTGCGCCTGGGCGGCGGTGGTCGGCGCCAGCATGCCGCTGCTCGCCAAGCGGCTCGGCATCGACCCGGCGGTGATCTCGGCCCCGCTGGTGACGACGCTGGTCGACGCGACGGGCCTGATCATCTACTTCCTGATCGCGCGGACCGTCCTCGGCCTCGGCTGACGCTGCCCTGCCTCACGGAAAGTGAATCCCTGCCCCAAGGTTGCAGGCGTGCACCCAGAGTTGCCAAGCTGTCGCGCACTGTCAAGCTTTGGGAGGGCATGTGCCTTTCGGTGAGCAGCCCGCCTACCTCAGGGTGGCGGGCGACCTGCGTAAAAAGATCGTCGGCGGTGAGCTCGCGCCGCACTCCCGGCTGCCCTCCCAGGCCCGCATCCGCCAGGAGTACGGCGTCTCCGACACCGTCGCGCTGGAGGCGCGCAAGGTGCTGATGGCCGAGGGCCTCGTCGAGGGCCGCTCCGGGTCCGGCACGTATGTCCGCGAGCACCCCGCCCCGCGCAAGATCGCCCGCAGCGGCTATCGCACCATCGCCGGCTCCAACCCGTTCCGCCAGGAGCAGTCCGACGAACGCGCCAAGGGCAGCTGGGAGTCGCGCAGCGAGCAGGAGGAGGCGAGCCCGGAGATCGCCTCCCGGCTGCAGCTCACTGTGGGGGAGCGGGTGATGCGCACGTCGTACGTCTTCCGCTCGGCCGGCGAGGTCGCGATGCTCTCCACCTCCTGGGAGCCGCTCGCGCTGACCGGCCGGACGCCGGTGATGCTCCCCGAGGAGGGCCCGCTGGCCGGCCGCGGCGTCGTCGAACGGATGGCCGCCATCGACGTGATCGTCGACAACCTTGTCGAGGAGGTCGGCGCACGTCCCGGCCTCGCCGAGGAGAACCTCGCCCTCGGCGGCGTCCCCGGCCGGACGGTGCTGGTCGTGGCGCGCACCTTCTACGCGTCGGGGCGCGCGGTGGAGACCGCGGACGTGATCATTCCGGCCGACCGGAACCGGGTCATGTATCACCTTCCGGTCAAATAGCCCCCCCGCCGCCGCACTCCCCGTAATCGAACAGAATGACGATTTCGTCACCCCGTGCTGTAAACCCGTATCCAATGCGTGAAGGCCAGGCGTAAGCTCCGGCATATGCGACGGAACGGAGGCGGCGGCGGGGCGGTGCTGGGTGATGGATGAGAACGGGGTCGTCCTGCCCTGGGTCGTGATCCGCCAGGACGACAACGGCAACCGCTACCGTGTCGGCCGCTATGCCACCCGCGCGGAGGCGGAGAAGGTGGCGTCCCGCTTCGACGACAAGGGCCACCAGCAGCTCTATCTGGTGGAGCGGGTCAACCGGTCCGATTCCGACGGTCAAGGGTGATATTTTCTCCATAAACCTGGGTATGTGTGTAGTAATCCCCACAAATCGGACAACAAGCTCCGAGTCGAGCCAGTGGGTCGCATCCCGGGATGTGGTCAGGCGTGAGCAATGCTGCAGAGGCTACGGGCCCCCTTATCGGCCCTCCTGCCATCGTGCCGCCTGACGGACCCGCCGAGTGGACCTTCCCCGCCGACCCCGGCGCCGTACGCACCGCCCGCGCGGTGGTCCGCGAGACGCTCCGCGCCTGGGGCCTCGAATACGTCGTCGACGTCACCGTCCTCCTGGTCAGCGAGCTCGTCACCAACTCCCTGCGCTACGCCAGCGGCCCCATCGGCGTCCGCCTCGAGAACCTCGAACTCGACGACGCCCTCCTCGTCGAAGTCTCCGACCCGCTCCCCGACCCACCCCGGGTACGCTGCGCCGGCCCCGAGGACGAGGGCGGCCGCGGCCTGCAACTGGTCGCGGACGCGGCCACCAACTGGGGTACCCGGAAGGGCCGAACCGGCAAGACTGTGTGGTTCGAACTTCCCCTTGCTCCCTGAGTCGTCCGGTTCGTCCGGGACACATGGTGTGAGTGCGGTAACGGTGAGGTTCGACTAGCCGCTGACCGGTTAGAAGTGTCAAGGAGTACACGCAGGTCCGATCGGGAACTGGGACGGGGCCCGATCGCGACCTGAAGTGTGTGTTCCGGTTGAGTAAGGGGGCGGTCGCGTGACGGACCCGTTGTGGCAGTCCAGTCCGCCGGGGTCGATCTATGACCACATCAAGGTGGCGTCGTTCTCCCTCGGCTCCGACGGACGCATCGACAGCTGGAGCGACCGGGCGACCGACCTGCTGGGCATCCCGGCGGAGGAGGCCCTCGGCCGCGACCCGGTCGTCGCCTTCGTCCCCGCTGAGCAGCGCGAACGCGTCGGCCGCGGGGTCGCGGCCATCCTGAACGACGACGGCGGCCTCGACGGCCGCGAGTGGACCGGGCTGATTCCGTATCGCCGTCCCGGCGGCACCGGCGCCGACGGCATCGCCGAGCTCTACGTCATGCCCACCCGCCGCGTCGGCGGCGAGCGCGGCGCGCTCTGCGTCGCCGTCGACGTCTACGCGCTGCGCCGTATCGAGACCGACCTCGCCGCCTCCCAGGCGGTCTTCGGCGAGTCCCCGATGGGCTTCCTGCTCTTCGGTACGGACGGCCGGCTGCTGCGGGTCAACGAGCGCTTCGCCACCGCCTTCGGCGGCGCCCCGGACACCCACCGCGGCCGCACCCCGCAGGACTACCTGCCGCGGCAGGAGGCCGAGCGGATGAGCGCGGCGCTCAAGCAGGTGCTGGACACCGGCGAGCCGGTCACCGACATGCAGATACTCGGCCCGTCCCCGGAGGAGCCGCAGCGGCTCCGCTGGTCGGTGTCGATGTACCGGGTGCACAACGGCGCGGGCCGCCCCATCGGCGTCGCCGCCATCGCCACCGACGTCACCAGCCGCCGGCGCGCGGAGCACGAGGCGGCGTCCGCCCGGCGCAACCTCGCGCTGCTGAACGAGGCCGGCGCCCGCATCGGCAACTCGCTCGACCTGCAGACCACCGCCCGCGAGCTGCTCGACGTGACCGTGCCGCAGTTCTGCGACATGGCCTGCGTCGACCTGTACGAGGGGATGCTCGACGGCGACGAGGGGCGCCCCGGGCTCGCCGACGGCAGCGCCGAGCTGCGCCGGGTCGCCTTCGCCAGCGCCGTCTCCGACTCCCCGGTGACGCCGGTCGGCGCCACCCACCACTTCCCCTTCCACTCCCCGTACGCGGCCGCGCTGCGCACCGGACAGGTGCAGGTGGTCAGCGGCGACGACGAATCGGGAGTCGTGCAGACGACTCTCGCCGTCCCGCTCGTCGCCGGCGACACCGTCGTCGGCCTCGTCCAGTTCGCCCGCGCCAAGGGCAGCGAGGACTTCGGCGAGCGCGACACCGCTCTGGCCGTCCAGCTCGCCGCTCGCGCCGCCGTCTGCATCGACAACGCCCGCCTCTACCGGCGCGAACACTCCCGCGCGCTCATACTCCAGCGCAGCCTGCTCCCGCCCGGCGACCCGGTCGCCGCGGGCCTCGACATCGCCTGCCGCTATCTGCCGGGGAACACCGCGACCGAGGTCGGCGGCGACTGGTTCGACGTCATCGAGCTGCCGGGCCACCGCACCGCCCTGGTCGTCGGCGACGTCATGGGACGCGGGCTGCGCGCCGCGGTCGCGATGGGCGAGCTGCGCACGGCCGTACGCACCCTCGCGCTGCTCGACCTGGAGCCGGCCGAGGTGCTCGCGGCGCTCGACGAGATCGCCCGCGGCCTCGGCGAGTCCTCCGAGGTGTATCTCGCCACCTGTGTCTACGCCGTCTACGACTCCGTCACCCGCCGCTGCACCATCGCCAACGCAGGGCACCTGCCGCCCGTCGTCGTGGAGCCGGGCCAGCCGGCCATGCTGCTAGAGGTCCCCACCGGGCTGCCGCTCGGCGTCGGCGGCGAGCCGTTCGAGGAGACCGAGACCGAGCTGGAGGACGGGGCGCTGCTCTCGCTCTACACCGACGGGCTGATCGAGTCCCGCGAGCACCCGCTCGCCGAGGGCCTCGACGCCCTCCGCAAAGCCCTGGACGAGGCGGGCCAGCGCCTCGAGGAGGCCTGCGACCACGTCCTGGACGCGCTCCCGACCCGGCACGGCGAGGACGACATCGCCCTGCTGATGGCCCGCGTCGAGGGACTCCCGCCCGGCTCCGTAGGCGACTGGAAGCTCCCCGCCGAGCCGCGCTCCGTCGCCCGCGCCCGCGAGCACGCCCGCGCGCAGCTGCTCGACTGGGGCCTCGACGACCTGGTCGACACCACCGAGCTGCTGGTCAGCGAGCTGGTCACCAACGCGCTCCGGCACGGCGAAGGCGAGATCCGCCTCCGCCTCCTCCTCGACCGCACCCTGGTCTGCGAGGTCTGGGACGCCGCCCTGGTCCAGCCCCGCCGCCGCCGCGCCCGCGACACGGACGAGGGCGGCCGCGGCCTGCAACTGGTCAGCCTGCTCAGCCTCAACTGGGGCAGCAGGCGCACCCACCGCGGCAAGACCGTCTGGTACGAACTCGCTCTCCCGGGCGACCAGCCGGCGGCGGAGGACCCGGTGGAGGCGCTGCTCAGCGCGTTCTGAGGATCACGCAGCCTGCTGCCCGCCGCCGATGGCGGTCACCGTGCTGCCGCCGTTGCCCTTGAGCTGGGCCAGCCGCGCGTCGATCTCCGCCTTCGTGCCGAGGTCGTCGAGCTGCTCGAACTGGGCGTCCAGGGACGAGTTCGCCAGCTCCTCCTTGCCCATCGCGCGGGCCTCCTCGCGGCGGATCTTCTCCTCGAAGCGCCCCAGCTCCGCCGTCGGGTCGGTGACGTCCATCGACCGGACCGCGTCCAGCATCTGGTTCTGCGCCTGCGCCGTACGGGAGCGGGCCACCAGCTGGTCGCGCTTGGAGTTCAGCTCGGAGAGCTTGCCCTTCATCGCCTCCAGGTTGGTACGCAGCTTGTCGACCACCTCCGTCTGGCTGGTGATCATCGGCGCCGCGGTCCGCATCTCGTTCTCGTGCTGCAGCTGCCGCTGCAGCGCGACCCGGGCGAGCTGGTCGAACTTGTCGGCGTCCAGCGTGTTCCCGGCGGCCCGCAGCTCGTCGGCCTTGGCCGACGCCGCCAGCGCCTTGTTGCCCCACTCGGTGGCGGCTTCCTGGTCCTCGGTGCGGTCCTGCTCCATCAGCCGCAGATTGCCGATCGTCACCGACACCGCCTCCTCCGCCTCGCGGATGTTGCCGGTGTAGTCGCGGATCAGCTGGTCGATCATGACCTGCGGGTCCTCCGCCTGGTCGATGAGCGCGTTGATGTTGGCCCGGGCGAGCTGGGTGACGCGGCCGAGGATGGTCTGCTTTCCGGTCATGACGCCGTTCTCCTTGTGAGCTGGTCGATCAGATACGTACTAGAAGCGGCCGCCGCCGCCCATGCCGCCCATCCGCCCGTAGCCGGATCCGTAGCCGCCGTAGACATCGCGCTCGGCGAGCTCGCGCGCCTGCTGCGCCAGGCTGTCCGCCTGCTGGGCGTGCTGCAGGGCGCTGGTCGCGTCCGCGGACGCGAAGCTCTCGGCCTGCTGCAGATGCCGCTGCGCCTCGTGCAGCCGGGTGCGGGCCGAGCTGCCGATGCCGCCGCGGTGGGTGGTGATGAAGTCGCGGGCCGCCGCCACCTCGCTGCGCGCCGCGAGCAGCGCCTGGTCGAGCAGGCCGCGGGCCTTGCGCTCGGCCGCCGCCTGCTCCCGGGCGCCGGACAGCGCCTCCTCCAGCGCCGCGTCCGCCTCCTCGATCCGGCGCAGGGTGTCCAGGGGGTCGTACGGGCCCGCCGCCACCGACTGCTGCACCTCGGCGAGCACCGTCTCGGCGCGGGCGATGCGGCCCTGCAGATCGGCGGTGGACACGTCGTGGTTGGTGCCGGAGACCATGCCGCGGGCGTCGGCGAGGTCCGCCTGCATGTCCCGGAGCGACTCCTCGACCTTCGCGGCCGCGGCCTGCAGCTCGTTCGCCCGCCGCAGCACCGCGTCGGTGAGGGTGTCGCACTGCTCGATCGCGCCCTCGGCGGCGCGCACGTGCACGGCCGTGATGTTGCGGTCGCCTCCGGTCAGCGCAGTACGGGCCTGGGTGAGGTTCTTCGCCGCGAACTGGAAGCGGTCCTTGGCCTCCCGCGGGTTGTTCGCCACCGCCGCGAACGCGGACGACGCGTACGCCTGCCCCAGCCCGGTGAGCTGCACCTCGGCGTCGTTGATCCGCTGCGGCAGCCGCTCCGCCGCCGCCTCGGCGTTGGCCAGCACCTCGGGGGCGTTGGTGACCATGGCGCGCAGCTGGTCGAAGGCGGCCGACTCGGCGTCGAGCCGCCGGTTGGCGTCGGTGCAGCGGGCGATGATCTCGTCGAGCATCTTCCGCTTGGTGGCGTCGTCCTCGGGATACGCGTCGTCGAGCTGCTGCCGCAGCCGGAAGGCCGCGGTGAGCTCGCCCTTGGCGTATCCGATGGCGTCGTTGAACGGCTTGGACGCCTCCTCGCCGAACTGGGCGGAGGCGAAGCCCAGCTCCTCCGACGAGGTGCGGATCGCGTCGTCGGTCTCCACCAGCAGCGTCCTGGCCTGCGAGTCCAGCGCGGGCAACGGCGTCAGCTGCGGCCCGCTCCGGCCCCAGCCACCGCCCTCCTGCCGCCGCTTGCGCCGCTTGGGCGAGAACAGATACCCGGCCGCCACCGCGGCCCCGCCCACCGCCAGCACCGGCACCAGCGCGTCGGAGGCGGTGAACTGCTCGGCACCGGTCCCGCCGCCCGGATTAGCCGGGCCCGGGGTGATCTCGGGCTTCGGGATGGGCTTGCCGTCCAGCACGGCCGCGATGCCGTCCGCCCCGCCGATGGCCGCGCCCGCCCAGTCGTTCTGGCGCAGCGCCGGCTCGATGGCCTCGGCGTTGACCTGCTGGATCTGGTCCTCGGTGAGGCCGGAGTCGGTGGCGGCGGAGGTGGCGTACTGACGGTCGCGGGTGGCGACGGCGAGGAGGATGTCGTTCTGCCCGAGCCCGTTCTTCTCGGCGGTGGCATCGGCCCAGGACTGCCCGCCGCGGCCGGCGAAGTTGCGCACATACGCGACGTAGAGCTGGATGTTGTTCGACTTGTCGAGATCCTCGAGCGCCGTGGCCACCTCACCGCGGCGGCTGCCGAGGGCGCCGACCTCGTCGGTGATCTGCCCGTCCTTGTCGAGGGTGACGGGGTCTACGAGGGGCGCTGACGCGCCCTGGAGCAGCAGGGTCCCGAGCGCGCCCAGTACGGCACACCCATAGCGAAGCCGCCGTATTCGCATCCGCGCCAGGCCCTTCTCGCTGCGCCGGGCCGCCGCCCGACCCGGTCCTTTCCGCACCATAAGTCCGTAATGATGCGGTCGCGACCGGGCCGGGTATCGCGTGACTACTGCGCTAGCAGGAGCGCGGCTTCTGCCAGGCGCACTCGAGGTCGGCCGGGGGTGCCGCCTTCCGGGTGAGCGAGGGTTCCTTGATGGTCTCCGCGCCCTCGCGGTACGAGGCGAGCACCACCGCGATCTTGTCCTCGATGTCCTTCACGGACGAGGCGAGGTAGTTGTTCAGCACCACGCTGAAGATCAACTTCTTGCCGTCGGCGGCCGTGACGTACCCGGAGAGCGCGGACGCCCCGGTGAGCGACCCGGTCTTCGCGTGCACGTTCCCCGCCGCCGGGGTGCCGCACATCCGGGAGCGCAGCGTCCCGCCGACCATCCGGTCGCTGTTGCAGGCGACCGGCAGCGCGTCGTACCACTCCTTGAACCAGGGCTCCTGCTGTGCGTGATGCAGCAGCTTCGCGAACTGCCCGCTCGGGACGTTGTTCTTGCGCGAGAGCCCCGACCCGTCGGCCTGCCGCAGCGTGCCGGTGTCGACGCCCGCGTCGCCCTTCAGCCACCCGCCGATGGCCTTGAGGCCCGCACCCCAGCTGCCGGACTTCTCCGCCTCGTACCCCATCGTCTTGGCGAGGACCTCGGCGTGCCCGTTGTTGGACAGCTTCATGAACGGGGTGAGCACGCGGGCCAGCGACATCGAGCCGTGGGTGGCGAGCTTGTCGGCACCGTCCGGTACGGCCTCGCCGAGCCGCGTGCCGCCGGCGACCTTGATCCCGTGCGCGGCCAGCTTGTCGCGGAAGACCGAGGCGGCGTAGCCGGTCGGCTCCCAGACCGCGATCCACTGCTTATCGGTGTCGGCCTTCTGCGGGATGTTCCCGCTGACCACGATCGTGTTGGTGCCGTGGTTGCGCTCGACGCCCAGCGTGCTCGGCTCGTCCTTGCCGACGGTCTTCGCGCGGTTGACGACCTTCACGTAGCGATTGGCCGGCGTCATCTTGACGGCCGCCGCGTCCCCGGCCTGCTTGCCCGGGCTGGTCTCGATCACCACGTTGCCGTTGTCGTAGTCCGTATCGGCATTGAGGGTGAGCGCGGAGATCTGCGGCTCGTAATACGCCGACTCGTCATCCGCCGCCCACGAATCCCCGAGCCGGACGGCGTCGAAGCGGGTGTCATCGGCGACCAGCCGCCCGCTCACCCTGGTGATCCCCTCGGCGGCGACCTTCTGCGCGAGCGCGTCGAGGTCCTCGGCGAGCAGCGTCGGGTCGCCGGTGCCGCGCAGGTAGAGGTCCCCTTCGAGGGTGCCGCCGCTGCGCTTTCCCGTCGCCAGGACGTCCGTATCCCAGGTGTAGTCGGGGCCGAGGACGGCCATGGCGGCCGCGGACGTCGGCAGCTTGGTGTTGGACGCGGGCATCAGGCGCACGTCGGGCGCCCGCTCGTAAAGCGTCTCGCCACTGGCCGCGTCCGCGACGGTGACGGAGGCCAGACCGCCGTTGAGGCGGCTGTCGGCGAGGATGTTGTCGAGCGCCTGGGTCAGGGCGTCGTCGTCGGGCGCGGAGGTCGCGGGGGCGCTGTAGCTGAGGCCGGTGGCCAGCAGTGCCGCCAGCAGCGGCCAAAGTGACAGATGCGTACGGCGGTTAAAGGGTCTGCGCATGCGCAGGAGCATTGCGGAGGGGCCCCTGTGTCACAAGGGCCCCTTCGGGTGTGTCATTGGTGCGACCGCTGACGTCAGGTGTCCTGGCCGCGCCTCATGATCTTGTTGCCCAGCCAGACCAGCGGGTCATACTTCCGGTCCACCGCCCGTTCCTTGAGCGGGATCAGCGCGTTGTCGGTGATCTTGATGCCCTCCGGGCAGACCTCCGAGCAGCACTTCGTGATGTTGCAGTAGCCGAGCCCGTGCTCCTCCTGCGCCGTCGCCTTACGGTCGAGGCCCTGCTCGGCCGCGTCGTCCAGCGGGTGCATGTCCAGCTCCGCCACCCGCATCAGGAACCGCGGCCCGGCGAACGCCTCCTTGTTGTCCTCGTGGTCGCGGACCACATGGCAGGTGTCCTGGCACAGGAAGCACTCGATGCACTTACGGAACTCCTGCGACCTGTTGACGTCCTCCTGCATCATCCGGTACTCGCCGGGACCGAGGTCCTGCGGCGGTACGAAGGACGGGACCTCGCGGGCCTTCTGGTAGTTGAAGCCCACGTTGGTGACGAGGTCGCGGACGATCGGGAAGGCCCGCAGCGGCGTGACGGTGATGGTCTCCTCGCGGGTGAAGACCGACATCCGCGTCATGCACAGCAGCCGCGGCCGCCCGTTGATCTCCGCGGAGCACGAACCGCACTTGCCCGCCTTGCAGTTCCACCGCACCGCCAGGTCCGGGGCCTGCGTGGCCTGCAGCCGGTGGATGATGTCGAGGACGACCTCGCCCTCGTTCACCTCGACCTCGAAGTCCTCCAGGGCACCGCCCTCGGTGTCCCCACGCCATACCTTGAACTTGGCGATGTATCCCGTAGCAGCGGTGGTCACTCTGCCGTCAGCTCCTCGTCGGTCAGGTACTTCACCAGTTCGTCCTTCTCGAACAGGTCGAGCAGATCGGGCCGGATCGGCGGCATCTCCCGCTTCTCCAGGCGGATCTGGCCGCGCTCCGGGTCGGTGGCGGCGAGGCCGCCGCTCGGGTCGGAGAGCCGGCACACGAGATTCGACTTGCGCCAGTCGCGGTCCATCCCGGGGAAGTCGTCCCGGGTGTGCCCGCCGCGCGACTCGGTGCGCTCCCGCGCCGCGCGCGCGACGCACTCGCTCACCAGCAGCATGTTCCGCAGGTCGATCGCCAGGTGCCAGCCGGGGTTGAACTGCCGGTGTCCCTCGACCCCGGCCCGCCGGGCCCGCCCGCGCAGCTCGCCGAGCCGCTGCAGCGCCTCGTTCATCTCCGGCTCCCGCCGGATGATGCCGACGAGGTCGTTCATCGCCTGCTGCAGCTCCTGGTGGATCGTGTACGGGTTCTCCGGCGGCCGCGCGCCGTCCTCGTCGCTCGGCTCGGCGCTGAACGGCCGCAGCGCCTCCGCGGAGGCCGTCGCGATCTCGTCCTCGTTCACCACGGGCCGGGAATCGCCCAGCTCGGCCGCGTACTTCGCCGCGTGCAGCCCGGCGCGCCGGCCGAAGACCAGCAGGTCGGAGAGCGAGTTGCCGCCCAGCCGGTTCGAGCCGTGCATGCCGCCCGCGACCTCACCGGCCGCGAACAGACCCGGCACCCCGACCGCGGCCGCGGTGTCCGGCTCGACGTCGACGCCGCCCATGACGTAATGGCAGGTCGGCCCGACCTCCATCGCCTCGGCCGTGATGTCGACGTCCGCCAGCTCCTTGAACTGGTGGTGCATCGACGGCAGCCGCCGCTTGATCTCCTCGGCCGGCATCCGTGTCGACACGTCGAGGAAGACGCCGCCGTGCGGCGAGCCGCGGCCCGCCTTGACCTCGGAGTTGATCGCCCGCGCGACCTCGTCGCGCGGCAGCAGCTCGGGCGGCCGCCGGTTGTTGTCCGGGTCCTTGTACCAGCGGTCGCCCTCCTCCTCCGTCTGCGCGTACTTCTCCTTGAAGACGTCGGGGATGTAGTCGAACATGAACCGCTTGCCCTCGGAGTTACGGAGCACGCCCCCGTCACCCCGCACCGACTCGGTGACGAGAATCCCCTTCACCGACGGCGGCCAGACCATCCCGGTGGGATGGAACTGCACGAACTCCATGTTGATCAGCGACGCCCCGGCGAGCAGCGCCAGCGCGTGCCCGTCGCCCGTGTACTCCCACGAATTCGACGTCACCTTGAAGGACTTGCCGATCCCGCCGGTCGCGAGCACCACGGACGGCGCCTCGATGACGCAGAAGCGCCCGGACTCCCGCTCGTAGCAGAAGACTCCGGAAACCTTTCCGCTGTCGTCCTTGAGGACCCGTGTGACCGTGACCTCCTGGAAGACTTTGAGCTTCGCCTCGTAGTCCCCGGTCTCCTTGAAGTCCTCCTGCTGCAGCGACACGATCTTCTGCTGCAGCGTGCGGATGAGTTCCAGGCCGGTCCGGTCGCCGACGTGCGCAAGCCGCGGGTACTCATGCCCGCCGAAGTTGCGCTGCGAGATCTTGCCGTCCTTCGTACGGTCGAAGAGCGCGCCCCAGGTCTCCAGCTCCCAGACCCGGTCCGGGGCCTCCTTGGCGTGCAGTTCGGCCATCCGCCAGTGGTTGAGGAACTTGCCGCCGCGCATGGTGTCGCGGAAGTGCACCTGCCAGTTGTCGCCCGAGTTGACGTTGCCCATGGATGCCGCGATGCCGCCCTCGGCCATGACCGTGTGGGCCTTGCCGAACAGCGACTTGCAGATCACGGCCGTACGCAGGCCCTGCTCGCGGGCCTCGATGGCGGCGCGCAGCCCGGCGCCGCCGGCCCCGACCACCACGACGTCCCACTGCTGCCTTTCGACGTGCGTCATGTTGCGTGCATCCCTCTCAGAACAGCGTCGGGTCGTCGAACGCGCCCGAGGCCACCAGATAGACGTAGAAGTCGGCCGCCGCCACGCTGATCAGCGAGGCCCAGGCCAGGAACATGTGCCGCTCGTTCAGCTTCCCCACCCAGCCCCAGAGCTTGTAGCGCACCGGGTGCTTGGAGAAGTGCTTCAGCCGGCCGCCGACGATGTGCCGGCACGAGTGGCAGGAGAGGGTGTACGCCCAGATCAGCACGATGTTCGCGAGGAATACGAGGGTGCCCAGGCCCATGTGGCCCCACTCGTAGTCGCTGTTCCGGAACGCGAGCACGGTGTCCCACGTCAGGATCAGGGCGACCAGCACGGCCGCGTAGAAGAAGTACCGGTGGATGTTCTGCAGCACCAGCGGGAAGCGGGTCTCGCCGGAGTACTTCTTGTGCGGCTCCGCCACCGCGCAGGCCGGCGGCGACGCCCAGAAGCCGCGGTAGTAGGCCTTGCGGTAGTAGTAGCAGGTCAGGCGGAAGCCCAGCGGGAAGATCAGGATGATGATCGCGGGCGAGAGGCCCCACCAGCCGCCGAGGAGGTCGAAGTTGGGGCCGCCCTTCATCGGCTCGCAGTTCTCCGCCAGACAGGGGGAGTAGAAGGGCGAGACGTACGGGGCCGCGTAGTAGTCCGTGTTCGCGAAGGCCCGCCAGGTCGAGTAGATGACGAAGGCGAGCAGCCCGGCCGCGGTGGCGGCCGGTGCCAGCCACCATCGGTCCGTACGCAGATGCCGCTCTCTGATCGCGGCGCGTCCGGGGGCGGTGACGCCCCCGGCGGGGGGCGGACTGTCGGGGGCGGGTCGTTCGGTGGCTTCGGTTGCCAAGGTGGTCTCCGGGACGGGGATGGGGGAGGTGAGGCTCAGAGGGAGCTGCCTCCGGCCCTCTAGGGAGCGTGTCGGTCGCTCGCGCCGAGTCCTTCGTCGTCGCAGTCGCTCCACAGGGAGCGGTCGTACGGCTGGTCCGGGATCCGGACCACCGACGGCTGCGGCCCGGCCGAGCGCGGCGCGGCGTCACGCAGCAGCGCGAGACTCTCGCGTAGATGCTCGGTGTCGGTACGGACACGGCGGATCTCCAGCTCGCCCACGCCGGGACTGGACTGGAGCCGGCCGATGGTGCGCGTGAGATCG
Source organism: Streptomyces coryli (assembly GCF_011044975.1). GTDB lineage: Bacteria > Actinomycetota > Actinomycetes > Streptomycetales > Streptomycetaceae > Streptomyces > Streptomyces coryli. The sequence goes on along the minus strand of NZ_JAAKZV010000015.1, from coordinate 23,699 downwards.
TCGAGACAGCGCTGAGCCGCCGTCAGTTCGTCGTGCAGGGACATCTTCTGCCCTCACCTCCGCAATGTGCGGCGCTGACCTGGTGAGTGTTGCGCGTCACACTCGCGCTTGGGAAGGGATCTGCGGATATCCGCTCCCGCGGGGGACAAGCCGTGTCCGCTTGACGGGGCGTGTCGTCGGACAGTCGCACGACTGCGCCAAACGGGTCGCTTTGTGTCCGGGGTCCGCCGCGCCTCCCCATTCGGGCCGCACCGCTGTCATTCAGTGGGTTGGCACTCGATGTGATCAGCAGGAAAAGGGGCCATACGTGGTCACGGCGGAGGTAACGGACATGACCCAAGTCAGCCGCAGGCAGCGCCACCGCGCCGCACGGGCCGCCGCGGCACTGGCCGCCGCCGGTCTGGTGCTGCCCCTGGCGGCCTCGTGCAGCTCCGGCGGGGCCGCGTCCTCGACGGCCGCCGAGGACGTCACCACCGCGCAGCGCTCGGCGCTGAAGAGCGGTGGCACGGTGCGCTGGGCGGTGGACGCGCTGCCGCACACGTACAACGCCTTCCAGGTCGACGCGGGTGAGGCCACCGACCGCGTCGCCGAGGCGGTGCTGCCCGCGCTCTTCACCACCGACAAGCACGGCCGCCCGCAGCTCAACGAGGACTACCTGCGCTCCGCCGAGGTCACCAAGCGGGAGCCGCGCCAGAAGGTCGTCTACCAGCTCAACCCCAAGGCCCGCTGGAGCGACGGCCGGCGCATCGGCATCGCCGACTTCCGGGCCCAGTGGATGGCGCTGAACGGCAAGAACAACGCCTTCTGGACCGCCCGCAACGCCGGCTACGACCGCATCAAGTCGATCAAGCCGGGCAAGAAGAGCGGCGAGATCGAGGTCACCTTCAAGGAGCCGTACGCCGACTGGCAGGGCCTCTTCACGCCGCTGTACCCGAAGAGCGTGATGGGCAGCCCCGACGCTTTCAACGACACCTCGCGCACCGAACTCGACGTCGTCGCGGGCCCGTTCACGCTGGACGACGGCAGCAAGGACGACGGCAAGAAGGGCGACAAGAAGGACCGGAAGAAGCCCAAGCTGAGCAAGAAGCGCGGGGTCGAGCTGGTCCGCAACGCCGAGTGGTGGGGCAGCCGCCCCGCGCTCGACAAGCTGGTCTTCAAGCCCGTCAAGCGGGCCGACCGCGAGCAGGCGCTGGCCGACGGCCGGATCGACATCGCCGAGGTGGACCGCGACTTCGCGCTGGAGGTCGCCCAGGCCCGTAAGGCCATGCGGCAGAAGGCCCGCACCGCCCAGGCGGCGGGCAAGCCGCAGCACGCGAAGCACATCAGCAGCACGGAGAAGCAGGCCGACGACAAGAACAAGGGGAGTAAGAAGCTCTCCGAGGCCGAGAAGAACACCGCCGAGCTGCCGAAGAAATTCACCGTCCGCAAGGCCCTGGAGCCCGCCTACACCCAGCTTGCCCTCAACGGCAGCAGCGGCCCCCTCGCCGACGAGGCGGTACGGCACGCCGTCGCCCGCGCCGTCGACCGCGGCGAGGTCGCCCGCAGCGTCCTCGGCCCGCTCGGGCTGCCGGCCAGGCCGCTGGGCAGCCACCTCTTCATGAGCGTGCAGCAGGGTTACGAGGACCACAGCGCCGCGCTCGGCGAGCAGGACGTGCAGGCCGCGCAGGCGCTGCTCGCCGAGGCCGGCTGGAAGGGCGGCCCGATCGGCCGCAAGAACGGCACGGCGGACGCCAAGCAGGAGGACTCCAAGCCCGGCATGCTCGCGCCGCGCGCCATCGAGCTCCCCTTCTCCGTAGCGGCCGGGGCGGACATGCACCGCACGGCGCTGCGCGAGCAGGCGAAGCTGCTGAAGGTGGCCTCGAAGTACGGTGAGGACGGGACCGAGTACGCGAAGGCGAAGAAGGCGGCCCGGGCCACCCAGGCCAGGATGGCCAAGGAGAGCGACCCGCTGGCCGCGGCGCCGCGGAACCGGCCCTTCGTCAAGGACGGCAAGCCGCTGACGCTGAAGTTCGTGGTGCCGTCCGACGAGGGCTCGGCGCAGCTGCGGGCGGTGGCGGCCCGGATCGTGCGGATGCTGGACTCGATCGGCGTCCAGGCGAAGATCATCAAGGCCGGCGGCGACAGCTACTTCAAGGACTACATCGCGGCCGGCCAGTACGACCTGGCGCTGTACTCCTGGCCCGGCACCGCCTACCCGGCCACCGATGCCCGTCCGATCTACGCCAAGCCGCAGCCGGCCCCCGACGGCTCGCTGCTGGTCGAGCAGAACTACACCCGGGTCGGCACCGACGAGGTCGACCAGCTCTTCGACCAGGCGGCGGGCGAGCTGGACCCGACGGCGCAGCGCCAGCTGCTGGCCAAGGCCGACACCCGGATCTGGGCGGCCGCCGGATCGCTCCCGCTCTACCAGCGCCCGCAGCTGGTGGCGACGAAGAATGGCCTGATGAACACCGGTGCGCACGGGTTCGCAACCCCCCGATACCAGGACATCGGCTGGCGCCGCTGAGGCCTGAAACGCGGAACCCTCGGCCGTCCCCGTAAAATGGGGGACGGCCGAGGCGATTTCCGCCCGGCGGCGGCTGGATCACAACAGGAAGAGCCGCAACCCACGAGCCCCGGAGAAGCGCCGCCGCATGCCCACGCGCAACGACATCCGCAACGTCGCCATCGTCGCCCACGTCGACCACGGCAAGACCACCCTGGTCGACGCCATGCTCAAGCAGGCCGGCGCCTTCGCGGCGCACGACCTCGAGTCGGTCGACGAACGCATGATGGACTCGAACGACCTGGAGCGTGAGAAGGGCATCACGATCCTCGCCAAGAACACGGCGGTGAAGTACCACCCCAAGGGCGGCGGTGAGCCGGTCGTGATCAACATCATCGACACCCCCGGCCACGCCGACTTCGGCGGCGAGGTGGAGCGCGGCCTGTCCATGGTCGACGCCGTCGTGCTGCTGGTGGACGCCTCGGAGGGCCCGCTCCCGCAGACCCGCTTTGTGCTCAGGAAGGCCCTGGAGGCCCGCCTCCCGGTGATCCTGTGCATCAACAAGACGGACCGCCCCGACTCCCGGATCGCCGAGGTCGTGGACGACTCGTACGACCTCTTCCTGGACCTGGACGCGGACGAGGAGCAGATCGAGTTCCCGATCGTCTACGCCTGCGCCCGCGACGGCATCGCGTCCCTCACCAAGCCCGAGGACGGCACGGTCCCGCAGGACAGCGACAGCCTGGAGCCGTTCTTCACGACGCTGCTGCAGCACGTCCCGGCCCCCTCGTACGACGAGGAGGCCCCGCTCCAGGCGCACGTGACGAACCTGGACGCCGACAACTTCCTCGGCCGCATCGCGCTGCTCCGCGTCGAGCAGGGCGAGCTGAAGAAGGGCCAGACGGTCGCGTGGATCAAGCGCGACGGCACGATGCAGAACGTCCGCATCACCGAGCTGATGATGACCGACGCGCTGACCCGTAAGCCGGCCGAGAAGGCCGGTCCCGGCGACATCTGCGCGGTGGCGGGCATCCCGGACATCATGATCGGCGAGACCCTGGCCGACCCGGAGAACCCGGTCGCCCTGCCGCTGATCACGGTCGACGAGCCGGCGATCTCGATGACGATCGGCACGAACAACTCGCCGCTGGTCGGCAAGGGCGGCAAGGGCCACAAGGTCACGGCGCGGCTGGTCAAGGACAGGCTGGACCGGGAACTGATCGGTAACGTCTCGCTGCGGGTGCTGCCGACCGAGCGTCCCGACGCCTGGGAGGTCCAGGGGCGTGGCGAGCTGGCGCTCGCGATCCTCGTGGAGACCATGCGCCGGGAGGGCTTCGAGCTGACGGTGGGCAAGCCGGAGGTCGTCACCAAGGAGATCGACGGCAAGGTGCACGAGCCGGTCGAGCGGATGACGATCGACGCGCCCGAGGAGCACCTGGGCGCCATCACGCAGCTGCTGGCGGCGCGCAAGGGCCGCATGGAGACCATGACGAACCACGGGTCCGGGTGGGTCCGGATGGAGTTCGTGGTGCCGGCGCGTGGGCTGATCGGCTTCCGTACGGAGTTCCTGACGCAGACGCGTGGTACGGGCATCGCGCACTCGATCTTCGAGGGTCACGAGCCGTGGTTCGGTGAGCTGCGCACGCGTAACAGCGGGTCGCTGGTCGCGGACCGCATGGGTGCGGTGACGGCCTTCGCGATGACGAACCTGCAGGAGCGGGGGACGCTCTTCGTGGAGCCGGGTACGGAGGTGTACGAGGGCATGATCGTCGGCGAGAACTCGCGCGCCGACGACATGGACGTCAACATCACCAAGGAGAAGAAGCTCACCAACATCCGCTCGGCGACGTCCGACATCGCGGAGTCGATCGTCCCGCCGCGCAAGCTGTCGCTCGAGCAGTCGCTGGAGTTCTGCCGCGACGGCGAGTGTGTGGAGGTGACGCCGGAGACGGTGCGCATCCGTAAGGTCGCGCTGGATGCGCGCGAGCGGGCCCGCGCCATCTCGCGCGCGAAGCACGCCTGAGGTTTCCTGCGGCTCCGCCGCGGAAGTCCTCAAGCGCCGGACGGGCTTGATTTGGTGGTCCAGTGCCGCCGAATCAAGCCCGTCCGGCGCTGCGCGCGCACCGCCATCAGCCTGTCGGCGCTGCGGGCCATCCACTATCAGCCTGTCGGCGCTGCGGGCGCACCTACTATCAGCCCGTCCGGCGTTTGAGGACTCCGCGCGGAGCGCGGAACCGCGCCGCAGGCGCGAAGGGCGTCAGCGTGACGTCGTCACCCGCACGTCGTGCTCCTCGGCCTGGAAGGCCATCGTTCCGCCCAGGGCCAGCGCGGCCAGCGCAGCTGCGGCGGCCACCGATACACGCAAACGGCGAGGCAGCGTGCGTACGCACGCATCGTCGCCCAGCGCCGTGCGGGTGCGCGCCGCCAGCCACGCCTCGGCCGGCTCCTCGGCCAGGCCGCAGGCCCGTACATACGCCCACAGCAGCTCCTCACGCGGCAGCGTCTGCCGCGTCAGCATCGACGCCGCCGTCGACGACGGAAGCCACTCCCCGGCCGCCGACGCCGCTCGCTCCAGCTGCCGGTAGCTGCGGCCCGACCACGTCTTCAGGCGGCGCAGTGATGCCATGAACTCCGCCTCGTCCGCCGTCGCGGGCGGTTCCGGGGGTGGCACGACGGTCATGGCGGCTCCTCGCTGACCTGGCCGTACGGCGATTCGTACGGTCTCGGACACCTCGCCATCTTGGGCAGGCCGCCCAGCTGGGGTCAACCTGCGGGATCAGCCGCCGAGTTGACCCGAGGAGCGAGCCCATGAAGATCCGTGCCGCCATCGCCGCCGTTCTCACCGCCCTGCTGCTCATCGGCTGCGGGCACGCCGAGGCCCGGATCGGTGCGAAGCCGCCGCGCGACCCCGTCGACCGTCGTATCGACGCCTTCCTCCGCCGCACCCTCCCCGACGGCCCCACCGGCACCGTCATGGCCGCCCGCGGGAACAAGCTGGTCCATTGCGCCGGATTCCACCCCCGCCGCGCCGGCAACGACTGCGACACCGTCTACGACGTCATGTCGATCACCAAGCAGTTCACCGCCGCCGCGGTGCTGAAGCTGGAGGCGATGGGGCGGCTGAAAGTGAGCGATCGACTCAGCACCCATCTCGGCGCCGACGGCGCCATCGTGCCGCCGGACAAGCGCGGCATCACCCTCCATCAGCTCCTCACCCACACCTCCGGGCTGCCCGAGGGTCTCGGCGACGACTACGAGCCCGTCTCACGCCGACAGCTCATCCAACGCGCCCTGCGCGCCGACCTCCGCCCTGACCGCGGCTTCCACTACTCCAACCTCGGCTACAGCCTCCTCGCCGCCGTCGTCGAGCACGCCTCAGGCCTCCCGTACGAGCGCTTCCTCGCCACCCGGCTCTTCGAGCCCGCCGGCATGCGGCACACCGGATACGTCCTGCCGCGCTGGGACAGGGACAAGATCGCCGTCGAGTACGACGCCCGCGGGCGCAGCCAGGGCACGCCCCTCGACCACCCGTGGGCGGATGACGGCCCGTACTGGAACCTGCGCGGCAATGGCGGGATGCTCTCCACCGCCCGCGACACGTTCGCCTGGCACCGCGCCCTCAGCCGCGGCAGCGGAAAGGGCGGCGTGCTGCCGAAAGCCCAGCTCCGGAAGCTCTTCACCCCGTACGTGCGGGAGCCGGGCGGCAGCGGTTCGTACGGATACGGGTGGGCCTTCGCCGACACTCGCGTCGGGCGCGCCGCCTGGCACAACGGCGGGAACGACTGGTCCTTCGCCAGTACCGGCAGGACCATAACGGGCGACGGGATCACCGTCTTCTGGGTGACCAACACCGCGTATCGCGGCGGACGCTGGAACCTGGAGACGCTAGAGGAGGACATCACCTTCGGCCTAGCGAATTACCTCTCTCGTCGATCATGAAACGTCCGGTATTCGGACGGTCCGGCCCGCATCTCGCGTTAACAGACCGTTTCGTGACTGTCTGTCTAGCCTTGTTGTGTCCATATTTCGGCCAATCCATCACACGAGGTGTGATCGGATCGAGACCAACCCGGCGTAGTTGCCGTGCCCAACTTCCCCGATAGTGATGGGCATTGAGCTCGACCACATGGCAGGCCAACGTATTGGCATGTCGGCATGCGAGCGTGCGCAAGGCGGGGGAGTAGTGCCGGGGGTTGCGTAACCGGCATCAACTGGCCCTGTGCTTCGACTCGTTGGACAGTGATTCTCGAGGAGGCTTACCCATGCGGGGTGCGACAAGTGCCAAATGGGCGGCGGCGGCTGTAGCCGTCGCGCTGGCGGCGACGGCCTGTGGCGGTGGCGATGACGGTGGCGATGGCGACAAGGGTGCATCGAAGCCCCAGGTCACCATGTATTCAGGCGAGCCTCAGCACGGCCTGATCCCGTCCAACACGTACGAGTCCGAGGGCACGCAGGTCATACAGGCGCTGTTCACCGGCCTTGTTTCGTACGACGCCAAGACCAGCGAGCCGCAGCTGGCCATGGCCGAGTCCATCGAGACCGAGGACAGCAAGAAGTGGACGATCAAGCTGAAGGACGGCTACACCTTCCACAACGGTGAGAAGGTCACGGCCAAGTCCTATGTCGACGCGTGGAACTGGGGCGCCAACCAGGAGAACGCGCAGGAGACCAACCCGCTGTTCGCGAAGATCGACGGGTACAAGGACCTGAACCCCGGCGAGAAGAAGAAGCCGACGGCGAAGACCATGAAGGGCCTGAAGGTCGTCGACGAAAAGACCTTCGAGGTCACGCTGACGGACCGGTTCAGCCAGTTCAAGATCATGCTGGGCTTCAACCCCTTCATGCCGCTGCCGGAGGCGTTCTTCAAGGACCCGAAGGCTTTCGAGGAAGCGCCGATCGGCAACGGCCCGTTCAAGATGAGCGGGAAGTTCGAGCACAACAAGCAGATCAAGACGGTGCTCAACAAGAAGCACCCCGACGCCGGTGACTACAAGATCGCCGGTGTCACCTTCAAGATCTTCGCGGATCTGGAGGCGGGCTACCGCGAGCTGCAGGACGGCAACGTCGACATCATGGACACCATCCCGGTGTCCGCGCTGGAGACCGCCGACCGTGACCTCGGCGAGCGCTTCATCAAGGGTGACGAGGCCTCGGTCGCGTACATCGGCTTCGACAACAAGACGCTGAAGGCCACCGACGCCGACACCCGCAAGGCCATCTCGATGGCCATCGACCGGAAGACCATCGCCGAGAAGATCTACGCCGGCAGCCGTACGCCGGCCGACGACTTCGTCAACTCCGGTGTCCCGGGCTACCGCGAGGGCAACTGCGACTCCTGCAAGTACGAGCCGGCCGAGGCCAAGAAGCTCTACGGCGCCTCGAAGGGCCTGCCGGGCGACAAGCTGACCCTGGCGTACAACGCGGACGGCGACCACAAGCAGTGGATCGAGGCGGTCGGCAACCAGCTCGAGGAGAACCTCGGCATCAACGTCACCGTGAAGCCCTTCGAGCAGTTCCAGGGCATCCTCAACGACCTCGGTGACAAGAAGTACGAGGGCGCCTTCCGGATGGGCTGGATCCAGGACTACCCGTCCATCGAGAACTGGCTGCGGCCGCTGTTCTCGGAGGAGGCCATCACCAACGGCTCCAACTACTCGGGTTACATCAACCCGCAGTTCGAGAAGCTGATGGACGAGGCCGACCAGTCCGAGAACGAGGACGAGGCCATGAAGAAGTACCAGGCCGCGGATGACGTCCTCGTCAAGGACATGCCGTACATCCCGATCTACAACTACAGCCGGGTCGGCGCGGTCAGCGAGGAGCTCGCCCCGCTGGTCTTCGACCCGTCGGGTGAGGTGGACTGGAAGACGGTCAAGCCCGCCTCGTAACCGGTCCACAGAAACACCGCTCCAGGGCGGCAGCCGCAGCGCCGGGGACCCCCCGGCGCTGCGGTCCGCGCCCGAACAATCCGCATTACTGGAGACCTGATGGGCCGCTACCTAGTCCGGCGCCTGCTGCAGGCGATCCCTGTACTGCTCGGCGCCACCCTGATCATTTTTCTGCTGGTCTTCGCGCTCTCCGGCGACCCCCTCCAGGCCCTGGCGGGAGACCGCCGCCTGAGCCCGGCCGTGGCGGCGCAGCTGCGCGAGCAGTACCACCTGGATGACCCCTGGTATGTGCAGTACTGGTACTACATGTCCGGGGTGTTCTCCGGTGACTTCGGCGAGACCTATACGGGCCGCGAAGTCTCGGAGATCATGAGCGAGCGCTTCCCGGTGACCCTGAAGCTGACCGGCCTGGCCTTCCTCATCGAGGCCGTGCTCGGCGTGCTCGCGGGCGTGCTGGCCGCGCTGCGCAAGGGGAAGTTCCTCGACCAGCTGGTGCTGCTCAGCACGCTGCTGCTGATCTCTATCCCGATCTTCGTGCTGGGCTCGGTCCTGCAGCTGATGGTCGGTGTGAAGTGGGACCTGCTCCCCGTCACCTACAAGGACGAGGAGAGCTTCACCAGCCTGCTGATGCCGGCGTTCGTGCTGGCCTCCATCTCGACGGCGTATCTCGCCCGGTTGATGCGCACCAGCCTGATGGAGTCGATGCGGGCCGACTACGTCCGTACCGCCGTGGCCAAGGGCCTGCGCCGCGAGCGCGTCATCGGCCGGCACGCGGTGCGCACCGCACTGATCCCGGTGGTGACCTATCTCGGTTACGACCTCGGCTCCCTCATGGGCGGCGCGATCATCACCGAGCAGATCTTCAATATCCCCGGCGTCGGAAGCCAGTTGTTCCAGTCGGTCTATCTGCGGGAGCAGACGACGGTGGTCGGTTTCGTCACCGTGCTGATTCTCGTCTATATCGCCGCCAACCTGCTGGTGGACATCCTGTACGCCGTGCTCGACCCGAGGATCCGCTATGACTGACCCCACGGCCGCACCTACCATGCCCGCGCCAGGTACCACGGACGGTGCCGACGAGCAGGCGAAGTCCGAGCGCGTCGCCAGCCTGTGGTCCGACGCCCGCCGGGACCTGGTCCGCAATCCGATCTTCCTGATCTCGGCCGTCATCATCCTCGGCCTGATCGTGCTGTCCGTCGCGCCCCAGTTGTTCACCGAGCGCAGCCCGTACGAGAAGGGCTTCTGCCAGCTGAGCAACTCCATGGAGCCGCCGAAGAGCGGGCACCCCTTCGGCTACGACGTGCAGGGCTGCGACGTCTACACCCGCACCATCTACGGTGCCCGCAACTCCGTCATCGTCGGCATCCTGACCAGCGCCATGACCTCCATGGTCGGTGGCGTCCTCGGGCTGATCGCCGGACTGCGCGGCGGCTGGGTGGACACGGTGCTCTCCCGGATCACCGAGATCTTCTTCGCCATCCCGCTGATGCTGGGCGGCCTGCTCTTCCTGTCGATGTTCGACACCGGCAATGTGTACACCGTGGCGCTCATCCTGATGGTGCTCGGCTGGCCTTCGGTGTTCCGGATCATGCGTGGTGCGGTGCTGTCCAACAAGCACAACGACTACGTCATCGCGGCCCGCGCGCTGGGTGCGGGCACCTGGCGGATAGCCACTCGCCATGTGCTGCCCAACGCCATCGCCCCGGTGATCGTGCTCTCCACGATCAACCTCGGGATCTATATCTCGGCGGAGGCGGCCCTGTCCTATCTGGGCATCGGCGTCCAGTCGCCGAACATCTCCTGGGGGCTCATGATCGCTGACGCCCAGAGCAGATTCCTCAACCACCCGCACATGCTGCTCTATCCATCGCTTTTCCTGAGCGTGACAGTGCTGGCATTCATCATGCTCGGCGACGCGGTGCGCGACGCCCTCGACCCGAAGCTGCGTTAGGAGGGCGTGCGATGACACTCATCGACAAGGCGGCGGACCTGCCGGCCCCGCGTTCGGAGCCGGACAGCGGCCCGCTGCTGGAAGTCCGCGATCTGCACGTGGAGTTCCGTACCAACGAAGGCGTCGCCAAGGCCGTCAACGGCGTCAGCTACAGCGTGAGCGCCGGCGAGACCCTGGCGGTGCTCGGCGAGTCGGGGTCCGGGAAGTCGGTCACCGCCCAGACCATCATGGGCATCCTCGACATCCCGCCGGGGAAGATCACCAAGGGTGAGATCCTCTACCGCGGCCAGGACCTGCTGAAGATGTCCAGCGAGCAGCGGCGCAAGATCCGCGGGCGGAAGATCGCGATGATCTTCCAGGACGCACTCTCCGCGCTGAACCCCGTCTTCAGCGTCGGGTACCAGCTGGGCGAGATGTACCGCAAGCACCAGGGCGCCTCCCGCAAGGAGGCGAAGGCGAGGGCCATCGAGCTGATGGACCGGGTCCGTATCCCTGCCGCGAAGCAGCGGGTGGGCGACTATCCGCACCAGTTCTCCGGCGGCATGCGGCAGCGCATCATGATCGCGATGGCGATGGCGCTGGAGCCGGACCTGATCATCGCGGACGAGCCGACGACCGCGCTCGACGTGACGGTGCAGGCGCAGGTGATGGAGCTGCTCGCGGAGCTGCAGCGCGAGTACAACATGGGCCTGATCCTGATCACCCACGACATGGGTGTGGTGGCGGACGTCAGCGACAAGATCGCGGTGATGTACGCGGGCCGGATCGTGGAGACGGCTCCGGTGCACGAGCTGTACCGGCGCCCCGCGCACCCGTACACCAAGGGCCTGCTGAACTCGATCCCGCGCCTGGACCAGAAGGGCCAGGAGCTGTACGTGATCAAGGGGCTGCCGCCGACCCTGACCAACATCCCGCCCGGCTGCGCCTTCCAGCCGCGCTGCCCGATGGCGCAGGACGTGTGCCGCACCGACATTCCCCCGCTGTACGAGGTGAAGGACGCGGACGACCGGGCGATGCCCGGCCGCGGGAGCGCGTGCCACTTCTGGAAGGAGACGCTCGATGGCTGAGCTCGACAAGCCCGGGGGCGGTCCGAACGACCAGCCGGCCGACGCGGTGCCGGAGACGCCGAGCCTGACCAAGGTGGAGCAGGTGGACGCGGCGACGGACGAGTCGGCGATCGCCGTCATCGACCGGCCCGCTGAGCGCGGCGAGCCGATCCTGCAGGTACGGAACCTGGTCAAGCACTTCCCGCTGACCCAGGGAATCGTCTTCAAGCGGCAGGTCGGCGCGGTCCGCGCGGTCGACGGCGTCTCCTTCGACCTGCACCAGGGCGAGACCCTGGGCATCGTGGGGGAGTCCGGCTGCGGCAAGTCCACGGTGGCGAAGCTGCTGATGAAGCTGGAGGAGCCGACCTCCGGGGAGATCTTCTACAAGGGCGAGGACATCGCCCGGCTGAGCGGCCGGGCGCTGAAGGCCGTACGCCGCAACATCCAGATGGTCTTCCAGGACCCGTACACCTCGCTGAATCCGCGGATGACGGTCGGCGACATCATCGGGGAGCCGTTCGAGATCCACCCCGAGGTGGCGCCGAAGGGCGACCGGCGGCGGAAGGTCCAGGAGTTCCTGGAGACGGTGGGGCTCAACCCGGAGCACATCAACCGGTACCCGCACCAGTTCTCCGGCGGCCAGCGGCAGCGCATCGGCATCGCGCGCGGCCTGGCGCTGAACCCGGAGATCATCATCTGCGACGAGCCGGTGTCGGCGCTGGACGTCTCCATCCAGGCGCAGGTGATCAACCTGATGGAGAAGCTGCAGGACGAGTTCACCCTGTCCTACCTCTTCATCGCGCACGACCTCAGCGTCGTCCGGCACATCTCCGACCGCATCGGCGTGATGTATCTGGGGCGGATGGCGGAGATCGGCACCGACCGGCAGATCTACGACCACCCGACGCACCCGTACACCCAGGCGCTGCTGTCCGCCGTGCCCGTACCGGACCCGGATGTGCGCGAGGACCGGGAGCGGATCATCCTCACCGGCGATGTGCCGTCGCCGGCGAATCCGCCGTCGGGCTGCCGGTTCCGTACGCGGTGCTTCAAGGCGCAGGACAAGTGCGCCGAGGAGGAGCCGCTGCTCGCGGTGCCGGCGGTCTTCAGCGGGTCGGACTCGCCGGCGAACCATGAGTCGGCGTGCCACTTCGCCGAGGAGAAGAGCGTGCTCGCGGGCTGAGGCGCGAGCGCTGCGCGGGCCGAGCGGCCCGGTGCCCCGAAGTCGGGGCGCCGGGCCGCTTTTTCGTTCGCAGACGCTTACGCGGATGGACGTCAGGGCGGGATCTGTTACTCGTCCGTATACCGGACGATGATGTGTGGTGAACGCAACAGAGTCCGTTTTTGCGTGATCTGTCTAGTACGGTCTGTCCCTATTTGTCTTTCTTAAAGGATCTTGCGTGATCTGATCGAGACCTTTTAAGTGTGGTTTACAGGCACTGTCGTGACCGATAGTGAATTCACTTGAGGCTCGGTTCCTTACCCGGGTGCTCACCCCCTTCAGATCAGAACAGTGCACTCCTAGGAGGAACCCATGCGCGGTGCGAAGAGCGCTAAGTGGGTCGCCGGCGCGATAGCCGTCGGTCTCGCGGCTACGGCCTGTGGTGGCAGCAGCGACAGCGGCAGCGGCGGGGGTGAGGTCGACCCGAACGGCATCTTCAAGATGCAGGGCGGCGAGCCGCAGAACCCGCTGGTGCCGACGAGCACCATGGAGACCAACGGCGCCTACATCGCCATGACGGTCTTCGACCAGCTCACGGGCTATGACTCCAAGGGCAAGCTCACCATGGAGAACGCCGAGTCCGTGGAGTCCAAGGACAACAAGACCTGGACCGTCAAGCTCAAGCCGGACTACACCTTCCACGACGGCACCCCGGTGACCTCCGACTCCTACGTCGACGCCTGGAACTGGGCCGCCAACCCGAAGAACAACCAGACGCAGGCCTCCTGGTTCTCCGACATCAAGGGCTTCGCGGACGTGCACCCGGAGAAGGGTGACCCGAAGGCCGACAAGCTGGCCGGTCTGAAGGTGGTCGACGACACGACCTTCACCATCGAGCTGAACAACCCGATGCCGGCCTTCGCGTACAAGCTCGGCTACTACGCGTTCTCGCCGCAGCCGAAGTCGTTCTACAAGGACCCGAAGGCCGCCGGGCAGAAGCCGGTCGGCAACGGCGCCTACAAGTTCGTCAGCTGGGAGCACAACAAGCAGATCGAGATCAAGAAGTACGCCAAGTACCAGGGCCCGAACCAGGCCAAGAACGGCGGCGTGATCTTCAAGAACTACACCAAGCTCGAGGCTGCCTACGAGGACCTGCAGTCCGGCAACGTGGACTCGATGACCCAGCTCGCCCCGCGCGACCTGGCGAAGTACAAGGACGACCTCGGCGACCGCGCCATCGACCAGCCGTACTCCGCCACCCAGACGATCGTCCCGGCCTTCTACGGCAAGCAGTTCAAGGACGTCGACCCGAAGGTCCTCCAGGGCCTGTCGATGGCGATCGACCGCGACACCATCACCAAGACCGTGCTGCAGGGCACCCGCGTGCCCGCCACCGGCTTCGTGCCGTCGACCGTGTTCGGCTACCAGAAGAACGCCGCCGGCGACGTCACCAAGTACAACCCGAAGAAGGCCAAGCAGCTCATCAAGGCCGGCGGCGGCGTTCCGCAGAACAAGATCTCCATCCAGTACAACGCCGACGGCGGTCACAAGGAGTGGGTGGACGCGGTCTGCAACTCCATCCGCCAGGCCGTGAAGGTGGAGTGCACCGGCGCGGCGAAGACCACCTTCCAGGCGGACACGAAGGCTCGTGACGCCAAGGAGGTCAAGTCGATGTACCGCTCGGGCTGGGTGCAGGACTATCCGCTGAACATGAACTTCATGCAGGACCTGTACGGCACCGGCCGCGCGGGCAACCAGTCGGACTTCTCCAGCAAGAAGGTCGACGACATGATGGCCAAGGCTGACTCCGCCAAGGACCTCGACGCCTCCGTGAAGGCGTACCAGCAGGTCGAGAAGGAGCTGGTCAAGGAGATGCCGGCGATCCCGCTCTGGGACCAGAAGGTGAACTCCGGCTACTCCGAGAACGTCCAGAACGTGGAGTTCGACCAGCACGGCGACCCGGTGTTCCACCAGGTCGAGGTCCTGAAGAAGTAGCAGTCACCGCGTAGTTCGCGACGGCGGCCGGCGGGCCCACACCCCGTACGACCCGGGGAAGGCCCGTCGGCCGCCGCTGCCGCGCCCGCTCATATGGAGGCACGATGGGGCGTTACGTCGTACGACGACTGCTCCAGATGATCCCGGTGTTCGTCGGGACCACTCTGCTGATCTTTCTCATGGCGTACACGCTGCCCGGGGACCCGGTGCGCGCCATGTTCGGGGACCGGGGTGCCGACCCCGCGACCCTCGCGCACATCCGGCACGACCTCGGTCTCGATCAGCCGCTGATCAAGCAGTACTGGGACTACCTCACCGGCATGGTGCTGCACGGCGACTTCGGCACCCAGATCCAGAGCGGCCGGCCGGTCACGGACGTGCTCAGCGACGCGTTCCCGGTGTCGATGCGGCTGGCGCTTATCGCGTTCGGCATCGAGCTGGTGCTGGGCCTCGCGCTGGGCATCGTCTCCGGCCTGAAGGCCGGCAAGCTGCGCGACAACGTGGTGCTGCTGCTGACGCTGCTGCTGATCTCGGTCCCGGTCTTCGTCCTGGGCTTCCTCTTCAAGTGGCTCTTCGCCAACCAGCTCGGCTGGGTGACGCCCAACGTCCAGGACTCCATGTCCGTCAGCGAGCTGTTCCTCCCGGCGACCGTGCTCGCGGCCCTCTCGCTCGCGTACGTCGCCCGGCTCACCCGCACCTCGATCGCGGAGAACCTGCGCGCCGACTACATGCGCACCGCCGTCGCCAAGGGCCTGCCCCGGCGCCGCGTGGTGGGCGTGCACCTGATGCGCAACTCGCTGATCCCCGTGGTCACCTTCCTCGGCTACGACATCGGCTCGCTGATGGCGGGCGCGGTGGTCACCGAGGGCATGTTCAACGTCAAGGGCGTCGGCTACTACCTCTTCGACGCCATCCAACGGCAGGAGGGCACCACGGTCGTCGGCCTGGTGACCGTCATGGTGCTGATCTACCTCGCCGCCAGCCTCATCGTCGACCTGCTCTACGCGGTCCTGGACCCGAGGATCCGCTATGCCTGACACGCTTACGAAGGACGCCCCGGCTCCGGCCGTCGAAGCCGCCACCCCGGCCCCGGACAAGGCCCGCAGCCTCTGGGGCCACGCCTGGCGGGACCTGCGCCGCAACCCGTACTTCATCGTCTCGGCGCTGCTCATCGTGCTGCTGCTGGTGATCACCGCCTGGCCCGGCCTGTTCACCGGCGCCTCCCCGCGCCGGGCCGACCTGGCCAATCACTACCTGGGCGAGCCCAACTGGGGCCACTTCTTCCAGACCGACTGGTTCGGCTACGACAAGCAGGGCCGCAGCATCTACGCCCGGCTCATCTACGGCACCCGTGCCTCGGTGCTGGTGGGCATCAGCGTGACGGCGCTGGTGGTCTTCTTCGGCGGGCTCGTCGGCCTGGTGGCCGGCTACTTCGGCGGCTGGGTCGACGCGGTCCTCTCCCGGGTGATCGACATCTTCCTGGGCATCCCGTTCCTGCTGGGCGCGATGGTCGTGATGCAGGCCTTCACCGACCGGAAGTGGTGGATGGTCTCGCTGGCGCTGGCCTTCCTCGGCTGGACCCAGATAGCCCGCGTCATGCGCGGCTCGGTGATCACGGTGAAGCAGGCGGACTACGTCCAGGCCGCGAAGGCGCTCGGCGCCTCCACGCCGCGGATCATGCTCCGGCACATCCTGCCGAACGCCCTCGCCCCGGTGATCGTCGTCGCGACCATCGCCCTGGGTACGTACATCACGGCGGAGGCGACGCTGTCGTACCTCGGTCTCGGCCTGTCCGACCCGGCCGTCTCGTGGGGCCTGGACATCTCCCAGGGCGCCGACAACCTCCGCAACGCCCCGCACACCCTGATGGCCCCCGCGGTCATGCTCAGCATCTGTGTGCTGGCGTTCATCATGCTCGGCGAAGCGGTCCGCAACGCCCTCGACCCCAAGCTGCGCTGAGTGAGGCGTCAAGTGACTACTGCAGAGAACACCACCCCGCTGCTCGAAGTCAGCGACCTGCACGTCGAGTTCCACACCCGGGACGGCGTGGTCCGCGCGGTCAACGGCGTCAACTACTCGGTGAATTCGGGCGAGACCCTCGCCGTCCTCGGCGAGTCAGGGTCCGGCAAGTCCGTCACCGCGCAGGCGATCATGGGCATCCTCGACATGCCGCCGGCGAAGATCCCGCAGGGCGAGATCCGCTTCCGCGGCCAGGACATGCTGACCATGTCCCGCGAGGAGCGCCGGCAGCTGCGCGGCCAGAAGATCGCCATGATCTTCCAGGACGCGCTGTCGTCGCTGAACCCGGTGCTGAGCGTCGGCTACCAGCTCGGCGAGATGTTCCGCGTCCACCAGGGCCTGAACAAGAAGCAGGCCAAGGCGAAGGCCATCGAGCTGATGGACCGGGTGAAGATCCCGGCCGCGGCGCAGCGGGTGAACGACTACCCGCACCAGTTCTCCGGCGGCATGCGCCAGCGCATCATGATCGCGATGGCACTGGCCCTGGAGCCGGACCTGATCATCGCGGACGAGCCGACCACGGCGCTGGACGTCACCGTCCAGGCGCAGGTGATGGACCTGCTCGCGGAGCTCCAGCAGGAGTTCCACATGGGCCTGATCCTCATCACCCACGACCTCGGCGTGGTCGCGGACGTGGCCGACAAGATCGCGGTCATGTACGCGGGCCGGATCGTGGAGACGGCTCCGGTGAAGGAGCTGTACGCGCAGCCCGCCCACCCGTACACCCGCGGCCTGCTCGACTCGATCCCGCGCCTGGACCAGAAGGGCCAGGAGCTCTACGCGATCAAGGGCCTGCCGCCCAACCTGCTCCGGGTCCCGTCCGGCTGCGCCTTCAACCCGCGCTGCCCGAAGGCGGAGGACATCTGCCGTACGGAGCTGCCGGCGCTGGCCGCCGTATCCGAGGACCGCGGCAGCGCGTGCCACTTCTGGAAGGAGACGCTCAATGGCTGAGCAGACTTCGCAGCGAGAGCCGATTCTCCAGGTTCGCAACCTGAAGAAGCACTTCCCGCTGACCCGGGGGGTCGTCTTCAAGAAGACGGTCGGCGCGGTGAAGGCCGTCGACGGCATCTCCTTCGACCTGTTCCAGGGCGAGACCCTCGGCATCGTCGGCGAGTCCGGCTGCGGCAAGTCCACGGTGGCGAAGCTGCTGATGAACCTGGAGCAGGCGACGGCCGGCGAGGTCTTCTACAAGGGCCAGGACATCACCAAGCTGTCCGGGCGCGCGCTGAAGGAGGTCCGCCGGAACATCCAGATGGTGTTCCAGGACCCGTACACCTCGCTGAACCCCCGTATGACGGTGGGCGACATCATCGGCGAGACCTTCGACATCCACCCGGAGGTGGCGCCGAAGGGCGACCGCCGCCGGAAGGTCCAGGACCTGCTGGACGTCGTGGGCCTCAACCCCGAGTACATCAACCGGTATCCGCACCAGTTCAGCGGCGGCCAGCGGCAGCGCATCGGCATCGCGCGCGGCCTGGCGCTGAACCCGGAGATCATCATCTGCGACGAGCCGGTGTCGGCGCTGGACGTGTCGGTGCAGGCGCAGGTGATCAACCTGATGGAGAAGCTGCAGGACGAGTTCAACCTCTCCTACATCTTCATCGCGCACGACCTGTCGATCGTGCGGCACATCTCCGACCGGGTCGGCGTGATGTACCTGGGCAAGATGGCGGAGATCGGCACGGACACCGAGATCTACGACCACCCGACGCACCCGTACACCCAGGCGCTGCTGTCGGCGGTCCCGGTGCCGGACCCCGAGGCCAGGGACGGCCGCGAGCGGATCATCCTCTCCGGCGACGTGCCGTCGCCGGCGAATCCGCCGTCGGGCTGCCGGTTCCGTACCCGCTGCTGGAAGGCGCAGGACAAGTGCGCCGAGGAGGTGCCGCTGCTCGCGGTGCCCGAGCGCTTCCGGGACACGGACTCGGGCGCGGCACACGAGTCGGCGTGCCACTTCGCCGAGGAGAAGGACGTCGTGCACGCGGCGTAACCCATCAACGAGGGCCCCGGGCACCCCAAGGGGGGGAGCTCGGGGCCTTTGCCCGTTTACGTGCTTCGCCCAGGGCGGAACGCCGGTCCCTGCCTTGCGGGCCGCGGCGCTCCTATGCTGAGGCGATGACGACCACGCAGCCGGAGCCTCTCCGAGTCGTACCCCTGCCGCAGCCGAAGGAGCCCCTGTGGCGCGACGTCGTCGGCGACGTCCTGCGCCGCGAGCGTCTTGCGCAAGAGCGCACGCTCAAGGAGGTGGCCGAGGAGGCGCGCATCTCCATGCCCTACCTCTCCGAGGTGGAACGCGGCCGCAAGGAGGCCTCGTCGGAGGTCCTCGCGGCGGCGGCGCATGCGCTCGGCCTGCGGCTGGCGGATCTTCTCGGGCGCGTACAGGAGGAGATCCTGCGCACCGCGCAGCCGGCTCTGCGGTCGGAGACCTCGCTCGCGTCGGTCACCCGCCTGGGCAGCCGCAGCTCGGCCACGCGGGCGGCCGGACCCGGAGCGGGCGAGGTGCGGCTGGCGGCGTAGCCGACGGGCTTACGGGTCGCAGGGGTCGCAGTGGACGTCTGCGGGCGGTTTGTCATGGAGCAGGGTGTCGAGCCAGTCGGTCAGCCGGACGCCCTGCACTTTGAGCTTGTAGAACGTCTCGAACTCGAAGAGCCCGTGGCCCTCGCCGGGTGCGGTGTAGCTGTGCAGGTCTGTTCCCGTGGCTTCGACGGCCTTTTCGTTGGCGTCGATGACGGCCAGCTCGTCGAAGCCGGGCACGGTGTCGACGCTCGGTGAGTCGCCGGGTTCCCATCCGCTGATCTCGACGGCGGCGTGGGGGTCGTAGGCGAAGTCGAATCGGGACAGCACGAGGTCGGCGTTGTGCCGGCCGGCTCGGTTCCAGAATCTGGGGACGCCCCATTGGCGGGCGGTGAGTCCTTGGACGGCCCAGCCGGGCATGGTGTCGTAGGCGCCCCATGCCTTGTCGAGGACGTCGGTGTTGAAGTCGGGATTGTCGGGCCAGGCGCCGGACTGGCCGCCGAACACGGTGACCTTGGCGTCGGGGAGCCGGTCGGCGACGAGTCCGCCGTAGATGGGGGCGGCGATCGACCCCGCGGTCTTGCCGACGACGACGATCTCCTTGGCGTTGGGATAGTGCTTGGCGAGGTGGTCGAGCGCCGCCGTTCCGTTGGCGTAGCCGCGGTGCTCGACGGTCAACTCCGGCGAGTAGGCCTGGGAGGCGTTGCCCAGGTGGGCGTCACCGGTGCAGGAACTCACATAGAGAAACGAGTAACCGGCGAACGGATTGTCCGCCCTCGTGACGTCGAACATCCCGCCCCGGTTGTCCGGGTTGGTGTTCTGGAGATTCCAGTCGTAGAGCTCGCTCTCGCCGGGAGAGCCGTCGCTGGTGAAGGCACAGCTGGCCGCGTCCCAGCAGACACCGCCGCCGTTCAGGAAGAACACGACCTTGGCCGGATCGGCGCGGTGTTCCCAGAAGTTGAACTTGCTGCCGTCGGCGCAGTTGCAGTCACCTGCCGGTACGACCCGTTCCCACTTCAGCGGGTCGGCGGCGTGGTGCCCGGGGGCGCCGCACCCGGCCAGCACGAGGGCCGTAGCGGCGAGGAGAAGCAGTGGTGTCTTCATCATGCTGCTCAGGCTGCGCGGTGTCGCAACGGCCGCGCGCCTGCCCGGAGTCATGCTCCGAACCCTGACTTTCGGCGGGTATCGGGCGGCGACGCCGGGCCTTAAGGTGTTGCCTCCTATGAAGAGTCAGGTGGCAGGCTTACGGGGCGCCTTACGCCGGTCGAGCGTTCAGGACGCCGGCCTCGCCGCCTTGCTGCTGGCCGGCACGTGGGCCGGTGCCGGTGCGTCCGTGACTCCGGTGCTCAGCGACTCGTTCGCCGCTGCGGCCGGGCTGCGGGAGCCGTTGGTCCAGTGGGTCCTGATCGGGATCTGCGTCGCCGCCGTGGCGGTGCGCCGCAGGTGGCCGGTTCCGGCGTTCGCCGCGGCGTCGCTCGCCGCCGTGGGGCAGATGGCGCTGGCGGCGGGGCCGGTGCCCGCCGACCTGGCCGTTCCGATCACCCTCTATACGATCGCCGCGCAGCGGCCGCCCAAGGTGTCGCTCGTCCTGCTCGGTGCCGCCCTGGCCTTGGCGACGGTCTGGTCGGCGTTCGTGGCGTACGACGGCAGGACGGACGGCTGGCTGCACGGCGGCCCCTTCGGCCGCGGCGGACAGGAACGCCCGCCGGGAGCCGCGGCCGGTGAGGTACCGCCGCCCACCGAGGGACCCACGTTCGGCCCGACGGACTGGGGCGGGATGCCCGTCCTCGGCCCCCTGCTCGCCGGCGCCTGGGCGATCGGGTGGGGCCTGCGCAGCCGCCGCGCCTATCTCGCCGAACTCCGGGCGAGGGCACAGGACCTGGAGCGCGAGCGCGACCAGCAGGCCGCGCTCGCCGTGGCCGCCGAACGGGCCCGTATCCACCGCGAGCTGCACGATGTGGTGGCGCACGGCCTGGCCGTCATCGTGATGCAGGCGCAGGGCGGCGCCGCGGCGTTCGCCAACCGGCCCACCGACACCCTCGCCGCGCTGGACACCATCGTGGCGACCGGCCGCGCCTCGCTCGCCGACATGCGGCAGGTGCTGTCCGCGCCCGAGCAGCCCGAGCAGCCCGACGCCCCCGCGCGGCCGGTGCCGGGACTGGCGCAACTGCCCCGCCTCATCGACCAGGTACGGCAGGCTGGCACCCCGGTCCAGCTGCGCATCGACGGATCGCCGTGCCCGCTGCCCGCCGGCGCGGACGTCTCGTCGTACCGGATCGTCCAGGAGGCGCTCACGAACACCATGAAGCACGCCGGGCCCGGAGCCCGCGCCCACGTGACGGTGGCCTACGGCAGCGACGAGCTGCGGCTCGATATCAGCGACAACGGCGCCGCCGCCGTGCCGGCCGCCGACGGGACCGGCAACGGGCTGCGGGGCATGCGCGAACGCGCGGCGCTGCTCGGCGGCGAGGTGTCCGCGGGCCCCGGCCCCGACGGCGGTTATGCCGTACGGGCCCGCATCCCCCTCGATCCGGGACTCGATCCGGGAGCGACCGCATGATCCGTGTCCTCCTGGTCGACGACCAGGACCTGCTCCGTACCGGCCTGCGGATGATCCTCGAGAACGCCGAGGACATGGCCGTCGTCGGGGAGACCGACGACGGCGCCACGGCCGCCTCGCTGGCCGCCGAAACGGCCCCCGACGTCATCCTGATGGACATCCGGATGCCCGAGGTCGACGGCCTCGAGGCGACCCGCCGCATCCGCGCGTCGCTTCCCGAAGGGCCGCGCATCCTCATCCTCACGACCTGGGATCTCGACGAGTACGTGTACTCCGCGCTGCGCTCCGGCGCCAGCGGCTTCCTCCTCAAGGACACCCTCGCCGCCGACCTGCTGTCCGCGATCCGCGTGGTGGCGAACGGCGACGCCATCGTCGCGCCACCGGTGACCCGGCGGCTGATCGAACGCCACATCGGCACGTCCGGCGACCCGCTGCCGCGTACGGAGGCCGAACTCCGGGTCCTCACCGAGCGCGAACGCGAGGTGCTCGAACTGATCGCCCGAGGCCTGTCCAACGCCGAGATCGCCGGCCGTCTCTTCCTCACCGAAGGGACCGTGAAGGGCCACGTCAGCCGCATTCTGACCAAGCTCGGCCTCCGGGACCGGGTGCAGGCCGTGATCTTCTCCTACGAATGCGGCCTGGTCCGCGCCGGCATGTGACGGCGGCCGTCAGGCCGCCGGTTGCAGCCGCCGGCTCAGCACCGAGTCGGCGAGTCCGTACGCGACCGCCTCCTCCGCGGTGAAGACCTTGTCCCGGTCCATGTCGGCCCTGAGCGTCGCCACGTCGTGGCCGGTGTGGCGGGACAGGACCTCCTCCATCTGCGAGCGGATCCGCAGGACCTCCTTGGCCTGCACGCTCAGATCCGATGCCGTGCCCTGCATGCCGCCGGTCGCGGGCTGGCCGAGCAGCACGCGGGCGTGTTCCAGTACGGCCCGGCGCCCGGGGGCGCCGCCCGCCAGCAGCAGCGCCGCGGTCGAGCCCGCCTGGCCCACGCAGGTCGTGGAGATCGGGGCCTGCACGTAGGTCATCGTGTCGTAGATCGCCATCAGTGAAGTGTGCGATCCGCCGGGCGAGTTGATGTAGATCTGGATCTCGCTGCCCGGGCTGTCCGACTCCAGGTGGAGGAGCTGGGCGATGACCACGTTCGCGACCCCGTCGTCGATCTCCGTGCCGAGGAAGATGACGCGGTCGTTGAGCAGCCGGCTGTAGATGTCGTAGGCGCGCTCGCCCTGCGGCGTGCGCTCGACGACGTTCGGAATCGTGTACGAGCTCATCAGTACAGCCCCACCCTCTGCTTGCGCGTGCTGGCCGGACGCACGTCCGCCATCGACTCGACCACCCGGTCGACCATTCCGTATTCCTTCGCCTGCTCCGCCGTGAACCAGCGGTCCCGGTCGCCGTCGCGGGCGATCGTCTCCTGGGTCTGGCCGGTGTGCTCGGCGATCAGCCGCTCCATCTCGCGCTTGGCGAACTCCAGGTTCTCCGCCTGGATCTCGATGTCCGCGGCGGAGCCGCCGATGCCGCCGGAGGGCTGGTGCATCATGATCCGGGCGTTCGGCAGCGCGAACCGCTTGCCCGGGGTGCCGACCGTGATCAGGAACTGGCCCATGCTGGCCGCGAAGCCCATCGCCACGGTCGCGACGTCGTTCGGGATCAGCCGCATCGTGTCGTAGATGGCGAGGCCGGCGTGTACGGAGCCGCCGGGGCTGTTCACGTACAACGCGATGTCCGTGCGCGGGTCCTCGGCGGACAGCAGGAGCAGCTGCGCGCACACGCGATTGGCGGAGACCTCGTCCACCTGGGTGCCGAGAACGACGATGCGCTGCCCGAGCAGCTGCGTCGCCAGATGATCGTCGAAGGGGGTGGGGGCGGTGTCCCCGTCCGCCGCCCTGGGTTGCTGAGTCATGGTGCCTTGCCTCCTGACTGGTCGGGCCTACTGCTGCGACTGTCCGTCGCGGGGGCCCCGGCGCGCCAGGGATCTCTGCCGGGGGCAGATCTGCCGAGGGCAGAGCGATGTCTGCGGCCGCCGGTTGCGCGCGGGGTTTCCGGCGCTGCGCGCCGTGGCTGTACCCACCCGCC
>NZ_JAAKZV010000159.1 GCF_011044975.1 Streptomyces coryli | reverse complement strand
ACGATCGCCCTCCTCGCCCGCCCCCTACATCCGGGGGCGGGCGAGGAGGGCGATCGTCTGGTCGCGTACACGCATGATGTGGGCCTCCAGCAGGTCGCGGGCGGCGGGGCGGTCGCCGGCCTCCAGGGCGTCGACCACCGCGCGGTGTTCGGACACGGCGGCGCCCAGCCGGGAGGCGGTGATGGGGGCCTCCATGCCGGCGCGGGTGACGTGGATGCTCAGGTGCAGGTCGTCGTGGAGCTCCAGCATCCGGGGCAGGCCGCCGAGCTCCACCAGGGCGCGGTGGAAGCGGCTGTCGTTCTCCCGGAAGGCGATGTACTGCTCGGGGTCCTCGAGGGAGGCCTGCGCCAACCGCTCGGCCTCGTCGACCAGTTCGCGCAGCCGCGCGGGCGGCTCGCGGTCGGTGCGCTCGGCGAACAGCCGCAGGCTGTGCGACTCCAGCATCAGCCGCAGCTCGAAGAGCTCGTAGAGGCTGGAGAGCGAGGGTATGGCGACGGTGAAGCCGGCGGTCGAGTCGTAGGCCAGCAGACCGCGCTCGTAGAGCCGGCCGACCGCGCTGCGCACCGGGGTGCGGCTCATGCCCAGCCGGCGGGCGAACTCCCGTACCGGCACCGGCTGTCCGGGGGCGGGGTGCTCCTTGGTCAGCCAGTCCACCAGGGCCTGCCGGGCCCGGGCCTCCAGGCTCTCCTCGGAGGCCGCCGCCGTGGACGACGGCGTCGGCCCCTTCTGGGCCGCTGCCGTTCTCGATGGGGTCATGCCGCCTCCCTGCTCTACGACTTGCCGCCCGGGCGGGCCGCCGCCCGGGTCCGTACTGCTGCGGCCACCCTATGGTATGCCGCTGGTCGACCGGCAGTCCGCCGGTTAAGGGGACGCCGGGAAATTCCTTCTGCACGGGGGTTGACGATCATTTTACGCTCGCACAACACTCGTGGCATACCACTGACATGCCTGTGGGGTGCCCATGCCATTACCGGAGTTGCACGGCATCATCGCGCCCGTCGTGCTGCCCATGGCGCGCGACGGAGCGGTTGATTTACGGTCCCTGGAATGCCACGTGCGGCATCTCGTCGACGCCGGCGTTCACGGACTGTGGATCAACGGCACCACCGGAGAGTTCCACGCCCTCGATCCGCAGGAGCGGGCGGAGGCGGTCCGCGTCGCCGTCAAGGCGGCGGACGGCGGGGCGCCGGTGGTGGCACATGTCGGCGACGCCGCGACCCGGCTGGCGGTGCGGCACGCCCGCGCCGCCGTGGACGCCGGGGCGGCCCAAGTGGCTGTGATCGCCCCGTACTTCACCGAGTTCACCCGCGAGGAGCTGCGCGAGCACTACCGGCAGATCGCCGCGGCGGTCGGCTTCCCGGTGTACGCGTACCACATGCCCCGGCTGACCAAGGTCGGCCTCAGCGCCGAC
Organism: Streptomyces coryli; assembly: GCF_011044975.1. Classification (GTDB taxonomy): domain Bacteria; phylum Actinomycetota; class Actinomycetes; order Streptomycetales; family Streptomycetaceae; genus Streptomyces; species Streptomyces coryli. The sequence continues at coordinate 17,330 of NZ_JAAKZV010000159.1, read as the reverse complement.
TGCCTGCTGCGGCTCGCGCAGGAGGACGTCCTCGCCGGGGTGAAGGACAGCGACGGCGACCTGGCCTGGTTCCGCTCCCTGGTCAGGCGCTCGGGCCAACTCGGCCTGCGGCTGCGGTGCTTCACCGGCGGCAGCGCCATCACCGACCTCTCGCTGCTGGTCGGCGCCGCCGGCGCCGCCTCCTCGCTCGCCAATCTGACCCCGCGGCACCTCGTCGCGCTGTACGACGCCGCCCGCGCCGGCGACTGGACGCGGGCGCGGCATCTGCAGGACCAGCTCGAAGACCTCAACGAGGCCATGCGCCAGGCGCGCCGGACCCCCACCCTCGCCGCGGTCGCCAGCACGTACAAGTACCTCCTGGCCACCCTCGGCCGTATCGACGCCGATTGCGCCGCGGAGCCGCTCGCCCGCCTCGATGAAGGCGAGAAGCAGCGCCTCACCGAGACGGTGCTGCCGGTGATCCGTGCACTGGAGTCGGCGGCCCCCGCAAAGGAGCGTGGAGATGACACCTGAACGCCTGCCAGGCCCCGGACTCGACAGAAGGCAGCTCCTGCGCGCCGGCGCCGGATTACTGGTCGTGGCCTCCGCCTCCGGCTGCGGCTTCTTCGACACCGACCCCGACGACGGCAGCGGCGGCGGGGGAGCGAAGGGCAAGGAGGCGCCCTCGCTGAAGAAGCAGGCCGACGCCGGAAAGATCCCCAAGGTGGAGAAGCGGCTCCCGGCGAAACCCCTCGTCGTCAAGCCCCTGGAGGAGGCCGGGCGCTACGGCGGCACCTGGCACTCCGCGATGATCACCCAGGAGGACATCGGCTGGCTGAAGTTCAGCCTCGGCTACGAGCCGCTGGTGCGCTGGGAGCCCACCTGGCAGGGCGTCACCAAGACGAAGCTGCTGCCCAACATCTGCGAGAAGTTCGACGTGGTGGACGGCGGCAGGGAGTTCGTCTTCCACCTGCGCAAGGGCCTGCGGTGGTCCGACGGCAAGCCCGTCACCACCGATGATTTCGCCTTCGCCTTCACCGACTTCCAGACCGACAAGGAGCTGCACAAGTACGGCATCTATGAGCTGTGGCTGTCGAAGTCGGGCAAGCCCGCCCGCTTCGAGATCGTCGACGACGTCACGGTGAAGTACACCTTCGAAGAGCCCAAGCCGGGCTTCCTCGAGGAGATCGCGGGCACCACCGGAACCGAGCTGGTGCTGCCCAAGCACTACTTCGAGAAGTACCACCCCAAGTACAACAAGGACGCCAACGCGGAGGCGAAGAAGGCCGGCTCCTCCGACTGGATCACCCACATGGAGATCATCAAGGAGCCCTGGAACAACCCCTCCATGCCCACTCTCAGCGCGTGGATCCCCCGCAACGCGGCCACCAAGGGCAGCCGGGTGGTCTGCGAGCGCAATCCGTACTACTGGAAGACGGATCCGGACGGCAGCCAGCTGCCCTACATCGACAAGGTCATCGTCAACATCCTCGAAGACCCGGAGGTAGAGGTCCTCCAGGTCTCGAACGGCGACCTGGACATGCAGCTCTACCAGTTCGGCACCGTACGCAACAAGCCGGTGATCGCGCGCAACCGTGAGAAGGGCGGCTACCGCCTCATCGACGTCAAGGCCGACACCGCGAACACGATGATCATCGGGTTCAACCAGACCCACAAGAACAAGAAGAAGCGGGCGCTGTACGCCAACAAGGACTTCCGCATCGGGCTGTCCTACGCCATCGACCGGAAGAAGATCATCGAGACGGTCTTCGCCGGCCAGGGCAAGCCGTGGCAGGCGGGTCCGGGCCCGGGCAACGAGCTGTACAACAAGGAACTCGGCACCCAGTACACCGAGTTCTCGGTCACCAAGGCCAACGACTACCTCGACCGCGCAGGGCTGACCAAGCGCAACGGCGACGGCATCCGCCTCACCAAGGACGGCGACCCGGTGGCCTTCAAGGTCTTCGTGGTCTCCGAGATGGCCGACCTCGTCGATGCCGTGGACATGGTGCGCAGCGACTGGAAGAAGGTCGGCGTCGACGCCACCGTCACCCGCATGGCCGAGGAACTCTACTGGCAGCGGGTCGAGGCCGGCGAGTCCGAGGCTGCCGTCTGGGACTGCAACAACTTCGACATCCGCACCGGCACCGGCGGCAACCACTACTTCCTGCCCACCAACCCGCGCGGCTCCTCCCGCTTCGGCGGCGAGTGGGCCAAGTGGTACATGCGGGAGGGCGAGGACGGCGAGGAGCCGCCGGCCCGCATCAAGGAGCAGATGAAGATCTACGACAAGATGCGCGCCACCTTCGACCCCGACGAGGCCGTGCGGCTCGCCCGGCAGGTCCTGGAGATCACCAAGGAGGAGTTCTACTACATCGGCATCTCCACCTCGCCCAGCGAATACGGCATCGCCAAGACGGATATGGGCAACGTGCCCAAGACCTTCAGCGCCGCCGCCTTCCACCAGGCCCCGGGCCCCAGCAATCCCAGCACCTACTTCTTCAAGGGCAAGGCCTGACGGCCGGACGGGAGTAGCCGGGAAATGCTCTCGTTCCTCATCCGCCGGCTCGGCTGGATGGTCATGACCCTGTGGGCCATCTCGCTGGCGACGTTCTTCATCATCCAGCTGCCGCCGGGCGACTACGTCTCCACGCTCCAGGCCAACGCCGAGGAGCGCGGCGAGGTGATGGGTCCCGCCGAGGCCGCGGGGCTGCGCGAGCGCTACGGGCTCGACCAGTCGTTCTTCGCGCAGTACTGGAAGTGGATCAGCAACATCATCTTCCACGGCGACTTCGGGCAGGCCTTCGCGTACAACATGCGACCGGTCTCGGACCTGATCTGGGACCGGGTGGCGCTCTCCTTCACCCTGTCCGTCGCCACCATGCTGCTGATCTGGGCGATCGCGTATCCGATCGGCATCTACTCGGCGGTCAAGCAGTACTCCGCCGGTGACTACGTGGCCACGTTCTTCGGCTTCGTCGGCATGGCCATTCCGGAGTTCATGCTCGCGCTGGTGCTGATGTGGGTGGGCATGCGCTACTTCGGGATGAGTCCCGGCGGGCTGTTCTCGCCCGAATACCAGGACGCCGCGTGGAACCTCGGCAAGATGCTCGACCTGGCCTCGCACATCTGGCTGCCCATCGTGATCATCGCGGTGGCAGGCACGGCCGGCGGCATCCGGATCGCGCGCGCCAACCTCCTCGACGAGCTGCACAAGCCGTATGTGGTGGCGGCCCGGGCCAAGGGCCTGCCGGAGTGGAAGCTGCTGCTGAAGTATCCGTTCCGGATGTCGATGAGCCCGTTCTTCTCGACGGTGGGCTGGCTGCTGCCCGGCCTGATCAGCGGCGAGGTGATCATCTCGATCGTGATGAATCTGCCGACCACCGGGCCGCTGATGCTCGGCGGCGTGACCAACCAGGACATGTATCTGGTGGGCAGCTTCATCCTGATCCTCTCCACGCTCACCGTGATCGGCACCCTGATCAGCGACCTGGCCCTGGCCTGGTGGGATCCGCGCATCAGACACAGCTACGAGGGTGGGTGAGCGGCCGTGGTGATGACCAAGTCGCGCAAGAGGCCGCGGCTGCTCAAACGGAACCGGCCCGTGGATGCCATGGCCGGTGCGCCCGGCGACGTCCTCGCCGGACAGGCCAGCCCCTGGCGGCTGGTGTGGCGCAAGTTCCGCAAGCACAAGCTGGCCATGGCGGGGGCGGTGATCGTGCTGCTGGCGTACTTCGTCGTCGCCTTCGCCGAGATCCTCGCCCCTGCCTCGGCCAGTACCACCGACCCCAAGCGCACCTACGCCCCGCCGCAGATGGTCAAGGTGGACCTGAGCTGGGAGGACGGCCTGCAGTTCTACGCCAACGGCTACACCTCCAAGCGCGACCCGGAGACCTACGAGCAGATCCACACCGAGGACCCCGACAAGCGGATCCCGCTGAAGTTCTTCGCCAAGGGCGACTCGTACGAGATGTGGGGCCTGATCCCGGGGGACCGGCACCTCTTCGGCGCCGCGAACCCGGACGACAAGGTGTCCTTCCTCGGCACCGACCGCTCCGGCCGCGATCTGCTCTCGCGGATCATCCACGGGGCGCGGGTGTCGCTGTCGATCGGCCTGGTCGGGGTCGGCGTGAGCTTCCTGCTCGGGCTGTTCTTCGGCGGCATCTCCGGATACTTCGGCGGCGCCCCCGACCTGGTGATCCAGCGCATCATCGAATTCCTGATGTCCATCCCCACGCTGCCGCTGTGGCTGGCGCTGTCCGCGGCTGTCCCGGACGAATGGGGGCCACTGGCGCGCTACTTCGCCATCACCACCATCCTGTCGGTGATCGGCTGGACCGGCCTGGCGAGAGTGGTGCGCGGCCGCTTCTTCTCCCTCCGGGAGGAGGACTTCGTCACCGCCGCCCGCCTCGACGGCTGCGGCCGCCGGCGGATCATCTTCCGGCACATGGTCCCCTCCATGTCCAGCCATGTGATCGCCTCGATCACCATGGCCGTCCCCGGCATGATCCTCGGCGAGACCGCGATGAGCTTCCTGGGCCTCGGCCTGCAGTCGCCCGCCGTCAGCTGGGGCGTGCTGCTGCAGGAGGCGCAGAACATCCGCACCGTGGAGACCGCGCCATGGCTGCTGATCCCGGGCGCCGCCGTGTTCATCACCGTCCTGGCCATGAACTTCGTCGGCGACGGGCTACGGGACTCCGCCGACCCGTACAAGTAGGGGGTTCCGCATGGAGTCGCTCCTCGAGGTCGAGGATCTGCACACCCAGTACGCCTTGGATGACGGTCTCGTACGGGCCGTGGACGGCGTCACCCTGGACATCCGGCGCGGCGAGGTCCTCGCCGTGGTGGGCGAGTCGGGGTGCGGCAAGAGCGTCATGGCCCGCTCGATCCTGCGCCTGGTCGACAAGCCGGGAAAGATCACCGGCGGGCACATCCGCGTGCACACCGACGACGGCGTGGTCGACATGGCGAACGCCGAAGGCCCGGCCATCCGCTCCGTGCGTGGCAAGAAGGTCGCGATGGTCTTCCAGGAGCCCATCGCCTCCATGAGCCCGGTGCACACGCTGGGCAACCAGATCGGCGAGTCCCTGCGGCTGCACGAGATGGTCGACAAGAAGACCGCCCGCACCCGCGCCATCGAGCTGCTCCGCCGGGTGGGCATCCCCGCCCCGGAGCGGCGCGTCGACGAATACCCCTTCCAGATGAGCGGCGGCATGCTGCAGCGCGCCATGATCGCCATGGCGCTGTCCTGCGGCCCCGACCTCCTCATCGCCGACGAGCCCACCACCGCCCTGGACGTCACCACGCAGGCGCAGATCCTGGAGCTGCTGCGCGAACTCCAGCAGGACACCGGCATGGCCGTCATGCTCATCACCCACGACCTGGGCGTCGCCGCGCAACTCGCCGACCGGATCGCGGTGATGTACCTCGGCGCGGTCGTCGAGACCGGCACCACGGACACCGTGCTCCGCCACCCCCGCCACCCGTACACCCAGGCGCTGCTGCGCTCGGTGCCGAAGCTGGGCAGCGCGTCGCGGGAGCGGCTGAGCCCGGTGCGGGGGATGGTGCCCAGCCCGTACCAGCGGCCGCCGGGGTGCACCTTCCACCCGCGGTGCGACGCCTTCATGGAGGGCCGCTGCGAGGTGACGGTGCCCGGCTCGGTGCCCGCCCCGGTGCTGGTATCGGCGGACAAGGGCGCGCGCACCGACGGCACCGTCAGCTGCCTGCTGTACGGGGACGAGGACGAAGGCGAGGCAACGCGATGACACCGCTGCTGCAGACCAGCGGCCTGACCAAGCACTTCCCCATCCGCCGCGGCCTGTTCGGCCGCACCGTCGGCGCGGTACGGGCCGTGGACGGGGTCGATCTGACCGTACGGGCCGGCAGCACCGTCGCCCTGGTCGGCGAGTCCGGCTGCGGCAAGAGCACCCTCGGCCGCTGCCTGCTGCGGGTCTTCGAGCCGACCTCCGGGGCCATCACGTACCACCGGACGGATGGCACCACGGTGGACCTCGCGGGGCTGAGCGAGAAGCAGCTCATGCCGTATCGCAGCGAGATCCGCCTCGTCTTCCAGGACCCCTTCGCGTCGCTGAATCCGCGGATGACGCTGCTGCAGATCGTCGGCGAACCGCTGCGGGTGAATCTGGGGCTGAGCGCCCGGGACACCGAGGAGCGCGTCGCGGATCTGCTGCGCCGCGTCGGCCTCAGCCCCGAGTACATGCGCCGCTACCCGAACGCCTTCAGCGGCGGCCAGCGCCAGCGCGTCGGCATCGCCCGCGCCCTCGCGCTGGCCCCGCGCCTCGTGGTCGCCGACGAGGCGGTCAGCGCCCTGGATGTGTCCGTACGCGCCCAGATCCTCAATCTGCTCAAGGACCTCCAGGACGAGTCCGACCTGACCTACCTGTTCATCTCCCACGACCTCGGCGTGGTCGAGTACATGGCCGACGAGGTCGTCGTCATGTACGTCGGCAAGGTCGTCGAGACCGGCGCCACCGACGAGCTGTACGCGAACCCGCTGCACCCGTACACCGAGGCGCTGCTCTCCGCCGTGCCCGACCCCGACCCGGCCGCCCGGCGGCGCGAGCGCATCGTGCTGCGCGGCGAGGTCGCCGACCCGTCGCGGGTACCGTCCGGCTGCCCCTTCCACCCCCGCTGCTTCCACGCCCGCGAAAGGTGTGCCACCGACGTGCCCGCACTGCGCGAGATCCGGCCCGGCCGCAAGGCCGCCTGCCACTTCGCCGAGGAACTCGACCTGACGGGGGTGCGCGGCGCATGATCGACCCGCGCTTCGACGGCCTCCTGCTCCCCGCGCCCGACGACCCCGCCCTCCAGCAGGCGCTGCTGCCCGTGCTGCACCCCGGCGACAGCCACGCCGCCAACCTCCTCGAACTCGACGACGGCGACCTGCTGCTGACCTGGTTCAACGGCCCGCAGGAGGGCGACGCCGCCACCAATGTGGTCGTCTCGCGGCTGGCCCACGACTCCTTCCGGTGGTCGACCCCGCAGCCGCTGTCCGCCGACCCGGACCGCCCCGAGCAGAACCCGGTCCTCGCCCAGGCGGCCGACGGCACCGTCTGGCTGTTCCACCCCTCCAACACCCCGCACGACCAGACCACCGCCCGCCTCGTCGTCCGCACCTCCGCCGACCGCGGCCGCACCTGGACCCCGCCGCGCACCCTGCTCGACGGCCCCGGCCTGTTCGTACGGAACCCGCCGCTGCCGCTCGAGGACGGCACCTGGCTGCTGCCCGCCTACCGCTGCCGGCGCGGCGCCGAGCACAGCATCGTCCTGATCAGCGAGGACGGCGGCGCGAGTTGGCGCGAGCACGATGTGCCGGACAGCGACCACCTGGTGCAGATGAGTGCCGTCCAGCGCGACGGCGATGGCCTGTACGCCTTCTTCCGCAGCCGCGCCGCCGACCGCATCCATGCCGCGGAGTCGTACGACCGCGGCCGCACCTGGTCGCCGCCGCGGAAGACCGAGCTGCCCAACAACAACTCCGCGGTGCAGCTGACCCGGCTGGCGAGCGGCACGCTGGCGCTCGTCTACAACGACGCCTCGCTCGAACGCGATCAGTTCCGCTGGGTCGGCGAGGGGGAGGGGCGGCGCAAAAAGGCCGTGCGCACCCCGCTGACCGTCGCCCTCTCCGACGACGGCGGCCGCACGTGGCCGTACCGGCGCGAGGTGCAGACCGCCGACAAGGAGTACGACGACAACGAGCTCGGCTACTCCTACCCGAGCATCATCCAGACCCGCGACGGCGCGCTGCACGTGGCGTACTCGTATCTCCGCAAGACGATCAAGCATGTGCGGCTCGACGAGGACTGGATCCGCGAGGGCGGCAAGTGAGCGTCGAGCGGTGGGGCGTGTACGAGCTCGCGCTGGACGGCCCCGCCGCCGGGAACCCGTACCGGGACGTGCCGCTGCGCGCCGAATTCCAGCACCGCAACCGCGTCGTGCCGGTCGACGGCTTCTACGACGGCGCCGGCTGCTACCGGATCCGCTTCATGCCGGACGCGGAGGGGGAATGGCGCTACGTCACCCGCTCCACCGCCTCCCAACTCGACGGCCGCCGCGGCACCTTCACGTGCACGCCGCCGGCGCCGGGCAACCACGGACCCGTACGGGTGGCGGGCCCGCGCACCTTCGCCTACGCCGACGGCACCCGCTATCTGCCGCTGGGCACCACCTGCTACCACTGGAACCACCTCGACGACCTGGACCGCGAGGAGGAGACGCTCCGCGTCCTCGCGGACGCGCCCTTCACCAAGGTGCGGATGTGCCTGCTGCCCACCGGCGGCATGGACCCGCCCCGCCTCGCCTTCGCCGGCGACAGCCCGGAGACGCTGGACACGACCCGCTTCAACCCGGCCTTCTGGCGGCACTTCGAGCGCCGGCTGCGCGACCTGCTCGCGCTCGGCATCGAGGCGGACGTGATCCTCTTCCATCCGTACGACGAGGGCCGCTGGTGCCTGGACCGGATGTCCCCGGAGGAGGACCGCTTCCTGCTGCGGTACGCGATGGCGCGGCTGGCGGCGTACCGGCACGTCTGGTGGTCGCTGTCGAACGAGTACGACTTCAACACCCATAAGACGGTGGCGGACTGGGACGACCTCGGCCGCTTCGTGCAGCGCCACGACCCGTACCAGCGGCTGCGCTCGATCCACAACGGCACCCGCATGTACACCTACGAGCGGATCTACGACTTCGGCCGCCGCTGGATCACCCACCAGAGCATCCAGCACTGGGACGCCCGGCTCACCGCCCGCTGGCGGGACGCCTGCCCCAAGCCGGTGGTCATCGACGAGATCGGCTACGAGGGCACCGCCGAACGGCGCTGGGGCAATCTCACCGGACGGACGCTGCTGCGGCAGCTGTGGCACGCGGCGGTCGAGGGCGGCTACGTCACGCACGGCGAGGCGTATCCGGACGCCGGGCGCGACGGCACCACCTGGATCTCGCGGGGCGGACGGCTGCACGGGGAGAGCGTGCCGCGGATCGCCTTCCTGCGCCGGGTACTTGAAGAAGCTCCGGCGGACCTGGTGGCGGCACGGCGGGAGGGCACGTACCGGCTGGAGTTCACCGGCGCCGCCCAGCCCGCGTACCGGGACGTCGAGCTGCCGGACGGGGGCGACTACCGCATCGAGCTGATCGACACGTGGAACATGACGGCGGCGGAGCTGCCGGACGGCCCGCACCGCGGACGCGTGCGGGTGGAGCTGAAGGGGCGTACGGACATGGCGCTGCGGATCCGGAGGGTGGCGTGAGCGGGATGCGGACCGTGGAGCGGTGGGGGATCTTCGAGCTGCCGGTCGCGGGGCCGGGCGTCGAGGCGGTCTTCACCGACGGGGCGCGGCACTTCACCGCGGCGGCCTTCGCGGGCGCGGGCGGCGGGCATCTGGTGCGCTTCATGCCGGACGTGGAGGGGGAGTGGCGCTATTCCGCCGGAGAGGGGGCCGGCGCCTTCACCTGCGGGCCGCCGTCCGACGGCAATCACGGCCCGGTCCTGGCGGTCGGCGGGCGGCACTTCGCGTACGCGGACGGCCGGCCCTTCCACCCGATGACCACCACGGTCGGCGATGCCGGAACGGCCACGCTGCGAGCGCTGGCGGTGTCGCCCTTCAACCGGGTCCGGCTCCCCGCCTCCTCCGCCCTGCCGCTGGACCGGCTGGCGGAACAGATCGCCGGCCTGCGCCGGCTGGGCATCGAGGCCGAGGTGGACCTCACCGGCCGCGACATCGCCGCGACGGTCTCCCGGCTGGCCGCGTACCGCAACGTCTGGTGGCGCGCGCCGCGGGACCCGGATGCCCAGACGGCGATCCTGGAGCACGACTACGCGCACCACCTCATCAGCGTCCACGGCGGCCCGGACACCGACTTCGGCGCCCCCTGGCTCACCCACGCCGGCGTCCGCCTGGAGGAGACCCGCGGCGTCGCCGCCCTCACCGAGCAGCTGGGCAAGCCGGTCGTGGTCGACGACTGCGGCGCGGAGGGCGACGCCCCGGCCCCGGAGCGCAGCTTGCCGGCGCGCGACTTGGTGGCCCGTATCTGGGAGGGCACCTGCCAGGGCGGCTACGTCACCCACGCCGAGTCCTACGGCCCGCGCCCCTGGAGCGCCGAGGGCGGCCGGCTGACCGGCGAGGCCGCCGATCGCATCGCCTTCCTCCGGCATGTGCTGGAGTCGGCACCACCGGGCCTGACCCACAATCCGCGCTACTACGACGCCTCGACCCTGGAGACGCCGGACGGCTATGTCCTGCAGTACCTGGGCCCGCACCGCTACCCGTACCGCCGCTTCGAGCTGGCGGAAGGCTCCTGGCGTGCGGAGGTGATCGACACCTGGCGCATGACGGTCAGCGCGCCCCGCGCGCTCTCCGGCGGCCGGGCGGAGGTACAGCTCCCGGCGGACCCGTACTGCGCGATACGGATCCGCCGGGCACCCGGGGGGTGAGAGCCGCGAGCAGCCCCGGGTGGTCTGGGGGTCGGGCTACCAGTCGAGGCCGGCCTCGGCCTGGCCCTTGATGTACGCCGGGATGTCCTTGGTCTCGGTGATCGTCAGCGCGGACTTCACCGACAGGCCGTCGCGCAGCACGTGCTGGCGGAAGACCATGTACAGCGGGATGTCCCAGTACTCGGTCTGCTCGTAGCCGTGCACCACGGCGTTGTCACCCCAGAAGACGCCGGAGGTGTCGATGCCCTGCAGGGCGGGGGCCTTGGTGCCGAAGGCCTGGACGACGGCGTCCGACTCGAGGGCCGGCTTCATGCCGTGCGCGGCCATCCCGGACTGCGCCTCCTCGGAGACCAGCCACTTGAGCACCTTCAGCGCCTGTTCCTTCTTCTTCGACTGCGGCGGCAGGAAGGCGGCGATGGTGTTCGGCTGGTACGTCGCGTCGTCGCCGCCGCCGAGGACGGGCACGGAGACGACGCCGAGGTCGACGTTCTTGGCGAGCTCCCGGTACTGCTCGCGGTCGTCGGCGTGGATGAAGGTCTCGTTGAGCGCGTAGGCGTTGAACTTCCAGAGCGTGTCCACGGCCATCGCGACATGGCCGGTGGTGAAGAAGTCGTCGACGGAGGTGAAGATGTTCCGCGGGATGAACAGGAAGCGCTCCAGATTGCTGCCGAGCCGCTGCCAGTCCGCCGAGGTGATGTCGACCTTGATGTCCTCGGGCTTCGGGCTCTCGCTGCCCGTGGGCAGGAAGGGGTAGCGCCCCAGCTGGTTGAACTCCAGGTAGAGGTCCGGGTGCTGGAGATAGCCCTTGTACGCGACCAGGTCCTCCTCGCGGGTGAGCCGGCCGGCCAGCCGGTAGGCCTGGTCGTACGTGGTGCCGTTCTGCGGGACGGAGACCTTGAAGCGGTCGAAGATCTTCTTGTTGTAGAGCAGCACATAGTCGTCGACGAACAGCGGCACGCCGTACACGCCGCCGTCGGACCGGGACTTGATGATCTCGACCGCGGCCGGGTTGAGCGTGCCGAGGTCGATGCCGGCCGGCTCCAGCTCGTCGCTGAGGTCGCGCAGCCAGCCGCGTGGCTCCAGGTCGCGGTCGATGCGGCGGCGCGGGTCGTCGATGATGATGTCCGGGACGACGCCGGCCTTCTCCAGTTCCTCGTACCTGACGGGCTGGTCCCAGGTGGCGACCTTGAACTTGATGTCGGGGAACGCGGCCTTCATCTGCTTGCCGACGACGGTGTCGAAGAAGCCCTCGACCTCGAACGGCTTGTAGTTGACGAGGAAGACGAAGAGCTCGTCGTCGCATACCTCGAAGGGCTCGTCGTAGCGGTTGGGCACGGGTGTGCAGACGGCGCCCGCGCGGGTGGTATACCGGCCGCTCGCGACCGTGGCGGGCTGTGCGGTGCTGCGGTCGGCCGCCGCTGCCGGCACTCCGGCGAGGGCGGCAGCACCGGCGAGCGCGCCGGTGGCGAAGCCTCTGCGGGTCAATCTGCGGGGGCTCCGCTCGTCCTTCGGGCCTTGACTCATGGTCACACTGCTCCTTGTCGGGGCGGGCGGCTCTGACGGGTGTGACGATCAAGTGCGCAGTTGGTGGCATGCCAGCTGAATGCCACTATCCTCGTGGCGTGCGGCATGGGCGTCAACACCCGTGCACGCGAGGCCTGTTGGGTGGCGGGAGGAGTGCCGTGGACGCCGGTGAGGTACGAGGGGGCGGGCTGTCCCTGGAGATCCGGCGACGGCGGGGCGGCGGCCTGTGGCTGCGGCTGGGCCGCGAGACGGACCCGGACCCGTACATCTCCTGCGGGCTGGACGCCATGCTGCTGGTCTCGACCGGAAGCCCCTGGCGACCGGCATTTCCCGGCCTACGCGAGGCGGAGCTGCGGCGGACGGGGGATGAGCTCGTCGTGCGGGGCGCTGTCGGCCCGCTCGCGGTGGAGGCCTCGTTCGCCTTCCGGGACGGGCTGCTGCACGCCGGCGTCACCTGGCGGAATCCCGGGACGACGGTGATACGCGACCTCGCCGTCGGCCTGGCGATCCCGCTGCCGGACGCGGCGCCGGACTCCGTCACCCTGCCCCAGGTGCTCTACCGCGGCAACCCGTCCGCGGACCCGGACCGCACCGTCCCGCGGCTCTGCGCGGGCGGCGGCCTCGTGGTCGAGGAGCACCGGCTGCCGGTGCCGTGCGCGCACGCCGAATGGGCCGCCGGCTTCCTCACGCTGTACGCGTGCACCCCCGGCGACGGCTCACTCGGAGCCCTCGCCGCCGGCCCCACGACCCTGCTCGCCCTCAGCGGCCCGCTGTTGCTCAACGGCGCCCCGGACGTGGCCTACACGCACAAAGCCACGACCTCCCCGCGGCCCCGGGGCTACCGCGACCTGCCTCCCGGCGCCGCGCTGACCACCCACCACGCCCTGCACGGGGGCCGCCCGGAGCGGCCCGGCCACGGCTTCCGCGCCATGGTCCACGAGGGCCTGCGGCTGTACGAGCCGACCGGTGCCCCCCCGCTGTCCCTGGGCGAGATCATCGAGCTCAAGACCGCGGCCCTGGACCGCCGCTGGCACGAGCACGGCGCCACCGCCGGATATCTGAAGTTCACCGGCCCCGGGCACGAGCCGGGATTCATGTACGGCTGGACCGGCCAGGCCCTGAAGCTCGCCTGGTGCGACGCCCGCCTCGGCCTGCGGCACGCCGACGAGCACCGCCTGCAACGCTGCTACCGCGCCGTGGACTTCTACCTGGACGGCAGCGCCGCAGCCGCACCACCCGGCCTGCGGATGAGCTTCCACCGGCTGTCGGACGGGAGTTGGAGCACCTTCGAGCGGGACGGGCAGCCGCTGATCTCCGCCCGGGCGTACGGGGACACGCTGGCCGACCTCGCCGACGTGATCACGCTGCTGCGCGCCCACGACAGGCCCGTACCGGAGCGCTGGGCGCACGCCCTGGACGAGGGCCTCGACGCCGTCCGTAAAGGCCTCACACCCGACGGCATGATCCCGCTCGGCTGGCGCCTCGACGGCACCCCGCATCCCGGAACGGCGGGCGCGGCCGGACTGCCCTGCGTACTCGCCATGCTCAAGGCGGCGTCGGCCACGGGCACGCGCCGCCACCGGGAGACCGCCGTCCGGCTCCTGGAGCGCTACCACGCCCGGCATGCCACCGACTTCTCGACCCCGTTCTGCCACGCCACCCTCGACGCGGCGTGCGAGGACAAGGAGGCCGGGATGGCCTTCTTCCAGTGCGCGTACGAGCTGCTGCGGCTCACCGGCGAGACCCGCTACGGCGAATGGGCCGCCGCCACCGCCGACTGGCTGCTCACCTGGGTCTACCAGTGGAACCCGCCGTACCCGCCCGGATCCCCGCTGCGCGAGAGCGGGTTCTCCGCGGTCGGCTGGCCCGGCGTGAGCGTGCAGAACCACCACCTGGACGCCTTCTTCCCGGCCCGGGAGCTGCGCCACCTCGGCGAGCTGACGGGGCGGCGGACGTACGTCGAGCTGGCGGAGCTCATCCTCCACGCACTGGGGCAGGGCATCTGCACCCGCCCGGGGGAGTGGGGCTTCGACGCGCCGGGCGAGCAGGCGGAGGGCTTCTACCCGACGGACTGGCAGGAACGCGGCACCAGCAACACCTGGAACCCGTCATGGGTGACGGCGCAGGTGCTGTCGCAGGCGCTGGCGGTGCAGGGCTAGAGCTTCGGCGGCAGTTCCCTGGCGAAGAGGTGGGTCAGGGGGTGGAAGCGGTAGTGGCCCGGGGCGTCGGAGCGGAGGAGTTGGGCGTCCACCAGGCGCTCCAGGGTTTCTTCCGCCGTGTGGTGGTCCGTGCCCATCCGCTGGGCTGCTTCGCGGGGGGTCAGCGGGTCGGTCTCGGTGTCCGGAAGAGCCAGGAGCGGGAGGGTGCGAGCCGCGCGGCGGTCGGCTTCGTCCCCTGCGAGGAGGGCTTCGTAGTCGGATTCGAGGGTGGGGCGGACGGCCAGGTCCGCGTAGCTGAGTTCGTCGAGGCGGCGGTGCGGGTCGGCGAGGCGGGTGGCCAGTGCCGAGACCGGCCAGCCGGGGCGGGCGGCCAGCCGGGCACCCGCGATGCGCAGGGCCAGGGGAAGGCGCCCGCACAGGTGGGTCACGGCTTCCGCGGCCGTTCGGTCGGCGGCCAGGCGGTCCGCGCCGGCGTATCTGCCGAGCAGCGTGAGGCAGTCGTCCGGCGAGAGCAGGGGCACGTGCAGGTGCGTGGTGCCGTTCATGGCCGCGACGACGCGGCGGCAGGTGATCAGTGCGGCGCAGTGCGGTCCTGCGGGGAGCAGCGGGCGCACTTGGGCGACGTCGTGGGCGTTGTCCAGGACGATCAGCAGGCGGCGGCGGGCGGCCAGTTCGCGGTAGCGGGCGGCTAAATCGGCCTCGGCCTCGGCCTCGGCCTCGGCTTCGCCTTCGGTCTCGGTCTCGCCTGCGGAGCCCGCCGTGGTGTCGAGGGCGCGCAGGATCCTGACCAGCGCGGCCCGCGGCGGCAGCGGCCGCTCGCCGCGGGTCGTGCCGCGCAGGTCGACGTACAGCCGGTGGTCGGGGAAGCGGTCGCCGAGGCGGTGCGCGGCGTGCAGGGCGAGCGCGGACTTGCCTACGCCACCCGCCCCGTGCAGCGCCACGGTCGCACCGCGCCACGGGGACTCAACGGGCAGCAGGGCAGCCAGCGCCGCCAACTCCCGCTCCCGGCCCACCAGTCCGGCGTCGTCCGGCGGCAGCTGGTGCGGTGATACGGGCCGCTCCCGGTCCCGCGCCGCGACGGTGGCCCGGGCCGGCCGGGTGCGGCGGGACTCCTCCACCCGGTCGCGTGCCGTCGCCAGCATGCCGATTTCGTGGCCGGTCGCGCCGAGCAGCCGGACCAGGACGTCGAAGCGGTCGGTCGGCGGCAGGTTCTTGCCCGCGAAGTAGCCGCCGATCGCCCCGCGGGACCAGCCGGTCCGCGCCGCCAGCTGGCGGAAGGTCACGGGTGGCGCGCCGTTGTGACGCGCCGCGCGGCGGCGGAGCCGGCGCAGCACCCCGGCCAGGTCGGCGAGCGTGTGCACGGTATCGAGGCCGTGCAGTGGGGGTGCTGGTGAAGTGCCGTTGCGCCGTGCGCGGTCAGTGTCCTGGGACACCTGTGTCCTCCCGTTGGCCACCTCGCCCTGTCGGCCGGACGCGTCCGGGCGTGTCCGGTGGCGTCCGTGATGCGCGGCCGCCACGGGAGCCCTTTGCCAGCATCCGTGGCGTGCTTCCGCCACCGGACATTCGGCGGGCGGACGGCAGCGGATAGGTGCGATTTGCGCCACAGAGGAGGCAGGCCATCGTGATTCACCACCGTGACGAGGAGCTGCCGGCGGCGTGCGGTTCCGCGCAGCGGCCCCCCTCGGAATGGCTGCACTTCGCGCTGGAGCCCCGCGACGCCGGCATGCTGCGCCGCGTCCTCGCCGAGCTCCGTACCCTCGCGGCGGACTCGCTCGTCGCGGGCGACGTGGCGGACTTCTTCTTCGTACGCAAGCCGCCGGGTCTGCGGGTGCGCTTCCGGTGCGCGGAAGGCCGGGCCGACGCCGTGGACGAGCGGGTGCGAACGGCGCTGGACGAGTGGCGGCGGGACGGGCTGGTGGCGGCGTGGTCCCCGGGAGCGTACGAGCCGGAGGAGTTTCTGTTCGGCGGGCCGGTCTCGATGGCCCATGTGCACCGGGTGTTCACCGCCGACTCGCTGGCCTGGCTCGGATTTCATACGGAGGCGGACCCCGGGCCGGTCTGGGCCATGTCGCTGCGGATGATCCGCGGGCTGCTCGACGCGCTCGGGATCGTCGGGTGGGAGGACCTCGACGTCTGGGACCGGCTGCGGCGGCAGGCGGGGCGCGGCTTCGCCGGTGACGGACAGCCGCCCGCAGCCGCGCCGGCGGCGGCCGCGCTGCGGGCGGCCTGGGCCGACCCGCGGCAGCCGGCCGCGGTGCTGAGCCCGCAGGCGCTCCGCCTCGCGGAGGAGTACGGCCAGGAGGTGACGGCGACCGCCGCCCGCTGGCGGGAGGAGTACTTCACCGCCGGCCGGCCGGCGGTCGGGCCGCGGGAGGCGGCCGCGTTCGTGATCGTCTTCCACTGGAACCGGGCCGGGCTCTCCGCCGTACGGCAGGCGCTGATCACGTCGGCGCTCACCGCCCGCCCGCGGTGGGCCGAGCGGTGACGCGGACGAGCGCGGTCCTGTTGCGTACGGCGGGCTTTCCGGTGCGGCTGTGGTGTGCTGCCGGCTCGCCGTACCTCTTTCAGCTGCTCCGGGAACTCGATGACGTGGAGCGGGAGTTCGCCCGGTCCGCGGGCCGGGCGGCGGAGGTGATCGGCCGGGAGCTGATACCGCACCCGGGGCTTTCGGTGGCGGAGCGGCGGTGGGCGCTGGATCAACGGCGGCGGCTGCACCGCGGATACGTGCCGGGCGCGGCGGAGCACGCCCGGCTGACCGAGCTCGCCCGCCGGTGCGGCGGGGCTGCCGGTGGGGGAGCGGTCGCCGGGCTGGCCGAGACCGGGAAGCTCGGCGAGGCGGTGGGGGAGCTGCGGGCGCTCGCGGGCGTACGGCACAAGGCGGAGCTCGCCTGGCTCGGCACGGCAGGGCGGCAGCTGCTCGCGGGGCATCCGGTGGGGCGGCGGGCGCTGGCGGACGGCACCTTTCCGGCGGCCGAGGGCGGCTTGCCGGGCGGCGGCGAGGGCGCGGCTCGGGAGCGGCGACGGGCCGACTACTTGTGGCGGATGATCGCGCGCGGGTCGGCGAAGGTGACGCCGCGGGGGTGGCTGGGCCACGTTGCCGCGCTGGACGCCGCCGAGCCCGGGGGTGCGGTCCGTAGGGAGATGGCGCTGACCGACGAGGTCGCCACGTACTGGGCGGAGAACGAGCATCGCGCCGGTGCGGGTGGTGCCAGCAGCTG
>NZ_JAAKZV010000158.1 GCF_011044975.1 Streptomyces coryli | reverse complement strand
GGGCGGGTGGCCGGGTAGCGCAGCGCGGCCAGGACCCGGCGGTTGTCGTGCGCGGTGCAGGGGATGCCGAGCTTGTCGAAGACGGCGGCGACCCGCTTTTCCACCGTGCCCCGGGCGATGCACAGCTCCTTGGCGATCGCGCTGTTGGTACGGCCCCGCGCGATCAGCGCCAGCACCTCCAGCTCGCGCTCGCTGAGCTCGTCGATGCCGGACGCGGGCCCGGACTGTCCCGGCAGCGCGGTCGCGGCGGCCAGCGTGCCGACCACCCGCGGGTCGACGACGGTGCCGCCCGTGGCCACCCGCGTGAGGGAGTCGGTGAGTTCACCGGCGTCCATCATGCGGTCGTGCAGCAGATAGCCGAGCCCGGCGCCGTTCCCGGCGAAGAGCCGGGCGACATGATCCGTATCGGGAGACTGGGAGAAGATCAGCGCCCCCGTGCCCGGGCGTTGGCGGCGGGCGTCGAGGGCGGCCTCGATGCCCTCGTCGCTCCAGCTGGGTGCCAGCCGGACGTTGGCGATGAGGACATCGGGGCGGTGCGTGGAGATCAGGGCCGGCAGCACCCGGGCGTCGTGGACGGTGGCAACCAGCTCGTGGCCGTGGTCGCGGAGTACCTGGGCAAGACCCGCCCGTAATATCGCGGAGCCTTCGGCGACGGCAATACGCATCGTCGGTCACTTCCTCGGTCTGCCGGCCGCACGGCGGCCCTGGCCTCGCGGAGCGGTGCCCGCTCCGTCAACCGGGGCCGCCGTGCGGGCCGGCGGGGGTTTGGTGTCACTTGGTACGAAGGAGCGGCACCGGGGCGCCGCTCACACCTCGGCGGCTGCCGTTGCCATTTGCGTCTCGTGCCCGAGACGCCGCCGGATGACGGAGTCGGCGATCTCGCCGCTGCGCACGGCGATGTTCGACAGCAGCGCGGAGGTCAGGCCGTGGGTGTGCTCCGTGCCGCCCTGCAGATAGATGCCGCAGGGCAGGTCGGGCGTGGTGACCAGGCGCCAGTCGCGGGTCACCCGGTGCCGGCCGGAGGCGTCGCGCAGGCAGTAGCGGTCCAGGTCACCCAGCAGGGGGGCGGGGTCCAGCGGCGCGTAGCCGGTGGCGAAGACGATCGCGTCGACGCCGAGTTCCTGCGGCTGGGGGTTGTGCAGCGACCTCAGCAGCACCCGGGCCCGGCGGCCGCGGCGCTCCACGGCCTGCACCCGGGTCAGCCGGTGGTGGTGCAGCCGCTTGTCGCCGGTGACCAGCTCGTCGTACTGGATCTGGTGGAGCCCCTGGATGTCGGCCTCGTCCACCACGCCGTAGTTGGTGTTGCGGTGGTAGCGCCAGAACGCCTCGCGGGTGGCTTCGCCGCCGTAGTAGTAGTCGTCGATCGCCTCGGCGTCGAAGATCTGGTTGGCGAAGGGGGTGTCGTCGGAGATGCTGTAGCCGTAGGACGGCACGATCGCGTGCACCTGCGCGTGGGGCAGCCGGTCGTGGAAGAAGCGGGTGATCTCCGCGGCGCTCTGGCCGGCTCCGACCACCGCCACACTCCGCAGCTCGCCGGGGTCGGCCTGGTCGAAGCGGGTGAGGAATTCCGAGCTGTGCCAGACGTTCTCGCTGCGGGTGATGCCGTCCGGCATCGTGGGCTCCAGGCCGGTCGAGATCACCACGTTACGGGCCCCGACCTGGCGCGTGACACCGGTGGCGTGGTCCCGGACCTCCAGCTGCAGATGGCCGGGGCCCGACCGGTCGACGCCGGCGGGCAGCCGCACCCCGGTGACCGAGGAGCCGTAGCTGACCGCGCCCGACATCTGCGCGGCCGCCCACTCCAGGTACTGGTGGAACTCCCGGCGGGTGGGGAAGAGATCCTTCCGGTTGACGAAGTGGGCCAGCCGGTCGTGTGCGTGCAGGAACGCGATGAAGCTGAACCGCGAGGTCGGGTTGCGGAAGGTGACCAGGTCCTTCAGGAACGAGATCTGCATCGTCGCCGACGGCAGCAGCATCCCGCGGTGCCAGCCGAACGCCTGCTGCCGCTCGAAGAACGTCGAAGTGACCGGGTTGGACAGGACGTTGGCGTGGTGCTCCTCCAGTGAGATGGCGAGCGCCAGGTTGGACGGGCCGAAGCCGATGCCCACCACGTCGTAGGCGGCTTCCTCAGGTGAGTTCATTTTTGGTCTCCACTTGCAGGGCTGTGGAGGTGACGGGACGGGATGTCCGTCACCCGGTGACGAGGGCCGGGGTCCGATCCGGATGACGTATCTCGAGCGTGCAGCACTTCACGCTGCCGCCGGCTTTCAGCAGCTCGGACAGCTCGACGCCGACGGGTTCGAAGCCGCGGTCGCGCAGCTGCTTCGCCAGCGCCTCGGCGGCCTTGGGCAGAAAGACCCGCAGGCCGTCGGATACGGCGTTCAGGCCGAAGACCAGCGCGTCCTGCTCGTCGGCGAGGATCGCGTCGGGGTAGAGGGTGCGCAGCTTGGCGACGCTGTCCTCGGAGAACGCCCCCGGGTAGTACATGACCTCGGTGTCGGACAGTGCGGTGAGCGCGGTGTCCAGGTGGTAGAACCGCGGGTCGATCAGGGACAGCGAGTGCACCTGCCGGCCCAGCACCCGCGCCAGTTCGGCGTGGGCACGGAAGTCGGTACGGAAGCCGGTGGCGGCCAGCACGGTGTCGCCGACCACGGCGCAGTCGCCCTCGGCCTCGTTGAAGTACTCGGCGCTGTGGACCTCGGGGTAGCCGTGGTCGGTGAACCACCGCCGGTAGTGGTCGGCCTCCTGGCCGCGCTGCTCGTGCCGGAACCGGGCGACGAGCACGCGGTCGTCGACGACCGTGGCACCGTTCGCGGAGAAGACCATGTCCGGCAGGCCCGGTGCGGGCTCGATCAGGTCGACGGTGTGGCCGTACCACTGGTACAGGCTCCGCAGCTGTTCCCACTGTCTGATCGCCAGGGCCGGGTCGGTGGGTTTCCCGGGGGACATCCACGGGTTGATCGCATAGCTGACGTCGAAGTACGTCGGACGGCACATCAGATAGTGCCGGGCAGTGGCCCGTCGTCGGGCCGGCCTGGTGGACACGGCGGTGTCTCCTTAGGTTGTCGGGTGTGGCGGCGGATGGGGCGCCAGGCGTCAGGCGGCGTCCCGTTCGATGGGGCAGCTCATGCAGCGCGGGCCGCCGCGGCCCCGGCCGAGCTGGTCGCCCCGGATGGGCAGCACCTCGATGCCGTGGTCCTCGAGCATCCGGTTGCTGCTCTCGTTGATCTCGTAGGCGATGACCGTTCCGGGGGCGACGGCCAGCAGGTTGCAGCCGTCGTTCCACTGCTCGCGCCGGGCGCTGTAGTGGTCCTGCCGGGTCTGCAGGACACGGACGGCGTCCAGCTCGAGCGCCGCCGCGATCTGCGTGAAGAGGTCCGCGTTCTCGGTGATGTGCAGGTCCTGGCCGGTGCCCGGGGTCAGCGTCCAGCTGCGCAGCGCGGCGGGGTCCAGGGCCGAGAACAGGGTGAAGGCATCTCTGTCGACCATGGTCAGCACGGTGTCCAGATGCATCAGGGCCCGGGCCTTGGGCAGTTCGACGACGATGGCGCGCTGCGCGGAGCCGGCCGCGAACAGGCTCCGTACGAGATTCTCGACACCGGCGGGGGTGGTGCGCTCGCCGAGGCCGATCAGCACCGTGCCGGCTCCGAGTACGGCCACATCGCCGCCCTCGATGGCGGCCGGCGCCATGGCCTCGCCGTCGATCCAGCGGTGGAAGCGCTCCTCCGTGAACATGGGGTGGAAGTTGTAGATCGTCTCGTAGTTGACGGTCTCGCGGGTGCGCGCGGCCTTCATCATCGGGTTGATCGACAGGCCGTCGTAGATCCAGCAGCTGGTGTCGCGGGTGAACAGCGCGTTGGGCAGGGGCGCCAGGACGAACTCCTCGTCGGCCAGCAGCCGCAGGCCCAGCGAGCCGGTCCCCGGCTTCTCGCCCAGGGCTTCCAGGACCTCGCTCTTGCTCAGGCCGCCGAGCAGGTGCGCCGCGAGCTCGGACGGCCCCATCCCGGTCAGCAGCTTGCGGGTCTCCTGCGCCAGGGCGGCGCCCAGCTGGGGCTGGCGGTCGTCCAGCACCCGGTCGAGGACGAACGCGACGGCCTCCTCGTGCTTGACGGCCTCGGCCAGCAGGTCCTGCAGCAGGTGGACCGTTACGCCGCGGTCGCGCAGGAGTTGCTGGAAGGCGCGGTGCTCCTGCTGGGCGCGGGTGACCCAGACGACGTCGTCGAACAGCAGCTCGTCCTTGTTGCCGGGAGTCAGCCGCTCGAGGTCCAGCCCCGGCTCGTGCAGGATGACCTGCTTCAGCGCACCGACCTCGGATTTCACCTGGTACATCGACTCTCCTGCCGTCGCTCGGATGACGACCACTGACCGGCGGCCCGGGTGGAACCGCCCTGCCATCGAAGCTATGGAGCGGCATTTCCCTTTCGTTATCGGATCCTTTTCGGCGGCACCGCGAAAGCGGATCGATAGCGGACCAAAAAATGCGGCGGCTAAATTGTGGGCACCGATTAACGCCATTGCTTCCGCAGAATGTGAAAGGGGCCGTTGTCACATGTTCGTTCCCTCGCCTTACCGGGAGCCGGACGGCACCTGGATGGCCGATCTGGTCCGGGGTAACCCGTTGGCACTGATGGTGTCCAACGGCAGTGCGGACACCGGTCCGTACGCCACCCACCTGCCTGTCATCGCCGCCCCGCAGACCGGCGGCGCCTGGCCGCACGGTCTCGACGGCGCCACGCTGCTCGGCCACATGAACCGCGCCAACCCGCACTGGAAGGCGCTCAGCGAGACGGACATCAGCCTGCTGACCTTCACCGGGCCGCACGCCTATGTGTCGCCGACGGTGTACGGGACCACGCCGGCCGCTCCCACCTGGGACTTCACCTCGGTGCATGTGCGCGGCACGCTCGAGAAGATCGACACGGAGGAGGAGACGCTCGACGTGGTCCGCGCGACCGTGCGCTGCTTCGAGAAGGAATTCGGCGCCGACTGGGACATGACCGAGTCGCTGCCCTACTTCCGGAAGATCCTGCCGGCGGTCGGGGCTTTTCGCTTCACCGTGACCGGGGCGGAAGGCATGTTCAAGCTCAGCCAGGAGCAGGCGCCGGAGATCCGCGACCGGGTCAAGGCGTCATTCAGCGGCCGCGAATGCACCCGGCACCGCGCCACCGCAGAGCTGATGAGCCGGCTCCCGTAACCGCCCCAATAACCAGCTGATGTCCAATTGATAAGCCTCCCTCCTAACGTCGTGTGCACAGCACAGCACAGGACAACGTGAACGGAACACCAGGAGGGAGGCCCCGATGGAGAAGGTCCGGAACTCGTGCGCCGGGAGCTTTCCGGCATACGGACCGGGCGGGCGGACCGGCCGCCAGACCGCATCTGGCGGTCTGGCGGCCGCTTGCTGCCCGCCCCGGACCTGTCCTGCACGCCTCGCGCCGCCCGGCCTCCCCTGAGAGTTCGCCATGCCCGTATACGCCTTCGACACCCCCGAGCCCATCCACGCCGACATCCGTCTCGACGCCGGGCAGCTCCGCCTGATCGCGGGCGAAGTGGCGCGCACCGTCGTCGAGTTGCGTCCCGTTGACCGCCACGACCCGTGCGACGCGGCGACGGTCCGGCTCGCCCAGGTCACGTACGAGGACGGGAAGCTGGTGGTGTCCGCGCCGAGAGCGAGCGGCCACACCGGCGGGACCGGGGCGGTGTCCCTGGAGATCAGGCTGCCGGCCGGCTCCCATGTCCAGGCGGACGCCCTGGCTGCGGACTTGATCACCGAGAGCCGGCTGGGCGAATGCCGGCTGACCACCGACTGCGGTCATATCCAGGTGCATCAGGCCGGTTCCCTGCGCCTGTCGCAGGTGCTGGGGAACGCTTCCGTAGGACATGTGTCCGGCACCCTCACCGCGCACGCCGAGTGCGGCGACGTGACGATCCTGCACGCCGAGGGGACGGTGCACCTCAGCCGGACCCGGGGCAGCACCGTCATCGGTGAGGCGGGCGGCGACGTGTATGTGTACGCGGACAGCGGCGATCTGGCGATCGGCCGGGCGTATTCGGCTGTGGAAGCCAGGGCCGCGCAGGGGAACATCCTCATCGACGAAGCGGCCTGCGGGCCACTGGAGTTGGAGACCGCGTCCGGCCGGCTGGAGATCGGCCTTGCGGCCGGGGTCGGGGCGCGGCTCGATGTGGATTCCCAGGTCGGGACGGTGTACCGCTCGCTCGATCTGCTGGCCGGAGATGCCCTGGGCGCCGGCGCTGCCCCCGCGGCCGCCGGGCCCGGCGCGGTCGTCGCCGTGAAGGCCCACGCCATCGTGGGCGACATCGTGGTCCGCCGGGCGGGCACCGGCACCGGCGCAGGCGAGCGGAGCTGAACTGAACCATGAATCAGGTCCTTTGCGCTGGATATCAATCGGCTTCGATCCGCCAGGCGCGGCGGCAATGCCCGTCAGCGGGAGGGTTTTCCACCCCGGGAAAGGAGGATTCCCGGCTCCTGCGGGACCCCTTGCAGAGCGAAAACTCTAAGTACGGCAGACGGACTGCCGCACACGGAGGTGAAAACGCCATGACGCCGACTCCCACGGCCCTCGCGGCGCCCGCAGCGAGCAAGGACGCCGAGACGCCCCACGCCGCTACGGACCAGGCCGAGTGCCGCATCTGGGCCCTGGCCCCGCTGTCCGACCCCACGGCCTACTTCGGCCTTCTGGACGGCCGGGAACGCGGGCGCTGCGAGAGCTTCACCCGCGAGGTGGACCTGTCCCGCTACGTCACCGGCCGGGTGCTGGCCAAGACGGCGCTGGCGCACATGTGCGGCGCCCGGCCGGAGGACATCCGGCTCTACGCCAAGTGCCCCGGCTGCGGCGGCCCGCACGGCAAGCCGCAGGTTCTGGGGGCGGCCGAGGGCTGGGAGCTGTCCATCACGCACTCGGGCGATGTTGTGGCGGTGGCGCTCGCCGAGGGCCGGCCGGTGGGCCTGGACGTAGAGCAGTACGTGCCGCGGGCCGGCGCCGGGATCGCCGAGGAGTTCGCGCTGGTACTCACCGCCGCCGAGCGGGCGTCGGTGGAACGGCTGCCGCTTCAGGACCGGGAGCGGGCGTGCCTGACGTACTGGGCACGCAAGGAGGCCGTCCTCAAGGCCACGGGCGAGGGCCTCAACACCCCGATGACCGACTTCACCCTCTCGGCACCGGACGCGCCGGCGGCTCTTCTCGGCTGGCACCCGTCGTACGGTGACGGCCGCCCGGTACCCGCGATGGCCGATGTCGCGCTGGCAGAGGGCTATCACTCCGCGGTGGCCGTGCTGAATGCCCGTACGGTCCTGCCGTCCGTCGAGGACAGCGCACAGCTGATGACAGGCGGCCGGGCCCGGGGCCACCCGTCCTGGGCGGGTGCCGGGTCGCGGACGGATCACCCCTGGGGAGCCGCGCGATGACCGGGCTGGGCACGACGACGAGCGGGCGCCGGCAAGCGCGAGATCCGCCTACCCGCGGCTGATCCGCCCCCACCCGGCAGCCAGCAGACGACCAAAAGGGGCCGAACATGCCCCACAACCGCGGAGACGACCGGGCCACAGCCCACCACCTCCCGCACCCAGGAACCGATCCCGACCGGACCGGAACCGCCCCCGGCGGATGCGCCACCGCGCCAACCCGCGCAGCCGCATCCGCCGGACAAGACCCCTCCAACTAGAACGACCCGGCAGAACATGCCCCACGACCGCGGAAGCAACCGGGCAACGCCCACCAGCACAGCCCACAAGCTCCCGCACCCAGGAACCGGCCCCGACCGGACCGGAACCGCCCCCGGCGGATGCGCCACCGCGCCAACCCACGCAGGCGCATCCGCCGGACAAGAACCCCACGAGACACAACGCCCAGGGGCCGAACATGCCCCACCCCCGCGGAGACGCCTGGGCCACAGCCCACCACCTCCCGCACCCAGGAACCGATCCCGACCGGACCGGAACCACCCCCGGCGGATGCGCCACCGCGCCAACCCACGCAGCCGCATCCGCCGGACAAAAACCCCGCCGAACACAACGCCCCAGCAGCCCAGGCCCCGCCACCGAGGCGCGGGCCACTTTTGCATGTGGACGCGCGGCTGAACCGGTCAACAGCCAGGGCAAGTTCGCCTAACCTTCATGCCTGAAGCGCGGCAAGGGCTCGTCAGTGAGCCCCCGCCAACTCGCGTTGGGAACGTCCGGCCTGGTAGCAACTGATCCGCTGCGCCAGTTGATGAGTGTCCCAACCACGGTTTCGATGTAGTCGAGCATCTCGCGAACCATCGCGTCGGTGTCGACGCCAGCTGTATCCCCCGGATCCGAGGAATCCTGCTTTCGCATGACCCCGAGGGCTTCGAACACCAAGTTGTAGGTATCAGCGACAGTCATGCGGAGTTTGGGCTCAGAAAGCGCTGAAAACCGCACGATGCACATATCCCCGAATGTGTCCGCTGCCTGCCATAACGTTCGCCAGTCACCGCGAGGCTGCCGCCACGGTTGCGGATTGAACGCGGCGTGGAGTTCGAGCAGCCCGGCGGCAAGGTCCTCAGCAGCTCCGAACGCCAACTGTTCACGTGCGGATTTCCGCTCGTGCCATCTCGTTCCGTAGAACGTGCCGACGGCGAGCGTGCCAGACAGCATTGAACCCAGCAGCGCGGAGCCACTGCCGTCCCAGAAGCCATCTGCAAGATTCACATCTTCCGCCGCAGCCCTTCTCGAACTCGAGCGGCGGCAGATTACGGGGCACGTAGCCGCCGGAGGGATCACGCGTAACGATGCTCCATGCTCCCAGTGGGCGGCCATGAACGATAGAGATTACTTCTCAATTGTTCACGCGGGGGCGGCGGCCTCCGGCGGTCGCGACCGGGCTCTGCAGGCGGCGACCGCCGGTGCTATTCAGGCCGCATGGCGGCGGGCCGTCGTCAGAGGCGCAGTACCAGATGCAGCGTGCTTTCCTTCTGGATGTTGTAGTCGGCCAGGGTGCGGCCGTCCTCCAGTTGCTTGCCCGCGAAGATCAGGCGCTGCTGGTCCGGCGGGATGCCTTCCTTGTCCTGGATCTTCGACTTGACGCTCTCGATCGAGTCGCTCGGCTCGACCTCGAGGGTGATGGTCTTGCCGGTCAGGGTCTTCACGAAGATCTGCATGTCGGGCGCGATCTCGTACGACTCGGCGCCGTCGAAGCCCTGCCGCCGCTCGCCGATGCGGATGTCCGCGGACACCTCCGGCGTCTCGCCCCCGGCGCTCTTCAGCTGCACCCGGAGGCTGCTGCCGCGCACATACGGTGCGCCGTCCGCGGGGCGGACCACGCCGATGCCGTTGGCGGTGATCGTCCCCTCCACGGGCACGTTCACGGTCCCGCCCTCGACCTTTACGGGCGCTTCGCCGCTGAACTTGGTCTGCCAGTTGTGCGGGATCGGCGCCTCGGGCAGCGGCACGAGTTCGCCGGCGACCCGGAGATAGTCGATCCGGGTGGAGTTGTGGCACTTCACGTGGTCGGCGGACTGGCCGTACGCGCAGGCCAGCGCGCCGTCCACGGTCTGCGCGGTGACCAGGTCGGAGAGCACGCTCGCGAACCCGATGTGCGAGGTGGCCGAGGCCTCCACCTCCCGGTCGTCGGTGGCCCGCCACACCGACGTGGTGCCGGCGGTGTCGCTCAGCCCGACCACGTTCTCCACGGTGTCGAAGCCGACCGGGACCGCGGGCTGCTCCGTGGTCTGCTCGAAGCGGCCGTCCTGGTTGTTCTGCGCCTCGCAGTCGATGGTGTAGGTGTCCGCACCGACGGTGATCGTGCCGTTCGCGCCGCACACCTGGTTGTGCTCCGCATCCGGGGTGTCGGCCATCGCGGGGGAGCCGGACATCAGGGCCACCGACCCGGCGAGGGCCAGCCACATGTGTCTGTTCATGTCTGGTACGAGTACCAAGGCGATCGCCGCCCCGTACGACGCCACACGCCCTCGCGCTGCATTGGTGAACGATGAACAACCTGTCTGGTCGAACAGCGGGATCAGAACCGGTCCGGGTACTTGCGCGCGAGCAGCAGATAGCCGACGAGGCAGCCAGCGATGATCAAGCCGATGATGGTCCCTGCCGTCATGCGCGCCCGCCCCTCGTGCGTGAACGACCGGCTGGATACCGGCAGTCGTCCCGGTGAGTGTGCCCGCTCCGCGGGCCGGCGGACCAGAGCCTGACGCTTGCCGGGTTCCGGCAACCACCCCGACACCCCGATGCGCGTTAACGATCTGTCAAGGGCGCATCAGGATGGGGTAAGGTCCCGCACGGTGTGCCGGGAAGCCTGGTCGGCGAACAGGGGATAGATCCCTTCAGTTCCGATCGGGGGCGTTCACGGTGGTCCTGGTATTTGTCTTCGGGGTGGCACTGCTCGTGGCGGTGCTGCTGTCCGGACTGGCCGCTCGTACGGTGCTCTCCACCTCCTTCCTCTTCCTGGTGGGCGGAGCCCTCGTCAGTGACGGCTTCCTCGGGCTGATCCACATCACGCCGGACAGCGACGTGGTGCGCGTGACGGCCGATCTGGCGCTGTTCGCGGTGCTCTTCACCGACGGCATGCACGTCTCCTTCGGCGAGCTGAAGAAGGCCTGGCGGGTCCCGGCACGGGCGCTGGGGCTCGGCATGCCGCTGTCGTTCATCGGGGTGGCGCTGCTGACGCACTACCTGGTCGGGCTCGACTGGACGACGTCGTTCCTGGTGGGGGCGGTGCTGGCGCCGACCGACCCGGTGTTCGCCTCTGCGCTCGTCGGGCGCAAGGAAGTCCCGGCCCGGCTACGCCAACTCCTGAACGTGGAGAGCGGGATCAACGACGGCCTCGCCCTACCGGTGGTGCTGCTGCTGATCGCGGCCGCCGGCCCGGCGGCCGGGCACGCGGAGCCGTCGGTGTCGAAGATCGTGCTGGAGCTGGTCCTCGGACTCGTCCTCGGCATCGTGCTGCCGCTCGTGGTCGCCTGGCTGGTGCGGCTGCCGCTGCTCGGCGCGGAGGCGAAGCTGCAGCCGCTGCTGCCGCTGGCCACGGGCGTCGTCCTGTACGGGGCCTGCCACCTGACGCACGCCAACCCCTACCTCGCGGCGTTCTCCGCGGGCGCGGTGCTGTCCTCCGTATCGGCCGAGTCCTGCCGCGCCTTCGGGCCGCTGGGCGAGTCCCTCGCGGAGCTGGCGAAGTTCGCGGCACTGCTGGTCTTCGGGGCGCTGCTGACGCCGCAGCTCTTCGGTGACCTGTCCATCGGCGGCTACGTGGCCGTCGTGCTGGCGATCGTGCTGATCCGGCCCGCCTCGCTGCTGATCTCGCTGCTGGGCACGCGCTTCGAGCGGCGGGAGAAGCTTGCGGCAGCCTGGTTCGGGCCGAAAGGGTTCGCTTCGGTGGTGTACGGGCTGCTGGTGCTGCAGTCCGGGATTCCGCAGGCGGAGGATGCGTACACGCTGATCGCCGTGTGCATCGCCTTCTCGATCGTGGCGCACTCGTCCACCGACGTCCCGGTGGCGCGGCTCTTCCATGTCGAGGAGTTCGCCTCGTCCAGTGACGAGGACAGTGGGGGCGAGAAGGCCGGCGCCGCCGGCGTACCCGACCAGAAGGGAGCCAGCCGTGCGCGCACGTGAAATGGCCCAGGACTATCCGACCGTACGCACCGATGACGAGGCCCTCGGCGCGGCCCGGTTGATGGCCGAGCAGAAGCTGCCAGGGCTGCTGGTGACCGAAGACGACGGCGAGCCGGCCGCGATCCTGCCCGCCTCGCAGCTGGTACGGGCGCTGGTGCCCGGCTACGTACTGGAGGATCCCACCCTGGCCGCGGTGATCGACGAGGCGCACGCCGACCGGCTCTGCCAGGCACTCGCCGGCCGCACGGTCGGCGAGTGCCTGCCGCCGAAGGCCGGGCCGCCGCCGGTCGCCGCGCCCGACGACACCGCGGTGGAGGTGGCCGCGCTGATGGCATCGGCGCGCAGCCCGCTCGTCGCGGTCGTCGACCGGGACGGCGGCGTGCCGCGGCTGCTCGGCGTCATCACCGCCTCCCACCTGCTGAACCGACTGCTCGGAGTGAAATGAACGACTGGCATTCCTGGGCGGCCCTGGCCGTCTTCGTCGGCACCTACACCCTGATCATCAGCGAGAAGATCCACCGGGTGGCGGCCGCCCTCGGCGGCGCCGCGCTGATGCTCGCGATCGGGGCCACGGACGACAAGTCGGCGTTCTACTCCGAGCACGCCGGCATCGACTGGAACGTCATCTTCCTGCTGCTGGGCATGATGATGATCGTCGGGGTGCTGAAGCAGACCGGCATGTTCGAGTACCTGGCGATCTGGGCGGTCAAGCGGGCCCGGGCGCAGCCGTTCCGGGTGATGGTGATGCTGATCGTCATCACCGCCTGCGCCTCCGCGCTGCTCGACAACGTCACCACCGTGCTGCTGATCGCCCCGGTCACGCTGCTGGTGTGCGAGCGCCTCGGCCTGCCCGCCGCCCCGTTCCTGATCGCCGAGGTACTGGCGTCCAATATCGGCGGCACCGCGACCCTGGTCGGCGACCCGCCGAACATCATCATCGCCAGCCGGGCAGGCCTGTCCTTCAATGCCTTCCTCGTCCATCTCGCGCCGCTGTGCGCGCTGTTGATTGTGGTGTTGATCGCGCTGTGCCGGGTGATGTTCCGCAAGACCTTCGTCTACGACGAGGGCCGGGCCGAGGAGATCATGGCCCTGGAGGAGCGCGAGGCGATCCGCGACCCGCGACTGATGACCCAGGGGCTGATCGTGCTCGCCCTGGTGGTGGCCGGGTTCGTGCTGCACCCGGTGCTGCATTACGAGCCGTCGGTGGTCGCGTTGCTGGGCGCGGGGCTGCTGGTCGCCATCTCCACGGCGGAGACGGGCGATGTGCTGAAGGAGGTCGAGTGGCCGACCCTCGCCTTCTTCGCCGGCCTGTTCATCATGATCGGCGGGCTGATCGAGACCGGCGTCATCGGCGAGATCTCCAAGAGCCTCGCGAACGCCATCGGCGACAACGAACTCGGCGGCTCGATGCTGCTGCTGGGCGCCTCCGCCGTACTGTCGGGGATCGTCGACAACATCCCGTACGTGGCGACGATGGCGCCGATCACCGCCGACCTG
Organism: Streptomyces coryli; assembly: GCF_011044975.1. Classification (GTDB taxonomy): domain Bacteria; phylum Actinomycetota; class Actinomycetes; order Streptomycetales; family Streptomycetaceae; genus Streptomyces; species Streptomyces coryli. The sequence continues at coordinate 5,998 of NZ_JAAKZV010000158.1, read as the reverse complement.
GTCGAGAACATCGGCGGCGGCAGCGACCACGTCATGTGGTGGGCCCTCGCGCTCGGCGCCGACCTGGGCGGCAACGCCACCGCGATCGGCGCCTCCGCCAACGTCGTCGTCCTCGGCATCGCCGAACGCAACCGCCAGCCCATCACCTTCTGGCAGTTCACCCGCTACGGCCTGATCGTCACCGCGGTCACCGTCGCCATCTCGGCCCTGTACATCTGGCTGCGCTATTTCGCCCTGGCCTGACGCTCAGGTCAGCTCCGCGAAGGCCTCCACGTCGTGGGTGCGGCCGGTGACGATGATGACGTCGCCCTTCTCTATGACGGTTTCCGCGGTGGCGTACGTGAAGTCCTGGCCGGGGCGCTTGATGCCGACCACCGTGATGCCGTGGTGGCTGCGGACCCGGCTCTCGCCGAGGGGGATGCCGGTGGCGGATTCCGGGGCGACGGTTTTGACCAGGGCGTAGTCGTCGTCGAACTCGATGAAGTCGAGCATCCGGCCGGTGACCAGGTGGGCGACGCGCTCGCCCATCTCGTGCTCCGGCAGGATCACATGGTGGGCGCCGAGCCGCTCCAGGATCTGGCCGTGCTGACGGCTGATCGCCTTGGCCCAGATGTTGGGCACCTCCACCTCGAGGAGGTTGGAGGCGACCAGGATCGACGCCTGGATGTCGGTGCCGATGCCGACCACGACGTGCGTGAAGTCGGGCACGCCCAACTGCTCCAGGGCCTGCGGGTCGGTGCAGTCGGCGACCACGGCGTGGGTGAGGTGGTCGCTGTACTTCTGGATCAGCCGGGGGTCGGTGTCGATGCCGAGCACGTCCCAGTCGCGGCGCATCAGCTCCAGCGCGAGCGAGCCGCCGAAGCGGCCCAGGCCGATGACGGCGATCCGGTCGTCGCCGGTCTGGCGGACGCCGGTGGCGAGCTGCTTGCGGCGGCGCCGGCGCAGTTGGTGCAGATAGGTGTTCATGCCTCATCCAATGACGGGTCGCTCTTCGGGAAGCTCGTAGCGGCGGGTCCGCTCGCGCAGCGCGAGCGCCGACACCAGGGTGACCGGGCCGAGCCGGCCGATGAACATCAACAGGATCAGGACGACCTGGCCGAACGCCGGGATGTCCGCGGTGATGCCGGTGGACAGGCCGACCGTACCGAAGGCCGAGACGGTCTCGAACAGCACCGCCTCGAAGGGCTCGTCGGTCAGCGTCAGCAGCACGATCGTGGCCGCGATCACCAGGCCGACGCCGAGCAGCGCCACCGTGAGCGCCTGGCGCAGCACCGCGGGAGCTATCCGCCGCCCCATGGTCTGGGCGGCGGGCTCGCCGCGCACCTCCGCCAGGATGGCGACGCCGAGGACGGCGAAGGTGGTGACCTTGATGCCGCCCGCGGTGCCGGCGCTGCCGCCGCCGATGAACATCAGCACGCAGGTCACCAGCAGGGTGGCCGGCTGCAGCGCGCCGACGTCGATCGCGTTGAAGCCGGCGGTGCGGGTCATCACCGAGTGGAAGAAGCCGTTCAGCAGCTTCTCCCCGGTGTGCATCGGGCCGAGGGTGTCGCCGTTGGTCCACTCCAGCGCACAGGTCAGCACCGATCCCGCGGCCAGCAGCAGCACCGTGACCAGGAGCGTCAGCCTGGTGTGCAGCGACCACTTGCGGCGGCCCGTGGTGCGGCGGCGGTGGCGGTGGCGCAGCACCTCCAGGAGTACGGGGAAGCCCAGGCCGCCGAAGATGACGGCGGCGGCGATGGGCAGCATCACCCAGGGGTCGGAGGAGTAGCCGGTGAGGCTGTCGAAGTGCAGGCCGAACCCGGCGTTGTTGAAGGCCGATACGGCGTGGAAGAAGCCGGAGTAAGCGGACTGGCCGACGGCATGGTCGTAGCCGAAGCGGAACCGCAGCGCGAGCAGCGCCGCCACCGAGAGCTCCACGATGAGGGTGGTCCCGGCGACGCCGAGCAGCACCCGGCGCACGTCCCCGAGCCCCAGCGACTTCGTCTCGGCCTGCGCGGTCAGCTGCATCCGCAGCCGCAGCTTGCCGGAGACCAGCAGCGCCAGCAGCGACGCCAGCGTCATGATCCCGAAGCCGCCGACCTGGATGAGCGCCAGGATCACGCCCTCGCCGAAGGTGCTCCAGTGGGTGCCGGTGTCCACCACGGCCAGGCCGGTCACGCACACCGCGGAGGTCGAGGTGAACAGCGCCGGGATCAGTCCGGTCGCCGACCGGTCCTCCGCCGCGATGGGCAGCGACAGCAGCAGCGTGCCGAGCAGGATGACGAAGCCGAAGGCGATGGCGACGAGCCGGGCCGGGTGCGCGGTCAGCAGCGCGTGCCACGTGCTGCGCAGACGTGACGGCACGGTGCGGCTCTCCCTCGTCCCGGAAGTGGTGTTACGACCGCGCCAGCATCCCGGCAGGGCCCCGTAAAGATCCACCCCGACACCCCAACTGTGACCTACCTGGCCACGATGGCGTGCCGTCATACCGCCGTCAGCAGGACATCAGGAATGCGTAAAGACTGCCGGGTTCAGGAAATGAACGCACCGTGTCCTGCCTGCCATTATCTGGTCAGCGGCGCACCACGGCGCCGGCGTCGGTATCGACGCCGCGGGGGATCGGCGGGCCGCCCGCCTGGCTTACGGGGGTAGTCGGGCCGGCGGCCGCGCTGACGGCGGGCCGGTGCGCCGCCGGCGCAGGCTCTCGCGGCTGGCCGCGGGCACCGCCCCCTGAGCTACGCTGTCGCCACCTTTCCGGGACCCGGCAGCCTGCGGCCCTCCTGGTTGGGGTGATTCCGGAAACCAGGGGGTTCGGGGGCATGGCGAAGGCATTCGGCGCGGAGATACCGGCGCAGTTCGTCGCGGAGTATCCGCAGCTGCTGGCCGAGGTCTCGGCGACCGGCCGGCTGCCCCGCCGCGAGGAGCTCGAGGCGCTGCGCGACCTGGGGGAGAAGGCGGGCGAATCCGGGCACGGGCTGCGTGAGCTGATCGGCCTGTACGTCGCCGAGACCCGGCGGCTGTGGAGCGAGCTGCCCGGCGTGGCGAAGGCCGCGGGGGCGGTGGAGCGGGCCCGTACCGGCGACGCGGTGCTGGCCGCGCTGGAAGCCGCGGTGGCCGCGCTCGGCGAGGGGCACGAGCGGGCACAGCGGCTGGCCGTGCGGCAGGCGGAGGCGGAGCGGCGCGAGTTCATCGACGACCTGCTCTACGGGCGCAGCGACCTCGGCCGGCTGGCCGAGCGCGCCGAGCGCTTCGGCCTGCGCCTGGCCCGCGCGCACGCGGTGGCGGTGGCCTGCGGCGGCCCGGACGCCGACGGCGGCGGCTACGACGACGTGCACCCGCTGGTGCGGCGGATCGAACGCGAACTCCTCGCCCGCTTCGGCGAGCGCGACGTGCTGCTGACCACCAAGGACGGCCGCCTCGTCTGCGTCGCCCCGGCCGACGAACAGCCGGTCCTCGACGCCTTCGCCGCCCTCGCCGAGCGCCCCGGCCCCGGCCACACCGGCGCCCGCCGGATCGCCCTGGGCCGCGAGCACAGCGGTCCCGGCGGGGTGGTGCGCAGCTACGAGGAAGCCCTCGGCGCCCTCGACATCGCCGAAGGCCTGGACGTGCCCGCCCGCCGCCTCAACGCCGCCGACCTGCTGGTCTTCCCGGTCCTGCTGCGCGACCGCGCGGCGATGGCGGATCTCGTACGGACCGTCCTCGGCCCGCTGTCCGACACCCGCGGCGGCGCCGAACCGCTCTTGGACACCCTGCACGCCTGCGCCGCGGCGGGCTACGTCAACGCCGAAGCCGCCCGCCGCCTGAACATCAGCGTCCGCACCCTGACGTACCGCCTGGCCCGCATCAAGACCCTCACCGGCTACGACCTCTCCGACGGCCTGCACCGCTACACCCTGGAGACCGCGGCCATGGGCGCCCGCCTCCTCGGCTGGCCCGAAGCGGAGGTGTAGCAGAGGCGTAGGGGCCAGGTGAGGTGTACGGGCCAGGTGCGCTCAGTCGTCCGGCTTCTCGTCCGGGTCCGGCACTTGAGTCGAACTCGCGGCCTCGGCCTCCGCCTTGGCGTCGCTCACCACGGCGTCGGCCTGCTTGGCGGCCTCGATGGCGGCCGCGGCGGCGTCGAGCGTGAGCGGCGAGGCGGCCTCGAGCTGCGGGGTCTCCGCGTTGTCGGGCTTCTCTGCCTCCGTTTGCGCTTGGCTGGGGAGCCCCATCTTTGACTGGTCGCCGAATGCGGTGGTGACGGTGCGGACCGCCTCGGTCAGCTCGCCGGGGATCACCCAGAAGGTGTTGTTGTCGCTGCTCGCCAAGTGCGGCAGCGTTTCGAGGTACTTGTAGGCCAGCACCTTCGGGTCGGCGTTGTTGCGATGGACGGCCTGGAAGACCCGCTCCACCGCCTTGGCCTCGCCGTCCGCCCGCAGGATCATGGCCTGCTGGGTGCCCTGGGCCTCCAGGATGTCCTTCTGCTTCGTGCCCTCCGCGGTGAGGATCTTGGCCTGCCGCTCGCCCTCGGCACGCAGGATGGTCGCGCGCTTGTCGCGCTCGGCGCGCATCTGCTTCTCCATCGCCTCTTTGATGGTGTGCGGCGGGTCGATGGCCTTGATCTCGACGCGGTTGACGCGGATGCCCCACTTGCCGGTGGCCTCGTCGAGGACGGTGCGCAGCCGGGCGTTGATCTCCTCGCGGGAGGTGAGGGTGCCCTCCAGATCCATGCTGCCGATGACATTGCGCAGCGTGGTCACGGTGAGCTGGTCGATCGCCTGCAGGTAGTCGGCGACCTCGTAGGCCGCCGCCCGCGGGTCGGTGACCTGGTAGTAGAGCACGGTGTCGATGTTCACCACGAGGTTGTCCTCGGTGATCACCGGCTTGGGGTCGGAGGAGTACACCTGCTCGCGCACGTCGAGTTTGGTATTGATGCGGTCCGCCACCGGCAGCACGAAGTTCAGTCCTGGCTGCAGGGTGCGGCGATAGCGGCCGAACCGCTCGATGTTGTAGCGGCGCGCCTGCGGGACGATCCGTACCGTGGCGGCCACGAAGAAGATGACGACGATCGCCGCGATCAGAATCGGGATGAGAACCGGATCCACGCTTCCTCCATCGGTACGGGTTCAGCCGTTCAGGGCAGGAGTTCGCGGGGGTACACGATGGCCGTGGCGCCTTCGATCTCCATGACGTCGACCAGCGCTCCCACCGGGATCACCTGGCTTTCGTCGAGGGTGCGTGCGGACCAGTGCTCGCCGGAGAGCTTGATCAGCCCGCGGGTGGCGGTGACCTCCTGCAGCACCTCGGCCCGCTTGCCGATCAGCGCGTCGCTGCCGTCGCGGACGAGGGGCGCCTGGTTCATCTGCCGCAGCGCGAGCGGACGGCCGATGACCAGGCCGGCGGCCGCTGCCGCCGCGAAGGCGATCAGCTGCCCGAGGAGGCCGACGCCGATGCCGGAGACCACGGCGGCCACCAGAGCGGCGCCCGCCAGCAGTCCGAAGACCAGCGTCAGGGTGAAGAATTCCGCGGCACCGAGCGCCGCGGCGGCGAGCAGCCAGAGGAACCACGGCATCGCATCGGCCTCCCCTCAGGGGTGCATGACCACCAAACTAACTCCCGGATCGGCGGCCGGAACAGACGTCGCACACCGCCTATGAGTGGCTGACGTCGAGGCCGTAGATGTGCACCTCCCCGTAGTTGCTGTCACTGCACGGCGCGGACTTCATCTGGCCGGCGAGGAGCTCCGGTACGAGATCACCGAGACAATGCCGGCGACCACTGCCTGACCTCGTGCGGGTCACTCGCCACCGGACCGGGCCCGGGATGTCGAAGGCGGTGCCGAGCCAGGTCGGCAGGAACAGGCCGTCGTCGCGCACCGACCTGACCGTCCGCAGGTGCGACTCCTGGATGTACGCCGGTGGCCGCGAGTCCTCCGGCAAGTCCGACGCCAGCGCGACGGTGGCCGGACTGAGTGTCCACTCGACGAGTCGTCCGGGCCGGACTTCGCAGCGCTGGATGTCGGTCATTCGCACGGGGGGGGGGG
>NZ_JAAKZV010000157.1 GCF_011044975.1 Streptomyces coryli | reverse complement strand
CACATGGATCGTGCGCGGCCCCGACGCGAAGAGGAAATCGTCCACCAGCGTCCCGTCCGGCAGCACCGCCTGGGCCCGTACGCCCGCCTCCGCCGGAACCAGCTCCGAAGCGGAAACCCCCGGCAGCAACCGCTGCACCGCCTCCACAAAAGCCGGCTTCGACAGCGAATGACGGATCTCCGAAGCGCCATACCGCCAATGACGACGGGCTATCCGCCACGCCCCCGGATACGCCAGCGTCTCCGCCAGATCGCGCACCCGCACCCGACCCCAGGCATACCCCTCCCGAGCCAGCGCCGGCACCGCATTCGGCCCGATGTGCACGCCCCCGTCGATGCCCCGGGTCAGATGCACCCCGAGGAATGGGAACGCCGGATCAGGCACCGGATACACCAGCCCACGCACCATGTCGCGGGCCTCGGCGGCCAGCTCGTAGTACTCCCCCCGGAACGGCACGATCCGCATCCCCGGCGCATCCCCCGCCAGCCGCGCCACCCGGTCGCAGTGCAGTCCCGCGCAGTTGACCAGCGCCTTCGCCCGCACCACACCTCCGTCGGCGGTACGGACCGCGACCCCCTCCGCCGCCCGCCGCGCGATCATCCGCACCTCGCCCGCCGCCCCCAGCCGCACCTCGGCGCCGGCGTCCACCGCCAGCTCCGCCAGCCGCCGCGTCACCGCCGGGAAGTCGCACACGCCCGTCGTCGCGACGTGGATTGCCGCCAGGCCCGCGACCTCCGGCTCGTGCTCCGCGATCTGGGCGGGGCCGAGCTCGTGCACCGGGATGCCGTTCTCCCGGCCGCGCTGGGCCAGGGCGTGCAGGCGGGGGAGCTCGGCGCGGTCGGTGGCGACGATGAGCTTGCCGGTGACTTCATGCGGCAGGTCCTGCTCGGCGCAGAACTTCACCATCTCCGTGGCGCCCTGCACCGCATAGCGGGCCTTCAGCGAACCCGGGCGGTAGTAGATGCCGCTGTGGATCACGCCGCTGTTGTGCCCGGTCTGGTGGCGCCCGACGTCCGGCTCCTTGTCCAGGACGACGACGCGGGTGCCGGGCGCGGCGCGGGTCAGCGCATACGCCGTGGACAGCCCCACGATCCCGGCGCCGATGACCAGCACCTCACAGTCGTACGCCATCAGCACCTCCCAGTCGCCGGACGCCTCACCGATCCGTCCGCATCGTCGATCCGGACGCATCACCGATGATGCCTTGGCCCACTGACAGCGCCCTCAAACCAAAGCCCCGGGCCAGACCCGTAAAACCAGCAAAACCTACGCCGGCGCCACCAGCAGCGGCCGCGCCCGCTCCCGCAGCTCAGCCACCTTCGGCTCGTTCCCGTACGGCTCCATCCGGTGCAGCAGATCCCGTACGTACTCCGTCGTCCGCGCCGACGAGATCCGCCCGGCGACCTCCACCGCCCGCACCCCGGCCGCGCAGGCCGCGTCCAGATTCCCCGACTCCAGCTCCGCCACCGCCGAGACCACCAGCCGCAGGCCGTGCGAGCGGACGAAGGCCTCCGTCGGCCGCGACAGCGCCTGCTCCGTAAAGCGGCGCACCTGCCGCGGGGCCTTCAGGTCGCGATAGCACTCGGCCGCGTCCGCGGCGAGCCGGTCGTACGTGAAGAAGTCCAGCCAGTCCGGGTCCTGGTCGCCGTCCCTGGCCCGCTCCAGCCAGCCCTCCGCCGCCGACAGCGCCGCGCCGCACGCCGCACCGTCGCCCGCCCGCGCCTGCGCCCGCGCCTCCACCAGGTGGAAGAAGCTCATCGTGCGCGCCGTGGCCAGGCCGCGATTGCGCTCCAGTGCCGCCTGCGCGAGGTCGACACCCTCGTCGCCGTAGCCGCGATAGGTCGCCTGCAGCGACATCGACGCCAGTACGTACCCGCCGAGCGGCACGTCCGCCGCCGCCCGCGCCAGCCGCAGCGCCTGGATGTAATAGCGTTGCGCCGCCTCCTGCTGGCCCGTATCGAAGGCCATCCACCCGGCGAGGCGGGTGAGTTCGGCCGTGGCGCCGAACAGCGAACGCCCCACGTCATCGCTGTACGAGCCGAGCAGCAGCGGCGCCGCGTCCACCCGCAGGCACTCGGGCACCATCGACGCGCGCCAGTCGCCGCCGCCGTACTTGGAGTCCCAGCGCCGCGCCTCCTCCGCCGCCTCGCGGAGCTTGACGACATCGCTGTGGCCGACGTGCATCCGGGAGCCGTCGGCGGGATCCGGCGGGCGCGGCTCGCGCGCCACCGAGCTGTCGGCGGGCGTTATCAGCCACCTGGAAGCCGGCGTCGCATACGCGCTGACGGCGAAGGATCCGGCCAGCGACTGCCAGATGCCGCCGCCCGCGCGCCGCCCGGCGAGATCGAGGCGGTAGAGCTCCGTGGCGGAGCGCACCGCCGCCCCGATGTCGCGCGGGAAGGCGAGGCCGACCTCGGGCGCCGGGTCGGAGTCGGCGAGGCCGATCTCGTGGAGCGGGACGGGGCGTCCCAGCTTGCTGCCGATCGCGGCCGCGATGAGATGCGGCGCCGCGCCCTGCGGGATCATCCCCTTGGTGACCCAGCGGGCGACCGACGTCTTGTCGTAACGCAAGGTCAGGCCGCGTTGCGCGCCTAAGTCGTTGACACGGCGGGCCAAGCCGGCATTGCTGATGCCGGCGAGGGCGAGAAGGGCGCCGAGCTTCTCATTTGGTCCGCGCGGCTCTCTGGCGGGAACGTTCGTACCCATGCGCACCCCTCGACCGCTGACGACGGGCCCTGCCCACTTCTTCGCAAGGAATTCCCCCTTTGGAAACTTCCTCTGGCAGGGCACACGTACACACAGCGTAGTTCGGTACATCCCGACCGTTAAGAGGAGTCGTTCCGGATGGCGGGATCGAGGCGGGAGTCAAGCCGGTCCGGCAGCGTGCCGGACACGCACATGTGTACGTGCTCCTGGCCTGTGTGGCCGTGCGCCCCGACGTGCGCTCTGCACGGAGTTGACGGCTCGCGGTTGCATGGCGGTGCGTGGGTCGGTCCACTGCTGGTGGGCCGGGGGATGCCGCCGGCCTATTCCCCGCGGACGGCGGAACGGTCCGGGAGGCAGCTGTCCGATGGGAATCGCTTCCCGGGCCGCAGCATGCCCGGCGCAGGGTCCCTTCATGTGCGCGGAGTTGGCTGAATAGTGCCGTAATGCTCCCATGATCCTGAGGTCATCCCGCCGCGCCACCGCCCGGCCGCGGCCCCACCCCCGGCGCGGAACCGCCGTGAGAACTCCCGCGGAACTCGCCGTCTAAGAGCGTCACAGTCGCTCAAATGCGCCCCCTTCGTGGCAGCATGGTGCCTGCGAAGCGGCAGTTGTCCATCGCTGCACGCCAGTTGGCTGGTGCAAAGCTGCTCCACGCGCGCCTTGGTTGTGCGCCGGGGGCGTGCTGATGCGGGATGGCTGCTGCCCATTGTCCACAGGCTGTGGAGGCGCGGATGCGGTGGTTGGTCGGGTGGAGCTCGGTCGGGTGGGGCGCTGCCGCCGGGCCGTCGTTCCTCGACGACTCCGCGCATTACGACCTCCGGCCCGTCGGCGCCCAGCAGCTGTGGGACGGACCCGACCCGCTGTGGGCCGTCGGCGACTGGCGGCCCGACGAGGTGCGGGTGATCCAGGTGGAGCCCGGCACCCGGCTCGCCGTCTTCGGCTCCTGCGGGGCCAGCGACGACGAGCTGCGCGTCGGCCTCTTCGCCGCCCGCGGCGGCGCCGTCCGCCACCTCACCGCCTGGCCCGGCAGCTACACCGCCGTCGCCCAGACCGGCCGTCGCCTCACCGTCCTCGGCGACCTGGCCGGCGCCCGCCCCGTCTTCCACACCCCGTGGGAGGGCGGCACCGCGTACGCCACCGCGGCCCTCCCGCTCGCCGACCTCGTCGAGGCCCAGCTCGACGTCGGCCACCTCGCCGCCCAACTCGCCTGCCCCGACTCGCCCGAAGCCCTCGGCGATCGCACCCCGTACGCCGGCGTCCACCGCCTCCCGCCGGGCCACGCGCTCACCCTCCGCGAGGGCGCGAAGCAGATCACCGGTTACGAGCCCCGCGCCTCCCTCGCCGTAGCCGCCCCCGCCGTGGACGCCGACGCGGCCGTCACGCGCGTACGGGAGGCCCTGGTCGCGGCCGTACGGGCCCGTCTTGCCGCCCCGCGGCACGCGCCTGAGGCCGAACCCGGGCTCGACCCGGGGCCGATCCCGGGCATGGGCCCCTTCGAGCGGCGCGCGCTGCGCGGCCCCGCGCCAGGCCTCGGCGCCGACCTGTCCGGCGGCAGCGCCTCCGGCACCCTCGCGCTGCTCGCGGCCGGGCTGCCCGGGGTGCCGGGGACGCCGACCGGGCTCGGGCAGGGCGGCGAGCGGCTGCTCGCCGTGACGTTCAACGACCTCGCCGTCTCCGGTACGAGCGCGGGCCCGGCCCGCGAGGCGGAGCTGGAGCGGGCGCGCGACCTGGCGTCCAATCCGCGGCTGCGGCATGTGGTCGTAGCGGCGGGGGAGGACGCGCTGCCCTTCGCCGACCTGGACGCCGGGCCGCTGACGGACGAGCCGGGGCCCTCGCTGGTGATGGCCGCGCGGCACCGCAGACGGCTGACGTCCGGGAGCGCGGACCACCTGGTCGGGCACGGCGCCCGGGAGGTGCTGGACGCGCATCCGGCACGGCTCGCCGACCTGTTGATGGACCGGCAGCGGCGGCATCTGCTGCGGCCGGTGACGGCGCTCGCGCGCTCGCAGGGCTCGGCGCGCTCTGTGCTGGTGCCGTTCACGGTCTACCGGGCGGCGCGGCGGCTGGCCCGTACCCCGTACCGGGAAGGCCTGGAGGCCGCCGCCGACCTGCTGCTCGACGACCCGGCCGAGCTGATGGGCGCGGGCCCCGACGCGGTGCAGGCGTCCCTCGCCGCGCTGGCCTGGTGCCGGCCGGGCCCCGCGGCGCGGTGGCTGACGGGGGAGGCCCTCGCAGAAGTATCGGTTCGCCTGCGCGCCGCCGCCGAAACCGGCACCCCGGAGGGCGCGGGCCGCCCCGGCGAGCGGCGGGCCGCGGCCGCGCTGGCCCGGCAGGCCGCGGACGCGCGGGTGCTGGAGCAGGCCGCGGAGGTGCGCAGCCAGCGGCTGCACGCGCCGTTCCTCGACAATCAGGTCGTACGGGCCTGCCGCGACCTGCCCGAGGCGCTGCGGGTACGGCCCGGGGCGCGGGCCGCCGTGCTGCGGGCGGTGCTGGAGGGCGCCGGGATCCGGGAGCTGCCCGTCGGGTGGGGCGCCGGCGGCGCCGCCGCGCAGGGCTCCGCGCTGCGGATCGGGCTGCGGAGTTCCGTGGACCAGCTCGTCGCGCTCTTCGACCGGCCGCTGCTGGGGGACGCGGGTCTGGTCGAGCCACGGGTCGTACGAAAGGCGATCGTTGCCGCGGCGAAGGCGGGCGCGGACGTAACGGAGGAAGGCGCCGGCGGTCGGGACGCCGAGACCGCCCTCACCGGCCTCGCCGAGATCGTCGGCACGGAGGTATGGCTGCGCAAGCTCCTCTCCCGCCGCGGCTCCTGCTGGACCGGCGCGGACGCACCGACCGAGCGGCGCGCGGTCGCCGAGGGCGTACCGCGGAGGCTCACGTCGCTGCCCTAGAAGCGGATAGCCACCACGACCGGCGACAATGATCAGCGTGCGGTACAGCATCCTCGGTCCCACCGAAGCCCGTGACGCCGACGGCGACCCGATCGCCCTCGGGCCGCGGCTGCGTGCGCTGCTCGCGGCGCTGGCGCTGCGCGCCGACCGCGGGCAGCCGGTGTCCGTGGATCTGCTCATCACCGAGATCTGGCCCGAAGGCGACGAGCCCGCCGACGCCCCCGCCGCCCTCCAGGCGCTGGTGGGACGCCTGCGCCGGGCCATCGGCCGGGACGCCGTCGACTCGTCCCCGGGCGGCTACCGGCTCGCCGCCGACCCCGACGACATCGACCTGCACCGCTTCGAACGCCTCGCCGCCGAAGGCGCGCATGCCCTCGACCGCGGCACCCCGGAGTCCGCCGCCGGGCTGCTGCGCGAGGCGCTCGGCCTCTGGCGCGGGGAGGCGGTCGCCGACCTGCCGGACCGCGAGAGCCTGGCCGCCCGGCCCAACGCCACCCGGCTGACCGCGCTGCACGGCCGCATCGACGCCGACCTGGCCCTCGGCCGCGGGGCCGAGCTCGTACCGGAGCTGCGCGAGGCGGTGGCCGAGCAGCCGCTCGACGAGCGCTTCCACGCCCAGCTGATCCGCGCGCTGCGCGCCGCCGGGCGGCCGGCCGACGCGCTCGCCGCGTACGAGGACGCACGAAGCACGCTCGCCGAGCGGCTCGGCGCCGATCCCGGGCCCGAACTCCGTACCCTGCACGGGGAATTGCTGACCGGGGCGCCCGAGCCGTCGCCGGCAGCCGCGCCCCCCGGCAACCTCCGCACCCGCCTCACCAGCTTCGTCGGCCGCGACTCCGACCTCGCCACCCTCCGCGCCGACCTCGCCGCCCACCGCCTCGTGACGCTCACAGGGCCCGGCGGCTCCGGCAAGACCCGCCTCTCCGAAGAGGCCGCCGCGGCCGCCGATTCGTACCCCGACGGCGTCTGGCTCGCCGAACTGGCCCCGCTGGACCACGCCGCCGCCGTCCCCGGCGCCGTCCTCAGCGCCCTCGGCCGCCGCGAGACGACCGTGCTGACCACCGGGCTCGAGGCGCGCGCCGGGCTGCGCGACGAGGGCGCGCCCGACGACCTCGCCCGCCTCGTCGAGCACTGCGCCCACCGCAGGCTGCTGCTCGTCCTCGACAACTGCGAGCACGTCATCGACGCCGCCGCCACCCTCGCCGAGACCCTCCTCGCCCGCTGCCCGGACGTCACGATCCTCGCCACCAGCCGCGAGCCGCTGGGCGTGCCGGGGGAGAGCGTACGGCCCGTCGAGCCGCTGCGGCCCGCCTTCGCGCACCGGCTGTTCGCCGAGCGGGCGGCGGCGGTACGGCCCGGGTTCGACCCGCACGAAGACCCGGAGGCGGTCGCCGAGATCTGCCGCCGCCTCGACGGCCTGCCGCTCGCCATCGAACTCGCCGCCGCCCGGCTGCGGCTGCTCACCCCGCGCGAGATCGCCGACCGCCTCGACGACCGCTTCCGGCTGCTGACCAGCGGCAGCCGCACCGTACTGCCGCGGCAGCAGACGCTCCGCGCGGTCGTCGACTGGTCCTGGGACCTGCTCGACGACGGCGAGCGCGGCGTGCTCGCGGACGTCGGCGTCTTCGCCGGCGGCTGGACCCTGGAGGCGGCGGAGGCGGTGTGCGAAGGCGGCTCCGGGCAGGTACTCGACCTCCTCGCCGCCCTCGTCGACAAGTCCCTCGTCGTCGCCGACCCGTCCCCGGCCGGCGGCATGCGCTACCGGCTCCTGGAGACCATCCACGAGTACGCCGACGAGCGCGCCGCCGAGCACCCCGACCGCCGCGCCGCCACCCGCGCCCGGCACACCGCCCACTACCTCACCTTCGCCCACGGTGCCGAGCCCCGGCTGCGCGGGCCCGCGCAGCTGCAGTGGTTCCCCCTGGTCGAGGCAGAGGCCGACAACTTCCGCGCGGTGCTGCAGCGTTCCCTCGACGCCGGCGACGAGGACACCCTCATCGCGCTGATCTCCGACCTCGGCTGGTTCTGGTGGCTGCGCGACTACCGCGAGGAGGGGGTGCAGTGGATCAAGCAGGTCACCGACCGCTGGCCGCTCCCCGACACCGACGAAGACCCCCGCTTCTGGGACCGCATCGAGCCGCGCATGCTCGCCTTCTTCCTCCGCGCCGAGCGCGTCTCGGCCGTCGAGCTGAAGCGCCCCGAGGTGCTGGCGCTGGCGAACCGCTGCCGGGCGGCGTACGAGCGGCCGGGCCCGCACGGCGCCCGCTTCCCCGGCGTGCTGTGGCCCTTCACCGGCTACTACACCGAGGGCCCGCAGAAGGTCCTCTCGTACATGGACGAAGCCATCGCCAACTGCCGCACCTACGGCGACGACTGGGCGCTCGCCGTGCTGCTGATGTTCCGCATGCACAGCCTCATCGACGTCCCCGGCGGCACCCCGCGCGCCCACGCCGGGTGGGACGAGCTGGAGGAGGTCGCGCGCCGCGTCGGCGACCGCTGGATCCTCGCCCAGCTCGCGGGCGCCCGCGGCGAACTGGCCACGAACAGCGCCCGCACCGCCGACGCCCACGCCGCGTACGAGGAGGCGATCGCGCTCTGCCAGGAGCTCGACGCCCGTACCGAACTGCCCTTCCTGCGCGCCCGCCTCGCCGAGGTCGGCTACCGCACCGGGGACCTCGACGAGGCCGAGCGGCTGATCACCGCGGCCCGCGAGGAGGCCGAGCGCTACAGCGTGCCGGACGCCGCCGTATACGCCGAGGCGCTGCAGGGATACGTCGAGCTGGCCCGCGGCCGCCCGGAGCGGGCGCGGACGTCGCTCGCGGCAGCCCGGCAGGGCTCGCTCCAGGGGACGCCGCCGCCCTTCTTCGGGATCATGCTGGACAGCATCGGCGCCCGTATCGCCGCCGCGGAAGGCGATCCGGTGACGGGCCTGCGCGAGCAGACGGCGGCGCTGCGGTCGGCGTACGAGCAGCAGTGCACGGAGTGGCTGCAGGCCGTACTGGCGGAGGCGGCGGCGCCGATGCTGGTGGCGCTCGGGGAGCACGCGGCCGCGGCCCGGGTGGCCGGCGCGGTCGCGGCCTGGCACCCGGAGGTGCCGCGCGCGGCCGCCGACCGGCGCGACCTCGAGGCCGCCGAACGCGCCTGCCGGGACGCGCTCGGCGATACGGACCACGAGCGGGAACGGGCGGCGGGCGCACGGCTGTCGGTGACGGACGTCATCGCCCTGCTGGAGAAGACCACTCCGGAGCGGCTCAGCGACAGCTGAGCCGGGACTGCGCCCAGTCCGCCACCACGCCGTGGTTGCCGTGGTGCACCGGCTCCACCACCAGCTTCAGCTCCTTCTCCTTGCCGGTCATCGCGACCCGTACCGGCACCGCGGGCTTGCCCGCCTCGACCACGTCCGACTGCCACAGCCGGCGGCCGTCGCCGTACACGCTGAAGCGGACCTTTCCGTAGCCCGTCATCATGTCGTCGATGCCGGCCATCGCGGAGAAGGATGTGCAGGACCGGTTCAGCCGGATGTTGACCTCCGAGCGGGCGTGCACGGTGAGGCCGTCGCTGTAGTGCGTGCCGCCGATGTTGAGGCCCTGGCGCTGCCACCAGAAGCCGCTGCGGCGGATCATGATCTCCGGCCCGTCGCCGTCGCCGAAGACGTCCGAGTTCAGCTGGCTCAGCCGGTAACCGTCGGGGGCGGGCGGCGGCTTGGGCGCGGGCGGCTTCGGCGCCGGCTTCTCGGGCGGCGGCTTAGGGGAGGGCGGCTTCGGCTTGGGAGCGGGCGCTTCGGGCTTCGGCTTGGGCTTCGGCTTCGGCGGGTCCGGCTCGGCCTGCGCCGCGGCGGGCGGCTCGGGCTTCGGCTTCGGCTTGGGCTGCGGCGGATCCGGCTGTACGGGAGCCGAGGCCGGCGGCTGCTTCGCCTTCGGCTTGGGCTCCGGCTTCTCGTCATTGGAGAGGGTGAGCGCCAGCGCCGTGGCGGTCGCGGCGACCACCACGCCAGCGGCGATCGCGGCTTTCGCGGGCGCGCCGAGCCCCTCGGACGCGGCCGCGCCACCGGCGGCGGAACCGCCGGCCGACGACCCGGCACCACCGGCGGCGGCCGCACCGCCCGCCGCGGCACCCGCGCCCGCCACGCCCGCGCCCGCCGCGAAGCCGGCGGCCTTGACGGCCGTACCGGCGGCGAACCAGCCGATGACCGCGACCGGCAGCAGCGCGCGCAGCCGGGCGTTCACATCGGCCACCTCGGCGGCGGCGACCTGGCACTTCGCGCAGTCCTCGAGGTGCTTGCGCAAGCCCCGCTCGGCGCGCATCCGCAGACCGCCGCGGGCATACGCGCCGAGCCGGTCGGCATAGCGGGCGCAGTCGCCGCCGCGGGTGAGGGAGGTGGAGACGTGCGCCTGCAGATACGCCTGCTTGAGACCCTCGCGGGCACGATGGGCGAGCACGGCGGTGGCATTGGCGGTCAGGCCGAGCAGCGGCGCGACGTCGCTCGGCGACTCGTCCTCGACCGTGGTGTGCCACAGCACGGTCTGCCAGCGCTCCGGCAGCGAGCGGAAGGCCTGCACGGCCATGGTCTGCTCGGCCTCGTGCATCGCGCGCACGTCCGCGCCGAGATCGAGGGTGTCCTGGTCGACGGTGGGGCGGGAGGCCTGGGTCGCGAAGGCCGCGAAGTCCTCGACGAGGTGCTCGCGCTTGGCGGAGTTGGTCCAGGCGGCGGCGACCCGACGGACGGTAGTCAGCAGATAGGCCCGTACGGCCGTCTCCGGGCCCGCGCCGCCGCGCACCGCCTGCAGGGTGCGGGCGAAGACCTCGGCGGTGAGGTCGTCGGCGGTGTCATTGTCGCGGCAGCAGGTGCGCGCGTAGCGGCGGACGGCCTCGGCGTGCCGGCGGTAGAGCTCCTCGTACGCCTCGTCGCCCTCCGCGGCGCCGGCCCGCATCCGCTCGACGAGGTCGGTGTCGGACGGCTCGGCGACGGTGACGCCCTTGACGTGCCGCCCGCGCTGCCGGGGCACACCGGCGTCGGAGCCGTCGCTCACGTCCGGCCCCGTGCCCTCCGGCCCGGCACGCTCCGGGCCTGATGCCTGCCGGGGCACCTGCGGGGGAGGCGCCCCGTCGGCCGCGCCTGCCGGCCGACGGTCGTCCTGATCCTCAACTGCCATTAACCGCAGCCCCCGTTGACACTCTCGCTACCGAACACCGGCAGAGCGTGTCACATAAGGCGAGAGCCGCAAGCCAGGGGGCGCGTCAACCACTCGTCCGGGGAATCTTCTGAACATCCCGTACTAGCGGTCACCCGAACGGGGTAGTTTCATCGAATTGTCGTACGGGGCTGTGCGGCTCAAGGCCGCAGGCCGTCCAGCAGAATGTCCAGCAGCCGCGAGGAAGCCGCCGCCTGCTGCGCCGCGTCCGGCAGCGCGGGCGCCGCGGTGGCTATCACCAGCAGCACATCCCCGACGGTGACTTCCGCCTTCAGCTCGCCGGCCTGCCGCGCCCGGTCCACCAGCTCGTTCACGACCCCGAGCAGCTCGGCCGCGCCGGTGCGCTCCCAGTCGGACTCCTCCGCCGGGCCGCCCTGCTGCGGCACCCGGACCTCGCCGTCATAGCCGACCCGCTGCTGCGGGACCCGCGGCTCGTCGAGGTCGGCCCGGTCGGCCTGCGCGGCATCCACGCCGACCCGCAGCACCTGCGGCGGCAGCAGCCGCCCGGCACCGGAGGCCACCGAGCCGCGCAGAAAGCGCTCCAGCGCCGACCACGCCTCGTCCTCCTGCGCCAGCGCCGCCCGTGCCTGGTCGGTCAGCCGCGCCGTCTCTTCCTCGGCGATCCGCCGGACCAGCACCTCTTTGCTGGGGAAGCGGCGATAGACCGTCCCCACGCCGACGCGCGCGCGGCGCGCCACGTCCTCCATCGGGGCCCCGTAGCCGAGCTCGCCGAAGACCTCGCGGGCCGCCCGCAGCACATGCTCCAGATTCCGCTGCGCGTCGACGCGCAGTGATGGACGCCCGTTCCCCTCTGCCGTCCGATCGACTCCGGCCGCGGCTCCCGCGGCGGGCTCTGTCGCGCTCGCGAGCAGAGGGTTGCCTTGAATACGCATACGCATTCCCCCGGTTATCTGCGTCTCCCCCCGGAGACTCCCCACCCTTCGCCTGCTGGTGCCAGCGGGACCGCCCCTGACACTTTGCAGCCATACGAACATAGTTCAGTGACGGTCAAGAGAGAAGGGGGCCTGGGGAGGAGTTCGTGCCGGGCGCTGTCCACAAATCCAGTGCGTGCCTGTGGACAAGCCGGGGGGTGACGGTGGTTGATGGGAGGCTGAGCCCCGTCGGCGAGGAGGTCCATTGTGAGTGATCCGGCGCGCATTCTGATCATCGGCGGCGGCTATGTGGGGATGTATACGGCGCTGCGGCTCCAGCGCCTGCTGAAGCCGGCCGAGGCGGAGATCACCGTCGTCGGCCCCGACCCGTACATGACCTACCAGCCCTTCCTCCCCGAGGCCGCCGCGGGATCGATCTCGCCGCGCCATGTGGTGGTGCCGCTGCGCCGGGTGCTGCCGCGCTGCCGGGTCGTCGTCGGCGAGGCGAAGCGCGTCAGCCATGCCAAGCGGATCGCCGAGGTGGCCACGCTGGCGACCGTCGAGTCGGACGCCCCGCCGCTGGAGCTCGCCTACGACCATCTGGTGCTCGCGCCCGGCTCCATATCCCGGGTGCTGCCGATCCCCGGCCTCGCCGACCACGGCATCGGCTTCAAGTCCGTGGAAGAGGCCATCGGCCTGCGCAATCACGTCCTGGAGCAGCTCGACATCGCCGCCTCCACCCGCGATCCGGCGGTCCGGGAAGCGGCGCTCACCTTCGTCTTCGTCGGCGGCGGATACGCGGGAGTTGAGGCCCTCGCGGAGCTGGAGGACATGGCCCGCTATGCCACGCGGTACTACCACAACGTCCGCCCCGAGGAGATGAAGTGGATCCTGGTCGAGGCCAGCGACCGCATCCTCCCCGAAGTCGGCCCGACCCTCGGTGAGTACACGGTGCGCGAGCTGCGCCGCCGCGGCATCGACGTACGTCTGGAGACCCGGCTCGAAAGCTGCGAGGACCGCATGGTCCGGCTCAGCGACGGCAGCCGCATGCCGTCCCGCACCGTGGTCTGGACGGCCGGCGTCCGCCCGCATCCGGTGCTCGCCGCCAGTGACCTGCCCGTCGACGAGCGCTCCCGGCTGCGCTGCACCGCCGCGCTGCGCATCGAGGGTGAGGAGGCGGCGTGGTCGGCGGGCGACGCGGCGGCGGTCCCCGACATAACGAGCAAGGAGCCCGGCGCCCTCTGCGCCCCCAACGCGCAGCACGCCGTCCGCCAGGCCCGCGTCCTCGCCGGCAACATCGCCGCCACGCTGCGCGGCGAGCCCGTCAAGGACTACGCCCACTCGTACGCGGGATCGGTCGCGTCCCTCGGCCTGCACAAGGGGGTCGCGCACGTGTACGGACGCAAGGTCAAGGGCTATCCTGCGTGGCTCATGCACCGCGCGTACCACCTGAGCCGCGTGCCCACCTTCAACCGCAAGGCCCGGGTGCTGGCGGAATGGATCCTGTCCGGGCTCTTCAAGCGCGAGATCGTCTCGCTCGGCTCGCTCGAAAACCCCCGGGCCGAATTCGAACTCGCCACACACGCCGACCGGCGACCCGGCAAGGACTGAGGCCCGGCATGTGACCATGGTGTGCGCAGACCGCGCAGCCGACCGGGACCTCCGACCGGCACCTCCGACTGGCACCCTCTATTCGCAGACCTGGGACTGGCACGCTTGAACTTCACGCGCTGGAGCGCCCGGCTCCCCGGCACCCCGCGACGCGGCGGCTCCAACAGGGGCGCCGCGCGGGCGGACCGCGGCGGCGTGCCCCCGGCCCGCGGCGGCGCCTCCGCCGGCGGTTCCGCAGCGCCCGAGGCCGCCGAGGACACCGCACCCCAGACCCCGGCCCCGGAGGGCCTGTCGATCCACGACACCCTCGACGGCCTCCCGGCCCTCGTCGCCATCGTCCGCGGCCAGGACCACGAGGTGGCGTACGTCAACGAGGCCTACGCCGCGGTCTTCGGCCCCCGCACCCCTGGCGGCCTCGCCCGCGACGACCTCCCCGAGCTCGGCGAACTCGGCCTGCTGCCGCTCATGGACCAGGTGCTGCGCAGCGGCCGCCCGCGCACGGTGAAGTCCCGCCGGGTGCCCGCCGTGGACGGCCGGGCCGTGTACTACACCTTCACCTGCAGCCCGCTGCAGGTCGCCGAGACCGCCGGCGTCATGATCTTCGCCGCCGACGTCACCGACCAGGCCGAGACGGCCGAACGCCTCCGCGAAGGCGAGCGCCAGCAGCGCGAGGCCGCCGTCACCCTGCAGCGCAGCCTCCTCCCGCAGCGCCTGGAGCAGCCCGACGACCTCCGCGTCGCGGCCACGTATCAGCCCGGCGGCCTGGACGCGGCCGTCGGCGGCGACTGGTACGACGTCATCACCCTCGGCGCAGGCCGCACCGCCCTGGTCATCGGCGACGTGATGGGCCGCGGCGTCCGCGCCGCCGCCGTCATGGGCCAGCTGCGCACGGCCGTCCGCGCCTACGCCCGCCTTGACCTCCCGCCGCACGAGGTCCTCCAGCTCCTCGACGGCCTGGCGAGCGAGATCGACTCGAACCAGATCGCCACCTGCCTCTACGCCGTCCACGACCCCAACGAGGGCAAGCTCGTCCACGCCTCGGCAGGCCACCTCCCACTCCTGATCCGCGACCCGGACGGCACCGTCCACCGCACCGACGAGCCCACCGGACCGCCGCTCGGCACCGGCGGCTGGGTGCACACCTCCGGTACCCTCCCGCTCACCCCCGGCGCCACCGCCGTCCTCTATACGGACGGCCTGATCGAGCGCCGCGGCGAGGACATCGGCGACGGCCTCGTAGCCCTCGAGCAGGCCTTCGCCGGCGCCACCGGCAGCCCGCAGGTGATCTGCGACCGCCTCATCCGCGCCCTCGGCGTCACGGCCGAACACGACGACGACGTCGCCATCCTGGTCTTCCAGCACCCCGACCGATCCGGCGGCCCGGACGCGGAGCTCTTCCACAACGCCGCCCTCGACCTCCTCGGCGGCATCGAAGCCGCCCCCCGCGCCCGCGCCTTCGCCGACGGCGTCCTCACCAGCTGGCGCTTCCCGGCCGAACTCCGCGAACTGGGCGTCCTGGCCGCCAGCGAACTGGTCGCCAACTCCCTCCAGCACGGCACCCCACCCATGCGCCTGCGCCTCCGCCGTACGGACCGCCGCCTGATCATCGAGGTCACCGACGGCGACGACCACCTCCCGCGCCGCAAGCGCGCCGAGCCCGCGGACGAGACCGGACGCGGCATCTCGATCGTCGCCACCATCGCCTCCGCCTGGGGCTCCCGCCGCACACCGGGCGGCGGCAAAGCGGTGTGGTGCGAGTTCGCGCTGCCCGCGTAGCAGCCGGGGCCTACGATGACGACGATCATCGACGGCTTACGGGCCGCTGCCCTCTGGGGGACGACCCCCAGACCCCCGAAAAGGAATTCCCCCCATGAACCTAGGCGTCCGCTGGAAGCTGCACGGCGACGGCGGCACCCCCGCCCCCGGCGCCGTGGTCCGCCCCGACGAACGTCTCTCCTGGCCGCGCACGGCAGGCCTCGGCGCCCAGCACGTGGTGGCGATGTTCGGCGCATCGTTCGTAGCCCCGGTCCTGATGGGCCTGGACCCGAACCTCGCGATCATGATGTCCGGCGTCGCGACGATGATCTTCCTGCTCGCCACCCGCGGCCAGGTCCCCAGCTACCTCGGCTGCTCCCTCTCCTTCGTCGGCGTCGCCGCGGTCATCCGCGCGCAAGGCGGCTCGAGCGCCACGGTCACCGGCGCGGTCTTCGCGGTAGCGATCGCGCTCTTCCTGGCCGGCCTGGCGGTACGCACCTTCGGCGCCCGCATCATCCACGCCGCGATGCCCCCGATCGTGACGGGCGCGGTGGTGATGCTGATCGGCTTCAACCTGGCCCCGGTGACGGCCTCCACGTACTGGCCCCAGGACCAGTGGACCGCCCTCCTGGTGATGCTCTTCACCGGTTTGGCCGTGGTCTGCCTGCGCGGCTTCCTCTCCCGTATCGCGATCTTCCTCGGCCTGCTCTTCGGCTACGGCATCTCCTGGCTCTTCGACCGCGTCTTCGGCCGGATCCACTCGGCCGGCGCCGACGGCAAGGTCGCCGACCACTGGCGCCTGGACCTCTCCGCGGTCGGCAAGGCGGACTGGGTCGGCCTCCCGTCCTTCCACGCGCCGAGCTTCGAGTGGTCCGCGATCCTGGTGGCCCTCCCGGTCGTGATCGCCCTGATCGCGGAGAACGCCGGCCACGTCAAGGCAGTCGGCGAAATGATCGAACGCGACCTGGACGGCAAGCTCGGCACGGCCATCTCCGCGGACGGCGCGGCATCAATGCTCTCGACGGCCTTGGGCGGCCCACCGAACACCACGTACTCCGAGAACATCGGCGTGATGGCGGCGACGAGGGTCTACTCAACGGCGGCGTACTGGGCCGCCGCCTGCTTCGCCCTCCTCTTCGGCCTCTGCCCGAAGTTCGGCGCGATCGTGGCGGCCATCCCCGGCGGCGTCCTGGGCGGCATCACCGTCATCCTCTACGGCATGATCGGCCTGCTCGGCGCGCAAATCTGGATCAACGCGGGCGTCGACCTCCGCAACCCGCTCAACCTGGTCCCGGCCGCCGCCGGCATCATCATCGGCGTAGGCAACGTATCCCTGAAGATCAGCGAAAACTTCGAGCTCAGCGGCATCGCGCTCGGCACCCTGGTCGTCATCACCGGCTACCACGCACTGCGACTCCTGGCCCCTCCCCACCTGAAGGACCAGGAGCCGCTGCTGGACGAGGGCACCTCGCGTTACGACGCTGAGCGCTGACCCAGGCAGCGCGCCGATCAGACGACGGGCTCGGCCACCGGCTTCGCGACCGGCTCGGCCACCGGCTGCTCCACCGGCTGCTCCGACCCCGCCACGACCCGCGAAGCCGCCACCCGCGGGCAGTCCTGCACCGCGGTCAGCCGCCGCCCGAGCCGTAGTCCCATCACGGTGATCCCGAGCGAACAGACCACGAGCATCGAGATGTACGCCCCGTACGCCCCGGCACCCGCCATGACCCCGCCCACGGCCGGCCCGATCGCCAGCGCCATCTGCTTGACCAGCGCAAACGCGGCGTTGTACTGCCCGACAAGCCCACCCGGCGCCAGATCCGCGACCAGCGGCGCCACGGTCGGCGACAGCATCGCCTCCCCGAGTCCGAAGAGCGCGTAGGTGGAGATCAGCGCCGCGGTAGCCATCGCCTGACTCCCGGCAATCCACCCGGAAGCCGCGGCGAACAGCCAGGCTACGGTCCACACGACACCGACAGCGGCAATCACCCGGCTCCGCCGCCGCCGCTCGACGACCTTCAGCACGACGAACTGCGCAATGACGATCACCGCGGTGTTGGCGGCAAGCGCCATACCCAGCGTCGCGGGCTGAATCCGCGCCACCTCAATGGCAAAGGCGGAGAGCCCCGACTCGAACTGCCCGTAGCAGGCGAAGAACATCACGAACCCGAGCGCCGACAGCTGCACCATCGCCCGGTCCTTCAGCAGCACCTTCCACCGCTGCCCACTGCCGCCCGCACCCGGCACGGCGTCCTCGACCCTGGGCACCTGCGGCAGCCGCGCGGTGGCGACGACGGCCCCGAGGGTCACGAACATGACGGCCTCGATGCCGAAGAGCAGCACGAACGACGACGGCTCCGACTCATGCACCAGCAGCCCGCCGAGCAGCCCGCCGATGCCCATCCCCAGGTTGTTGAGGAAGAACTGGGTGGCGAACGCCCGCGACCGGGTCCCGGTGGTGGAACACCAGACGATCATCGTGGCGAGCGCCGGTTGAATGACCGCCATGCCGGCACCCAGCAGAGCGGTAGAGGCGAGCACGAGCGGCGCACTGCTGGACAGCCCGAGCGACAGCGACCCGAACCCGGCGACCACGGCACCGGTGATGGCGACCGGCATCGGCCCCCGCTGGTCGATCACCCGCCCGGTGAACGGCAACACGAACAGCGCGGCCAGCGCGAACCCGGCGAGCGCGATGCCCGCCGTGGTCGATCCCAGGTCCCGCACCTGCGACACGTACAAGAACGTGTACGGAACCGTGAAGCCGTTGCCGAACGCGCTCAGCGCATTGCCCATCTGCACGCGACGCAGTGCCGCGCTCATCGCCGTGGTCACACTCACCCCTTAAGACTTCGAAGGTAAATTTTGAAGCTTAAGAGTACACAGGGAAGGTCTTAGACGCGAACGCTTAGTGGGGCGGCCGTGCCATACTGCGCCCCATGGCAGAGCCCACCCTCGAAGAGCAGATCGCGATCTACCAGCGAGAGTTCGAAGCCCTCGACCCGCAGGTGGAGAAGGTCATCTCGGCGATCATCCGGCTCAGCCGCCGCCTCAACGTCGCCTACGACCGCCACCTCGCCGACCTGGGCATCAGCACCTCGGAGTGGCAGGTCCTGAAGGCCCTGGTGGTCTCGGGCAAGCCGTACCGCCTCAGCCCCGGCGAGCTCGCCAAGGAGCTCGGCCTGACGCCGGCCGCCATGACCCACCGCATCGACCGCATGGTCGCGGCCGACCTGGTCACCCGCGAGCGCGACGAGTCCAACCGCGTCCGCGTGATCGTCGGCCTTACGGACCTGGGCCGCGAGAAGTGGGAGGGCGGCATGCGGATGGGCACGAGCTTCGAGGAGGACCTGCTCGGCGAGCTGTCGGCGAAGCAGGTGGCGTCGCTGGGCGACATGCTGACGCTGCTCCTAGAGCGGGTCGAAGCCGCGGGTTGACACGGGCCCACTGGATCCGTAAAGTTCTTCGGGTTGCCACGGAGCCGGACGGCTCGGTGGGAGCACCTCAGCCGCCGTTAGGCGGCACCTCCACTACGACTGCAAGATCCCCGGACCGGGTCTATTTCGGCATGCCGAAAATACGATTCGAAGGCCCGATTAGGAGCCTCCAGGGAAATCCGCTAACGTAGTGACCACCGCCGAAGCGCAGAGCGAAAGCAAAGCGCCGAAGCATTCCCGCCGACCGGGAATCAGACACCGAAAGGTTCTGATAGAGTCGGAAACACGAAGGGAAGCGCCCGGAGGAAAGCCCGCGAGGGTGAGTACAAAGGAAGCGTCCGCTCCTTGAGAACTCAACAGCGTGCCAAAAGTCAACGCCAGATATGTTGATACCCCGTCTCTCTGAGACGAGGTTCCTTTGAAAGTCCATTCCTTCGGGGATGGCAATTACAGCGAGGACGCTGTGTCCGTCGGGCTTATTCCGCCCGGGCGGACCGCTCTTGCGTGAAGCATTCACGGAGAGTTTGATCCTGGCTCAGGACGAACGCTGGCGGCGTGCTTAACACATGCAAGTCGAACGATGAAGCCCTTCGGGGTGGATTAGTGGCGAACGGGTGAGTAACACGTGGGCAATCTG
>NZ_JAAKZV010000156.1 GCF_011044975.1 Streptomyces coryli | reverse complement strand
GCCTCGAGGAGCCTGCCGTGACCACTCCCCCGGCGCAGACCGCCTCCGATCCCGCCCCCGTCCTGTCCGTCACCAACCTCCGCAAGACCTACCCGCTCCCCGGCGGCACCCGCCTCACCGCCGTCGACGACGTCTCGTTCACCGTCCCCCGCGGCGGCTCGACCGGCATCGTCGGCGAGTCCGGCTCCGGCAAGACCACCGTCGCACGCATGCTCGTCGGCCTGGTACGGCCCGACTCCGGCGCCATCGCCGTGGCGGGCCAGGCCCGTTCGGCCCGCGCGCGCGGCGCGGCCGCCCGCCTCGCCCGGGCCCGGGAGATCCAGATGGTCTTCCAGGACCCGTACGTCTCCCTGGACCCGCGCCTCACCGCCCGCCAGTGCCTGCGCACCGCCCTGCGCCTGCACCGCCGCCCGGAGGCCCGCGGCTGCACCGAGGAGGAGCGGATCGCCGAACTCCTCGACCAGGTCGGCCTCGGCGCCCGCGAGGCGGACGCCCGCCCGCACGGCCTCTCCGGCGGCCAGCGCCAGCGCCTGGCCATCGCCCGGGCGCTGGCCGTGGACCCGCGGGTGCTGGTCCTCGACGAGGCGGTCGCCGCCCTCGACGTCTCGATCCAGGCGCAGATCCTGCAGCTGCTGGCGGAGATACGGGCGGCGACCGGCGTGGCGCTGGTCTTCGTCAGCCACGACCTGGCCGTGGTCCGGCACGTAACGGACGACACCCTGGTCATGCGCCGCGGGCAGCCCGTCGAGCACGGCCGCACGGCGGAGGTGCTCGCCGCCCCCGCGCACCCGTACACCCGGGCCCTGCTCGCGGCGGTGCCGCGCGCGGGCTGGGACCCGGCCGCCGCCGCGGCGGCCGCACGATGACCGGATCCGGGCCCCCGACCGGTAACATGCGCCGGGAACCGACCCGATGTGGGCTGATCGAGGGCTAAGGAGGCCTGGGAGCATGGCCGGGGAGCCGCAGGCGGAGTGCCTGTTCTGCAAGATCGTCACCGGGGAAGTCCCGGCCACGGTGGTCCGCGAGTCGGACACCACCGTCGCCTTCCGCGACATCAACCCGCAGGCGCCGACGCACGTCCTGGTCATCCCGAAGGCCCACTATCCGGACGCCGCGGCCGTCGCCGCCGCCGACCCGGGCCTGACGGCGGACGTGCTGCGCGAGGCCGGCGCGGTGGCGGAGGAGGAGAAGCTGGACGCGTACCGGATCGTCTTCAACACCGGTTCCGGCGCGGGCCAGACGGTCTTCCACGCGCACGCCCACGTCCTGGGCGGCCGCGGCCTCAACTGGCCGCCCGGCTGAGCCACCTGCCCGCACCCCCATGTCCGTACGCGAACTCGTCGTCCTCGGCACCGCCAGCCAGGTCCCGACCCGCCACCGCAACCACAACGGCTACGTGCTGCGGTGGGACGCCGAGGCGCTCCTCTTCGACCCCGGCGAGGGCACCCAGCGGCAGCTGCTGCACACCGGCGTCACCGCCACCGACCTGCACCGGGTGTGCATCACCCACTTCCACGGCGACCACTCCCTCGGCCTCGCCGGGGTGATCCAGCGCATCAATCTGGACGCGGTCCCGCATGAGGTGACAGCCCACTATCCGGCTTCGGGCCAGCACTACTTCGACCGCCTCCGCTACGCGACGGCGTACCGCGAGACAGCGAAGATCACCGAACGCCCGCTGTCCGGCGCGGCCGCGCTCGCGGCGGAGACGGACGCGTACACCCTCACCGCCCAGCGCCTCCGCCACCCGGTCGAGTCGTACGGCTACCGCCTGCAGGAACCGGACACCCGCCGCATGCTCCCCGACCGCCTCGCGGCAGCCGGCATCGCGGGCCCCGAGGTGCGCAGGCTCCAGTCCGAAGGCGAACTGCGCGGTGTCCACCTGGAGGACGTCAGCGAGCCCCGCCCCGGCCAGAGCTTCGCCTTCGTGATGGACACGGCGCTGTGCGACGCGGTCTACGCCCTGTCCGCCGACGTGGACATGCTGGTCATCGAGTCGACCTTCCTCTCCCCCGAGGCCACGCTGGCAGAGGAGTACGGCCACCTCACGGCGCACCAGGCGGCGACGGTGGCGGCGGAAACCAACGCCCGCCACCTGGTCC
This sequence comes from Streptomyces coryli, assembly GCF_011044975.1. Classification (GTDB taxonomy): domain Bacteria; phylum Actinomycetota; class Actinomycetes; order Streptomycetales; family Streptomycetaceae; genus Streptomyces; species Streptomyces coryli. The sequence goes on along the minus strand of NZ_JAAKZV010000156.1, from coordinate 17,012 downwards.
TCACCCACTTCTCCCAGCGCTACGGCGACCCGACCGCCTTCGCCGCGGAGGCCCGGGCGGCGGGCTACGAGGGCGAGCTGACGGTCGCGGCGGACCTGATGCGCGTCCCGCTCCCGCGCCGGCGCTGAGCAGCGGCACCCGGGACCAAAGCCTCTGCCGTACGGACATTCCGCCCGCCTACGGTGATCCGCATGCCGACCCGCACCACCCGTTCCGCCTTGCTCTGGACCCTCGCCCCGCTGCTGTCGCTGGGACTGCTGACGGTCGTCCCGTTCGTACGGAAGTCCCGCCCCCGCCGCGGCTGGGAGCTTCCGATCGCCGCGGTGGTCTCGCTGGCCGCCGTGCTCGGCTTCGCCGCCGGCGACGAGGACGCCGGCACCACGCTGCTGGTGCTCGCCTGGCTGGGCGGCACGGTGTACGTCGCGGCGGCGCTGCTGACCGGCGCCCCGGGCGGCGACGCGAGCGACCGGGCCCTCGACGACGCCAGGACCCGCGAGTCCCGCCGCCGCAAGGCGCGCGAGCTGGTCGAGAAGGACCCGGCGGTCGCCAGGGAACTGGGGATCGGCCGCCCCGACCTGGACCTGCCGTACGACGACGGCGGCTTGATCGACGTCAATACGGCCCCGGCGCCGGTGCTGGCCCGGCACTTGTCCTGGACCCCCGAGGAGACGCAGAGCGTCCTGGACGCCCGCGCCCGCCTCGGCCGCTTCGCCGGCAGCCTCGAGCTGATCGCCTATACGGACATCGCCCCGCCCCGGGTGGACGCGGCCCGTCCCGTCCTGGTCTTTTCGTAGGAACCTAGCGGGCCTGCAGCACCAGCATCGCCAGGTCGTCGTCCGGCGGCGACGCCGCGAATTCGTCCACCGCCCGCCGCACCCGCTCCGCGACCCCCGCCGCCGTCAGCCCTGCGCACGTCGCCAGCACCGCCGAGAGACCGTCGCCGTCGTCGAAGAGGCGGGAGCCGCTGCGGCGTTCGGTCACGCCGTCCGTGACGCACAGCAGGGTGTCGCCGGGTGCGAGGTCGAAGGACTCGCACTCGTACTCCACGTCCTCCATCACGCCGAGCAGCATCTGCGGCTTGGCCGCGGCCCGTACCGACCCGTCAGGGCGCAGTATCAGCGGCAGCGGATGCCCGGCACTCGCCAGCGTGCAGCGCACGCCGCCGCCCTCCGCCTCGGGATACGGCACCAGTTCGCCGCACAGCAGCGACAGGAACTTGCCGCCGCCCCCGATGCCCGCCACCGGCACCCCGGCCGCCGACACCGCGGCCGCGGCCGCCTCGACGGCCTCGACCGCCTCCTCGGCCAGCGTGCGGTTCAGCCGCCCGAGCACCTCGCCGACCGCGTATCCCTCGCGCGCCAGCAGCCGCAGCACCGGCCGGGCGAGGCCGGTGACCACCGCGGCCTCCGGGCCGTTGCCGCACACGTCGCCCAGCGCGAAGCACCAGCGGCGGTCGCCGGCGGGGAAGATGTCGTAGAAGTCGCCGCCGGCCCAGGCCCCGTCACTCGGCTCGTAGACGATCGCGGTGTCCAGGCCCGGCGGCCGGGCGATGCCGCTGGGCAGCAGGCCGCGCTGCAGCACCTGGCTGATCGTGGCCTGCCGGGTGTACTGCCGCGCAGCGAGCACCGCGTGCGCAACGCGGCGGGCGAAGTCCTCGACCAGGCCCGCGACTTCGCCCGGGATGCCGACGAGGCCGACCCGGCCGAGCAGCAGCAGCCCGACCTCCCGGCCGCCCGCCACCAGCCGGCAGGCGAGCGTCGCGCCCCCGGGCCCGTACGCCGCGGGCTCGCCGGGCCACTTCCACGGCACCGCGCCGCGCTGCCCGTCCGAGAGCACCGGCGGGTCCTTCTCCAGGGCGCGGCGCAGCGGCTCGATGCGGTTCTCCTTGGTGTGCCACACCTGGGCGAGCCGGGCCCGCGCCATGCCGCCGCCCGCGGCCTCGCTGCGCAGCCATACGGCGCTCCAGTCGGCCAGCCGCGGCACCAGCAGCTGGGTGGCCAGCGAGGCCACCATCTCCTCGTCGAACTGCCCGGCCAGGATGTCGGAGGTCTCCGCCAGGAACGAGAACGCGCTCTGCCCGGTCCACCGCACATCCGCGCGCTCCGCCGCCGCCCCGCGGGACTGCGGCACGATCGAGGGCCGGGCGCTCGGCAGCAGGTCGAGGCCGTCGTCCGCGCGGTCCGAGCCGTCGAGCACGAGCCGGAACCAGACGGTCTTGCTCACCCGCCGGTACGTCACGCCCCAGGACTCGGCGAGCTCGGCGACCAGCCGCAGGCCGCGCCCGGTGCGCCCGTACGAACCGTCGCCGCCGTCGCCGGAGTCACCGCCGTCGAGCACGGCGTCGTCGTCCGGGTCAGGGGCCGCGCCGCCCACCGCCCGCGCCGCATGCCGGTCGGTGACCTCGACCACCAGATGACAGCCCCGCCCGGCATCAGCCCCCGCCGCCGGCGCGGACTCCACCCGGCAGTGCAGGCCGACATCGGTGCCGGCATGCACCACGGCATTCGTCACCAACTCGCTCACGAGCAGCACCGCGTCGGCCGCGACCCGCTCGGTCAGCCCGGCGTCCGCGAAGCTGTGCCCCGCCGCCCACTGATCGAGGGCGGTACGGACGAACCTGCGGGCAGCAGCTGCCGCAAGGGCGTCGCCGGGCAGGCTGGTGGACGCCTCCGCGCGCTTCGGTGCTGTATCCACGCGAGAGCTTTCCCCCACTGCCCCTTCGGACGCCTCTTGCGCCGCTGAGAAGGAACCCACTGTGCACTCCCTGACCACTTCCGGCATAGCGCCGAATCCCACACGGAAAGAGTGACAGACTGAGTCCGCCCATACGCAGGAAGTTACGTAAGTGGTGGGGTACATGGGTGGGAATCCGGCACTGGGCGCCCCGCGCAGCTCCGCGGACGGCGGCTCCGGGACTTCGAAGGACGACGGCTCCGGGACTTCGGCCGACGGCGCGCTCCGCGACGGCGGCTGGGTCCGTACGTCCGAGCTGCGGCCGCTGCTCGCCGCGCTGACGGCGCTGGCCGACGGCGACTTCACGGCCAGGCCGCAGGGCGCGTACGACGGCGTGACCGCCGAACTCGCCGCTGCCGTGGCCCGGGTGGGGGACCGTAACCGGCACTACGCCCAGGAGCTCGACCGGGTGCGCCGCGAGGTGGTCCGGCACGGGCGCTTCGACGAGCGGCTGGCGGAGAGCCCGGGGCGGGGGGCGTGGACGACCAATGTGCACGCCACCAACGCGCTTCTGGACGCCCTCACCATGCCGGTCTCCAGCGCCACCCGGGTACTTGACGCGGTCGCCGCCGGCGATCTCGCGCAGCGGATGGCGCTGCACGACGGGACCCGCCAATTGCGCGGCGACACCCGCCGGATGGGCCAGGCGGTGAATCGTTGCGTCGACCAGCTGTCCAGGTTCACCGGCGAGGTGAGCCGGATGGCCGAGGAGGTCAGCACCTCGGGCCGGCTCGGCGTCCGGGCCAAGGTGCAGGGCCTGCAGGGCAGCTGGCGGGAGACCACCGACGCGGTGAACACGATGGCGGCCCGGCTGACCGCCCAGATCCGCGACATCGCGGTCGTCACCACGGCGGTGGCGCAGGGCGATCTGAACCGGAAGGTGACGGTGGAGGCGTCCGGCGAGCTGCTGGAGCTGAAGCTGACGGTGAACACGATGGTGGACCAGCTGTCCGCCTTCGCCGAAGAGGTCACCCGCGTCGCCCGCGAGGTCGGCACCGAAGGCCAGCTGGGCGGCCGCGCCCAGGTGACCGGCGTCTCGGGCGTCTGGAAGGACCTCACCGAGAACGTCAACTTCATGGCCGACAACCTCACCGGCCAGGTCCGCAACATCGCCCAGGTCACCACGGCCATCGCCCAGGGCGACCTCAGCCAGAAGATCGGCGTCGCGGCCAAGGGCGAGATCCTGGAGCTGAAGAACACCATCAACAAGGCGGTGGACCAGCTCTCCGCCTTCGCCGAAGAGGTCACCCGCGTCGCCCGCGAGGTCGGCACCGACGGCCGGCTCGGCGGCCGCGCCCAGGTCCCGGGCGTCTCCGGCGTCTGGAAGGACCTCACCGAGAACGTCAACTTCATGGCCGACAACCTCACCGGCCAGGTCCGTAACATCGCCAACGTCGCCACCGCCGTCGCCCAGGGCGACCTGAGCCAGAAGATCGACGTGACGGCGCGCGGCGAGATCCTGGAGCTCAAGACCACCATCAACACGATGGTCGACACCCTCTCCTCCTTCGCCTCCGAGGTCACCCGGGTGGCGCGCGAGGTCGGTACCGAAGGCCAGTTGGGCGGCCAGGCCCGCGTCGAGGGCGTCTCCGGTACGTGGATGTCGCTCACCGCCAGCGTCAACGACCTGGCGGCCAACCTGACCAACCAGGTGCGCGCCATCGCCGAGGTGGCCTCCGCGGTCGCGGACGGCGACCTGACCCGCTCCATCGACGTGGACGCCCGCGGCGAGGTCGCGGAGCTCAAGGAAGACGTCAACATCATGGTCTCCACCCTCCGCGAGACCACCCGCGCGAAGGACTGGCTGGAGTCCAACCTGGCCCGCCTCGCCGCCCTGATGCAGGGCCACCGCGACCTGGTCGAGGTCGCCGACCTGATCCTGCGCGAGCTCACCCCGCTGGTGAACGCCCAGTTCGGCGCCTTCTATCTGGCCGGTGAGGCCACCGACGCCGGCGGCAGCCCGGACACGGTGCACTTCATCGCCGGGTACGCGACCGACCGCGGCAGCATCGGGCTCGCCGCCCGTAATTCCGCCGGCGGCGGCCTGGTCCAGCAGGTGGCCACGCAGCAGGAACGCATCCTCGTGGAGGACCTGCCGGCCGACTACATCACCATCAGCTCCGGCCTCGGCGAGGCCCGCCCGGCATCCGTGGTGATCCTGCCGGTGATGTTCGAGCAGCAGGTCCTCGGCGTCATCGAGCTGGCCACCTTCGGCCGCTTCAGCGACGTCCACCTGGCGTTCTTCGACCAGTTCGGCAACACCATCGGTGTCGCGATCAACACCATCCTCGCCAACTCCCGCACCGAATCCCTGCTGGGCGAGTCGCAGCGGCTGACGACGGAGCTGCGCGAGCGCTCGGACGAGCTGCAGCGCCAGCAGGTCGAGCTGCGCCGCTCCAACGACGAGCTGGAGGTCAAGGCCGCGCAGCTGGCGGCCGCCTCGCAGTACAAGTCGGAGTTCCTGGCGAACATGTCGCACGAGTTGCGCACCCCGCTGAACTCGCTGCTGATCCTCGCCCGGCTGCTCGCGGACAACGCCGACGGCCATCTGAGCGAGCAGGAGGTGCAGTTCGCCGAGACCATCAACCGCTCCGGCACCGACCTGCTCACCCTGATCAGCGACATCCTCGACCTGTCGAAGATCGAGGCCGGCCGGATGGACGTACGGCCGCGGGCGCTGCCGCTGGTGAAGGTGCTCGACTTCGTGCACGACGCGTTCCGCCCGCTCACCCTCGACCGCGGCCTGGCCTTCGACGTATCGGTGGCGGAGGACGTGCCGAAGCAGCTGGTCACCGACCCGCGGCGGCTGCAGCAGGTGCTGCGCAATCTGCTGTCCAACGCGGTGAAGTTCACCCCGTCGGGACGCATCGTGCTGCGCGTGCAGGCCGCCCCCGACGGCCAGGGCGGCGCGGAGCTGCTGGACTTCATGGTCTCCGACACGGGCATCGGCATAGCCGCGGACAAACTCCCCGGAATCTTCGAGGCGTTCCAGCAGGCGGACGGCACCACCAGCCGCAAATACGGCGGTACGGGCCTCGGCCTGTCCATCAGCCGGGAGATCGCCGGCCTGCTCGGCGGCTCCATCACCGCCATCAGCGAGCCGGGCCGCGGCTCCACCTTCACCCTTCGCATCCCGGCACGCTGCCCGGGCGCCACCGAACCGGAGGCGCAGCCGGACCTGAGCCCCGCCCCCGACCCGGAGTGGCAGACCGCGACGCCGGACCCGGGTCTGCGGGCGCGCGCGACGGCGGACCTCAGCGGCCATCAAGTGCTGATCGTCGACGACGACATCCGTAACGTCTTCGCCCTCACCCACGTCCTCGGCCGGGTCGGCATGACCGTCGTCTACGCCGAGAACGGCCGCGAGGGCATCGAAATGCTGGAGCGCAGCCCGGGCGTCTCACTGATCCTGATGGACATCATGATGCCGGAGCTGGACGGATACGAGACCATCCGGCGGATACGCGCCATGCCGCGCCACGCCGGCCTGCCGATCGTCGCCCTCACGGCCAAGGCCATGCCGGGCGACCGGGAGGACGCCCTGGCAGTGGGCGCCTCCGACTACGTGCCCAAACCGGTGGATGTCGACCGCCTGCTCACCGTCGCTCTGCGCCTGCTCGCCGGGGGCCCTGAGCAACAGAGCACGGGTCCGGCCGAACTCCCCGCCCCGACCCAGGATTGAGCACCGTGAACTCAACCGCCACCACCACGGACACCGACCACGCCAGCATCCTCCTGGTCGACGACATGGAGGACAATCTCGCCGCGCTCGAGGCCATTCTCAGCGCGCTCGGGGAGCCGCTGGTCCGCGCCCGTTCCGGCGAGGAGGCCATGAAGGCGCTGCTGCGGCAGCCGTTCGCCGTGGTCCTGCTCGATGTGCTGATGCCGGGCATGGACGGCTTCGAGACCGCCGCGAACATCAAGCGCCTCGACCAGACCAAGGACGTCCCGATCATCTTCCTGACCGGCACCGACGGCGACTCCGGCTTCGCCTTCCGCGGTTACGCCACCGGCGCCGCCGACTTCCTGCAGAAGCCCTTCGACCCGTGGATGCTGCGCGCGAAGGTCAGCGTCTTCCTGGAACTCCACCGCAAGAACCGCCAGCTCCAGCAGCTCCTGGACCGCGACCGCGCCCAGCTGACCGAGGTCGCCGACCGCCTGGCGGCGGTGGAACGCCAGCTGACGAAGGGGGAAACCCCGGACCTGGCGGGCCGGGTGGCGTCGTTGGAGGAGAGCATCCGCGAGCTGCAGTACCGATACGGCGACTAGCGCCGTACCGGTACTGCGTGGTGTCAGGCTTCGCGGGCGCCCGCGTACATGTCCTCGATCAGGTCGCCGAAGCGCTTCTCGACGACCGGGCGCTTGAGCTTCAGGCTCGGCGTCAGCTCGCCGTGCTCGACGTCCAGGTCGCGCGGCAGGATGCGGAACTGCTTGATGGTCTGCCAGCGCTGCAGGCCCTGGTTCAGCTCCTTGACGTAGCCGTCGATGAGCTGCCGCGCCTCCTCCGACTGCACCAGCTCCGCATACGACTTGCCCTCGAGCCCGGCCTCCTTGGCCCAGCCGAGCAGCGCCGGCTCGTCCAGCGAGACCAGCGCGGTGCAGTAGTTGCGGTTGGCGCCGATGACCAGCACCGAGCCGACGTACGGACAGACCGCCTTGAACTGGCCCTCGACCTCCGTCGGCGCGATGTACTTGCCGCCCGAGGTCTTGATCAGGTCCTTCTTGCGGTCGGTGATCTTGAGGAAGCCGTCCTCGCTGAGCTCACCGATGTCCCCGGTGTGGAACCAGCCGTCCGCCTCCAGCACCTCGGCGGTCTGCTCCGGCAGCCCATGGTAGCCCTGCATGATGCCGGGCCCGCGCAGCAGGATCTCGCCGTCCTCGGCGATCCGCACCTCGCAGCCCGGCAGCGGCTTGCCCACCCAGCCGGTGCGGTACGACTCGTCGCGGTTGACGAAGGACGCCGCGGCCGACTCGGTCAGGCCGTAGCCCTCCAGGATCGGGATGCCGGCGCCGGCGAAGAAGAAGCCGATCTCCGGTGCCAGCGCCGCGGAGCCGGAGACGGTGCCCACGATGCGGCCGCCGAAGGCGTCGCGCAGCTTGCTGTAGACCAGCTTGTCCGCGACGGCGTGCTTCATCGACAGGCCCATGGGGGCGCTGCGCTTGCCGGTCTTGACGTAGTTGGCCTGGGTGATCTTGGCGTAGTCGCGGGCGACCCCGGCCGCCCACTGGAAGATCTTGTACTTGGTGTCGCCGCCGGCCTTCGCCTTGGCCGCGACGCCGTTGTAGACCTTCTCGAAGATCCGCGGCACGGCGCACATCTTGGTCGGCTTGACGACCGGCAGATTCTCAATGATCTTGTCGACCCGGCCGTCGACGCTCATCACATGCCCGACCTTGACGTGCCCGGCGGTGAGCACCTTGCCGAAGACGTGCGCCAGCGGCAGCCACAGGAACTGGTCGTCGTGCGGCTCCACCAGCCGCGTCGCCTCGATCCCGAAGGCCATGTACGACCACGTGTCGTGCGAGAGCCGCACGCCCTTGGGGCGCCCGGTGGTGCCGGAGGTGTATATCAGCGTGGCCAGCTGCTCGGGCTGCAGCCCGGCGATGCGCTCCTTGACCACATCCGGGTTCTTCTCCAGATACGCGGCCCCGCGCCGCTCCAGCTCGGCGAGCGACAGCACCTCGAAGGGCGCGATCTCCCCGGCCGGCAGCACGGCCTCGGACTCCTTGAGCACGATGACGTGGGTGAGCTCCGGCAGCTCGGTCTGCTTCTCCACGACCTTGGCCAGCTGTACGCCGTCCTCCGCGATCAGCACGCGGCTGCCGGAGTCGGCGAGTATGAACTGCGTCTCACCCGCGTTGGTGGAGGGGTAAACGGTCGTGTTGGCGCCGCCCGCGCACATGATGCCGAGGTCCGAGAGGATCCAGTCGGCGCTGGTCTCGGCGGCGAGCGCCACCCGCTGCTCGGGCAGCAGACCCAGCTCGATCAGCCCGGCGGCGATGTTGAAGACCCGGTCAGCCGCCTGGCTCCAGGTCAGCGGCCGCCACTCGTCGGGGCCCTCGCCGGAGGCGGGAGGCACGGGGTAGCGGTACGCGACGGCGTCCGGGGTCGCGGCTACCCGATCGAGAAGGAGATGCGCCACAGACGGCGGTCGGTTCTCGAGGTTGGTCTCGATGTCGGTCACGCTGCTTCCTCCGGCCCTGCGTCGCTGCATGCTGGGTAACTCACGAGTAACCAGCAGATTAGAGCCCATCGGGGGTGGAGCGTAAGGGGGGTCGTCACGCTCGTCTCCGCTGCTCGGAGCTACGAAGTTACAAATCGGCTGCCCGGGTGGCAATGGGCAGCTAAACGAAACTTGCCCAGGGACCGGCCTTTAGTCTCGTGAAGACCCTAAGCCGCCACGAAAGGGACACCCCCATGCCCACTGGCAAGCGGATTCTCAGCGCCGCCCTCGTCACCACCGCCGGAATCGCCGCGGCGGGCCTGTCCGCGGGCGCGGCCCAGGCCTGCGCACCCGAGCCCCCGGCACCGGCCGCGCAGCCCGCCGAGGCTGCCACCAGCCAGCCCGCCGGCGCCCCCGTGGTGGGTCAGATTTTGCAGAACTTCCTCAACCACCACGAGGTCAACATCAACGTGCTGAACCAGTAACTATTTCTTTCCCTTGCCGCCGCTGTCCCCGTCGTCGGAGGACAGCACCGCGATGAAGGCCTCCTGCGGCACCTCGACGCTGCCGACCATCTTCATCCGCTTCTTGCCCTCCTTCTGCTTCTCCAGCAGCTTCCGCTTACGGGAGATGTCGCCGCCGTAGCACTTGGCGAGGACGTCCTTGCGGATGGCGCGGATGGTCTCGCGGGCGATGACCCGGGCGCCGATGGCGGCCTGCACCGGGACCTCGAAGGCCTGCCGCGGGATCAGCTCGCGCAGCTTGGCGACGAGCCGGACGCCGTACGCGTACGCCTTGTCCTTGTGGCAGATCGCGGAGAAGGCGTCGACCTTGTCGCCGTGCAGCAGGATGTCGACCTTGACCAGGTCGGCGGTCTGCTCGCCGGTGGGCTCGTAGTCGAGGGACGCGTAGCCGCGGGTCTTGGACTTCAGCTGGTCGAAGAAGTCGAAGACGACCTCGGCGAGCGGCAGCGTGTAGCGGATCTCGACGCGGTCCTCGGAGAGGTAGTCCATGCCGAGGAGGGCGCCGCGGCGGTTCTGGCAGAGCTCCATGATCGCGCCGATGAACTCGCTGGGGGCGAGGATCGTGGCCCGTACGACCGGCTCATGGACCGAGTCGATCTTGCCGGTCGGGAACTCGCTCGGGTTCGTGACCTCGTGCTCGGTGCCGTCCTCCATGGTGACGCGGTAGATCACGTTGGGGGCGGTGGCGATCAGGTCCAGGCCGAATTCGCGCTCCAGACGCTCGCGGATCACCTCGAGGTGCAGCAGGCCGAGGAAGCCGACCCGGAAGCCGAAGCCGAGGGCCGCGGAGGTCTCCGGCTCGTAGACCAGCGCGGCGTCGTTGAGCTGCAGCTTGTCGAGGGCGTCGCGCAGCAGCGGGTAGTCCGAGCCGTCCAGCGGATACAGCCCCGAGAAGACCATCGGCTTCGGGTCCTTGTAGCCGCCCAGCGCCTCGGTGGCGCCCTTGGTGTACTGCGTGATCGTGTCGCCGACCTTGGACTGGCGGACGTCCTTCACGCCGGTGATCAGATAGCCCACCTCGCCGACGGAGAGGCCGTCGGCCGGGGTCATCTCCGGCGAGTTCGTGCCGATCTCCAGCAGCTCGTGCTGCGCCCCGGTGGACATCATCCGGATCCGCTCGCGCTTGTTGAGCTGACCGTCGACGACCTTCACATACGTGACCACGCCGCGGTACGAGTCGTAGACCGAGTCGAAGATCATCGCGCGGGCCGGGGCGTCCTTGACGCCGACCGGGGCCGGGACCTCGCGGACCACCTTGTCGAGCAGCTCCGCCACACCCTCGCCGGTCTTCGCCGAGACCCGCAGCACGTCGGAGGGGTCGCAGCCGATCAGGCCCGCGAGCTCGGCGGCGAACTTCTCCGGCTGGGCGGCCGGCAGATCGATCTTGTTGAGCACCGGGATGATCGTGAGGTCGTTCTCCATCGCCAGGTACAGGTTGGCGAGGGTCTGGGCCTCGATGCCCTGCGCCGCGTCGACGAGGAGGATGCAGCCCTCGCACGCGGCGAGGGAACGGGAGACCTCGTACGTGAAGTCGACGTGGCCCGGGGTGTCGATCATGTTGAGGATGTGGGTCGTGTCCGACCCGTCACCCTCCGTAGACGCCCAGGGCAGCCGGACCGCCTGGGACTTGATCGTGATCCCGCGCTCGCGCTCGATGTCCATGCGGTCGAGGTACTGCGCGCGCATCTGGCGCTGCTCGACGACGCCGGTGATCTGGAGCATGCGGTCGGCAAGCGTGGACTTGCCATGGTCGATGTGCGCGATGATGCAGAAATTGCGGATCACGGCCGGGTCGGTACGGCTCGGCTCGGGCACATGGGCAGGGGTCGCGGGCACCTAGGGTCCTGTCGGGCTTGTCGGGGTCGCTGGGCAGGTCTCTTGTTGTCGCCCCCATGGTCCCATGCGCTACGGGGTCGGCGCGGTTTGGGAGGGCGTCGTGCCTGCTGGTAACCTGGTCCACTGTGCCTGGGCCCTGGTATGCCCTGGTGCAGGCAAAGAAACACTGATCTACAGCAGAGGCTTATTTCGTGGCGAACATCAAGTCCCAGATGAAGCGGATCAAGACGAACGAGAAGGCGCGCCTGCGTAACAAGGCCGTCAAGTCCGAGCTTCGTACCGCCATCCGCAAGACCCGTGAGGCCGTCGCGGCCGGTAACGCCGAGGCTGCCGCCGAGGCCAACCGCACCGCCGGCCAGAAGCTGGACAAGGCCGTCTCCAAGGGTGTGCTGCACAAGAACGCAGCCGCCAACAAGAAGTCGGCGCTGGCCAAGCGGGTCGCTTCCCTGAAGGGCTGACACAGCTCTTCACCGTCTTACGGACCCAGCGGACCCTCTCACCGCTCCGTAGAACGACAACCTCGCGCCGCACACGATCTGCGTTCGCCACGCGGGTGCGGCGCACCCCTGTTGTAGCCGAGCCCCGTCCCGCTCCTTCCCCAGGAGCCGGGACGGGGCTCGTCTTCGTATGCGCTGTGCCCGCCGGCTTCAGGCGGTCGCCGCCGGGGAGTCCGGCTCGACGCGCTGCCAGATGAACAGGGCCGCCTGGTCGTCGCGGCCCGTTCCGCGGGCAAAGACGTCCAGGTCCGCGCGCAGCGTGCGTACCAAGGCATGCCGGGGCAGGTCGGTCCACTGCCGCAGCCGCCGTACCAGCGGATAGAAGGCGCCCCGGACGTCTCTGGACTCGTTCACACCGTCGGTGTACAGCAGCAGGCCCTCCTCCGGATCCAGCCTCAGCGTGTGCACCCGGCGGCAGTCGTCGCGCAGCTCCCCCAGCCCCAGCGGCAGCCCCGGCTCGGCGACGGGCACCGTGCGCACACCCGTGGGCGAGAAGGCGATCGGCTCCGGATGCCCGCAGTCGATCAGCCGGATCTCGCCGTCCCGGCGCAGCTCCACCACCAGCGCGGTGACGAAGCGCTCGTCCGCCGTCCCCCCGTTCGCCTGGACCCGCTGCCGGTGGCGGGTGACGGCCTGCTCCATCCGCTCCACGACCATCAGCGGCTCGCCCAGGTAGTACGCGGCCTCCCGGAACGCGGTGACCACCGCGGCCGCGAGCTGCAGGGCCCCGAGCCCCTTGCCCTGCACATCCGCGACCAGCACCCGGGTCCCGTACGGAGAGCCCACCACCTCGTACAGATCACCGCCCACATTCGCCTCGTCCTCGGCCGCCCGGTAGAAGCCCGCCACCAGGGCCTCATCGGTGATCACCGGCAGCTTGTGCAGCAGCGCGTGCTGCAGCATCTCCACCGTGTACCGGGACTTCATCAGCTGCCCCAGCCGGCGCTCGCGCCGGTAGCAGGCCAGCACGCAGGCCGCGGCGCCCAGGGCCACCGTGATGATCGAGATCCAGGCGTCGATGTGGTTCCACTGGCTCCGCGGCAGGCCGTAGCGCCAGATGAGCAGCACGACGGCGAGCGCGCCGAACGCGGCCGTGCGGCGCGGCGACAGCTCGAAGGAGGCCATGACGGGCACCAGCAGCAGCGTGATCCCGATCCAGTACTGGTGCGCGCCGAGGAAGTCGGCCGCCATGATGACGGCGACGCAGGCCAGCGCCATGCCTGTCCACAGCCGTTCACGTCTGCGCGCGGCAGCCGCTGTCCGTCGTCCGTCCACAAGGCTCTCCCAGCCGGCTCCAGCCGGTCTTCCGCCGGACGTAAGGACTGGGAAATACAAGATCGTCCGCGCTGATAAGTCACGTATACACCATCTGCGCCCCCCAGCCCGCGTCACCTAGCGGTACGCTCCCGGGCATGTGGCAAGGGGGAGAGCAGCAGCCGAATCCGTATCAGCAGCAGCCCGGCTACCAGCAGGGATACATCCCGGCCCAGCACTATGCGACGCCGCATCCGACGCCGCCCCAGCAGGCGCCCGGCGCTCCCGGCCGGAAGAACCTCGGGTGGCTGTGGGGCGGGCTCGCGGGTGCTGTCGCGGCCTCCGTCGTGTGGGCGGGGCTGGTCTTCGCCGGGCCGCTCGGGGGCGAGGGCAAGGACGCGTCGGCCGAGCCGGACCTGCGCGGCTACACGTACCAGAAGGACCCCTGCGCCAAGACCGACTTTTCGGCCTTCCGCAGCGAGTACAACGACCTGGGCGACTCCCAGGACCAGTCCTCGACGCACCGGGCCGTGGACGCCATGTGGTGCTGGAACTCCCCGCAGGGCAGCGAGGGCACGGCCGAGGCCAGCGTCGCCATGGAGATGTGGCTGTACAAGAAGACCGACCCGGCCGAGAACTTCCGCGGCACGTACGAGAGCTACGAGCAGCGCAGCGACGGCGATGTGAGCTACCGGGTGGAGCAGGTCGACGGGCTCGGCGACGACGCCTACCTGGTCAAGCCCAAGGACTCCGGCGACAGCGGCGCGGTCTACCTGGCGGTGCGGCAGGGCTGGATGACGTACCAGATGAGCTGGACGCCGCTGACCTCCGGGGAGGCCTCGGACACCCCGGACGCCACCACGGTGGAGCGGATGCTGCGCGAGGCGACGGAGACGACGCTGAAGAATATGAAGGGCTGAGTCCCCGCCCTCGTCGGCTCAGCGGTTCAGCGGCTGCGCGCTGCTCGCGCGACCGTCACCACGGCCTTCTCCAAGGCGTAAGCCGCATCGTCGCTGCCGCCCTTCACATTGGCGTCGGCCTCCGCCACCGCGCGCAGTGCGGTCGCGACGCCGTCCGCGGACCAGCCGCGGAGCTGGCCGCGGACCCTGTCCACCTTCCACGGCGGCATGCCGAGCTCGCGGGCCAGGTCGCCGGGGCGCATGCCGCGGGGGGCCGAGGCGAGCTTGCCGATGGCCCGTACGCCCTGGGCGAGGGCGCTGGTGAGCAGCACGGGGGCGACGCCGGTGGCCAGCGCCCAGCGCAGCGACTCCAGGGCCTCGGCGGCGCGGCCCTCGACGGCGCGGTCGGCGACCTCGAAGCTGGAGGCCTCGGCGCGGCCGGTGTAATAGCGCCCGACGACGGCGTCGTCGATGGTGCCCTCGACGTCGGCCGCGAGCTGGGCGCAGGCGCTGGCCAGCTCGCGCAGGTCGCTGCCGATGGCGTCCACCAGGGTCTGGCAGGCGTCGGGGGTGGCCTTGCGCCCGGCATGCCGGAACTCGGCCTTCACGAACGCCAGCCGGTCCGACGCCTTGGTGACCTTGGCGCAGGGCACCTCGCGGGCGCCGGCCTTGCGGGCGGCGTCCAGCAGGCCCTTGCCCTTGGCGCCGCCGGCGTGCAGCAGCACCAGGATGATCTCCTCGGCGGGCGCGGCCATGTAGTCCTTGACGGCCTTGATCGAGTCGGCGGCGAGGTCCTGCGCGTTCCGTACGACGACGACCTTGCGCTCGGCGAAGAGGGACGGGCTGGTGAGCTCGGCGAGGGTGCCGGGCTGGAGGTCGGCCGAGGCGAGGTCGCGCACGTCGGTGTCCGGGTCGTCGGCCCGGGCCGCGGCCACGATCTGCTGCACGGCGCGGTCGAGCAGCAGCTCCTCCTGCCCGACCGCGGTGGTCACGGGGGCGAGGAGATTGTCCTGGGTCGCTGTGTTCCTGGCTGCCATCGTCAGACAGCATCCCATGCGGGACCGACAGTCACGGCGCTTCCAGCCAGCCCTCGTGCTCGGCGGCCAGCGCCTCCAGCTCGGCGGCGGGCAGCCGCCCCGCCGGATCCTCGATGACGACCAGCCACTGGGCGTCCTCGGCGTCGTCCTCGCCGGCCAGCGCGTCCCGTACCAGCTGCGGCTCCTCCGGCAGGCCGAAGCGCCCTGCCGCCTCCTCGGCCACCTCTTCCGCGGCGTCGCGGTCGGGCAGCACCAGCACATGTCGTACGTCGTTCACGCTGATCATTGTGCCGGGCGGGGGCTGGTGCTCAGCTCTTGCCCGTCACCTGGATGTCCAGCTCGATCTGGATGCTGGAGCCGACGACGGCGATGCCGCGGGCGAGCATGTGCTGCCAGTTGAGGGTGAAGTCCTCGCGGTGCAGCTCGGTGACCGCGCGGCAGGCGGCGCGGATCTCGCCCTCCATGCCGACCCCGGTGCCGAGGTACTGCGTGTCGAGCGTCACCGTGCGGCTGACGCCGTGGATGGAGAGGGCTCCGCTGATGGCCCAGCGGTTGCCGCCGCGGTGCGCGAAGGAGTCGCTGAAGAACTCCAGCGTGGGGTGCCGCTCGACGTCGAGGAAGTCGGCGGAGCGGAGGTGGTCGTCGCGCATCTTGATGTTGGTGTCGATGGAGGCGGCGTCGATGATGACGTGCATCGCCGAGTCCTCCATCCGCTGGCCGATGCGCAGCGCGCCGGAGTAATTGTTGAAGCGGCCGTGCACCCGCGCCATGCCGATGTGCCGGGCGACGAAGGCGATCGTGGTGTGCGCGGGATCGATCTCCCAGTCGCCGGGGGGCGGCAGCTGCGGCAGCTCGACCGGGGCGAGCGGGAGGTCGCCGAGGGTGGTGTGGCCGCCTTCGGCGACGTCGGCCTCGCCGCGGTACGGGGTGAAGCCCTCGTGGCTGACGGCGAGCCGGTAGCCGCCGGCCGGGACGGCGGCCACGAAGGTGCCGTACGGGTCCGTCTCACCGCTGACGACCTTGCGGCCGTTGGCGTCGCTGACGGTCAGTTCGGCGTGCGCGAGCGGCTGGTTGACCGGATCGAGAACCCGGCAGCTCAGCAGGCCCGCGGTCTGCGGCAGCCGCAGTCCGGCCAGGCCTGACTGGCGCATGGCGGTGGCTGCTCCGGTGTGCCGACGGCGTCGCAATCCCAGCATGTGGCGGTCCCCCCGCGGGTGAGAAAACTAGATGGTTGAGCGCAGAAGCATCATTCGAACACCGTTGGGGGTTTCGAGGCAAACTCGGCCTCGTGGGCTATCTGAGGCGAATGGCTACTTAGGAGTAGGTGGGACCCGGTCGAGGACGATGCCGAAGTGGTCGCGGTAGGCGGCGAGGACGGCGGCGGCGTCCGGCAGCCGCTCCTCGCGGCGCTCGCCGTCCGGTCCGGGGCCGGTGGTGACCGGTCCGGGGCCGGTGGTGATGAGCTTGTCGCCGCTGAGGGTGATCCGGCCGCCGTCGGCGGTGAGGCGGGAGCAGGTGAGGGACCGGGTGAAGTGCGACTCGGGCGAGGTCTGCTGGTACCAGCAGGTGGCCGCGTAGTCCTCGAGCGCCCGGGGGCGCTGCTCGACGCGGAAGACGGGGCTGCCGTCGTGGTGGCAGTCGAGGTCGTCGGCGTGGCCCTCGCCCGCCTCCTGGATACGGAAGACGCCCTCCGGGTCGGGCTGTTCGCCGCGCTCGTCCGCGCGCAGGGGGTGTACGGCGTGCCGGCCGAAGCCGACGTCGGCGAGCCAGGGACCGTCGCCGTCCTGGGTGCGGACGCGCAGCACCATGTGGTCGTACGGCGGGCCCAGCCGGCCGCCGTCGCCGAAGACGCGGGCGGCGAGCAGGTCGACCTCGTAACCGAGGTGGGTGAGGAGGGCGGCGAAGGCGCCGTTGAGCTCGTAACAGAAGCCGCCGCGGCGGCGCTCGACGATCTTGTCGTAGAGGCTCTGCTCGGTGAGGACGATGGGCTCGCCGAGGTGGATGGAGAGGTTCTCGAAGGGTACGGCGATGAGGTGGCGCAGCTGGAGGTCGCGGAGGGCCTCGGTGG
>NZ_JAAKZV010000155.1 GCF_011044975.1 Streptomyces coryli | reverse complement strand
GTAATTCTCGGCAGCGTCAGATTTGTATAAGAGACAGGGTAAGAAGCGCCCCGGCACGAAGCAGCCGATTCTCACCCCGCTCTCACGCACCCGCGCTACGATCCCCGACCGAAATCCCCATCCACTCCACCAGGAGGTGCACCCGCCATGGAGGCCCTAGCGCGCGTAGCCGTAATGGTGCGGGCCGGAGCTGCCCCGCTCTGGTGGCTCGGGGTACTCGCCGCCGGCATCGGCGGCTTCGTGCCCGGCCTGACCGGCCCCGCCATCGGCGTATACGGCGGCGCCGCCGCGGCCATCATCACCGCCGCCGCCGTCGCCCTCGCCCGGCGCGGCCGCTACACCCAGCGCGCCGACGAAGCCCTCCGGGCCCCGCGCTCCGTCATCCTCCAGGACCGCGCCGTCACCGCCCGCGCCTGGCGCACGGCGCACCGCTGGTGGCTCGCCGCCGCGTTCCTCGTCGCCGTCGCCGCCGCCTTCGCCATCCCGGCCGCCCCCGGCATGGTGCTCGCCGGTGCGGGGGCCGGGCTCTGGGCGAAGGCGGCGTGGATCGGCCGGCTCGAGCGGGCGCGTGACGCCCTGCTCTGGATCCGTACGGACGCGAACTCACCCCTCGCCGGCGCGTACCGGACCACAGGCCTCGCCGCCGGGGACGCCCTCCCCGGCGGCGCGAAACGCGTCCCGGCGGCCAAGGCCAAGACCAAGGCCTAAGCCTCCCGACTAGCCTTCATCGCAAAGTAATTCACCACCCACAGCCCAATCCCCACCACCAGCAAAATCCCCGCCAACGCATAAACCTTCCCCGACCGATCCGCCATCGGCGACGCGAGCACCCCCGCGGTGATCGCGCCCAGCACCGGTGCCCACGTCGGGGTGCGGAAGTGGCTGTGCTTCACCGGGTCCCGGCGCAGCACCAGCACCGCGATATTGACCACCGTGAAGACACACAACAGCAGGAACGACGTCGTATCGCCGAGGTCCTCGATCTCGCTCGTCGTCACCAGCCCGATCGCGACCAGGCAGACGAAGACGATGCCGACGACCGGCGTGCGGCGGCCAGGCAGCACCTTGCCCATCACACCCGGCAGCACCTTCTCGTTGGCGAGGCCGTAGCAGAGGCGGGACGCCATCATCAGGTTGATGAGTGCCGAGTTGGAGACGGCGAACAGCGCGATGAGCGCGAAGACCTTCGCCGGGATCTCCACCCCGCTCTCCTTGACCACCAGCAGCAGCGGGCCCGAGGACTCCGCCAGCCGCGCGTGGTCGACCATCAGCGACGAGATCAGCGCGACCAGGACGTAGATCGTGCCGGTGATCGCCACGCCGAGGAAGATCGCCCGCGGGAAGCTGCGCACCGGGTCCTTGGTCTCCTCGACCATGTTGACCGAGTCCTCGAAGCCGACGAAGGCGAAGAAGCCGAGCGCGGTCGCGCCGAGGACGCCGGTGAGGACGGCGTATCCGGTGCCGCTCGTATCGAATTCGGTGAGCCGCGACGGATCGCCCTCACCCGTCAGCACCGCGGCCACGCCGATGCCGATGATGATCAGCAGGCCGGTGAGCTCGACGATGGTGAGGACCACGTTCGTCTTGACCGACTCGGACACACCGCGCAGGTTCAGCGCGGCGAGCGCGACGATGAACAGGACGGAGACCAGCGTCGGCGAGATGTCCATGAACTCGCCCAGATAGTCACCGCTGAACGCCCGCGCCGCGGCACTGGCCGACGCCAGCCCGGAGCACATCACCATGAAGGCGACGATGAAGGTCAGGAACGGGATCTTGAACGCGCGCTGCGTGTAGAGCGCCGCGCCCGCCGCCTTCGGGTACTTCCCGACCAGCTCCACGTACGACGCCGCGGTCAGCAGCGCGACCACGAAGCCGATCGCGTACGGCAGCCAGATCGCGCCGCCGATCTTCCCCGCGACCTTGCCGGTGGTGGCGTAGATACCGGTGCCGAGGATGTCGCCGATGACGAAGAGGATGAGCAGTTTCGGGCCGATGGCCCGCTTGAGCGGCGTGTCGTCCGGGGCACCTGGTGGTGGGGACGCCACATCTCCTGGGGGCTGTGTTGTTGACATGGGCGGACCTGTGCCCGGGCATCACCCGGCTTTCACCTGGCTGAGGTTGCGGCTTCATCTCGATTGGCGGACACGAGTGTGCCGCGCTCCCACACGGCGGTGACGAGGGGAACGCCCGGCCGATATGCGAGGTGCACATGGCTCGGCGCGTCCAGCATCGCCAGGTCGGCGCGGGCCCCGGGGGCCAGCCGTCCGATGTCGTTACGGCGCAGCGCCGCGGCCCCGCCGGCGGTGGCGGCCCAGAGCGCCTCGTCCGGCGTCATGCCCATCTCCCGTACGGCGACGGCGATGCAGAACGGCATGGAGCTCGTGTACGACGACCCCGGGTTGCAGTCGGTGGAGATCGCGACGGTCGCACCGGCGTCGAGCAGGCGGCGGGCGTCGGGGTAGACGGCGCGGGTGGAGAACTCACAGCCGGGGAGGAGCGTGGCGACCGTCCGGCCGCCGCTCTTCGCGAGCGCGTCCACGTCCGCGTCGGTGAGGTGCGTGCAGTGGTCGGCGGAGGCGGCCTCGAGCTCCACGGCGAGCTGCACGCCCGGGCCCTCGGTGAGCTGGTTCGCGTGCACCCGCGGGATGAGCCCCTTCGCCATGCCGGCGGTGAGGATCGCCCGCGCCTGGTCGCCGTCGAAGGCGCCGCGCTCACAGAAGACGTCGACCCAGCGGGCGTAGGGCGCGCAGGCGTCGAGCATCGGGCCGGTGACGAGGTCGACATAGCCGGCCGGGTCGTCCTTGAACTCCGGCGCCACGACGTGCGCCCCGAGGTACGTCACCTCGTCGAGATGGGACGCGGCGACGGAGGCGGCGCGGGCCTCGTCGTCGATGGACAGGCCGTAACCGGTCTTGGTCTCCAGGGTGGTGGTGCCCTGGCGGCGCATCTCGGCGATGTGGCGGAGGAGGTTGGCCTCGAGGGTGTTGTTGGAGGCGGTGCGGGTGGCTTTGACCGTGGTCTGGATGCCGCCGGCCGTGTAAGGGCGGCCGGACATGCGGGCGTTGAACTCTTCGGTCCGGTCGCCCGCGTAGAGCAGGTGGGAGTGGGAGTCCACGAAGCCGGGGATGACGGCGCGGGCGCCGGCGTCGATGCGGTCGTCGGCGGCGGTGGCGCCGCTCGACGGCCCGGCGTAGGCGATGTGGTCGCCCTCGATGACCAGGGCCGCGTCGTGGATCAGGCCGAGCGGGCCGTCGCCGAGCGCCGGGTCGTTGGTGACGAGGGTGCCGATGTTGGTGATCGCGGTGGCGGTCATGCGGTTGCCTTTCATACGCGGAGGGCGGCGATCGCTGCCGACAGGGCGCCGGGCACGTCCCCTACGAGCGTGTGCTCGCCGTCGCGTACCACGTGGCGGCCCGCCACAATCGTGTGGCGGACGTCCGCGTTCGACGCGGCGAAGACGGCGGTCTCGGCGCCGAGGCGCGGCAGCGCGCCGGTCGTACGGGCCGAGTCCAGGGCGATCGTGGTGAAGTCCGCGAGCGAACCCGGCTCGATCCGCCCGGCCTCCTCCCAGCCCAGCGCCGCGTGCCCGTCCTCCGACGCCGCGCGCAGCAGTTGCGCCGCGGTCCAGTGCCCGCGGGTGCGGGTGCGGAGCCGCTCGTTGAGCTCCAGCGCCCGCGCCTCCTCCAGCAGATCGATCACCGCGTGGCTGTCGCTGCCCAGCGACAGCGGGCTGCCCGCGTCCTGGACCCGCTTCGCCGGGCCGATGCCGTCCGCCAGGTCCCGTTCCGTCGTCGGGCACATGCACACGCCGGTCGACGAGCCGCCCAGCAGGCCGATGTCCTCGCCCGTGAGGTGGGTGGCGTGCACCGCGGTCGTACGCGGCCCCAGCACCCCCCGCTCGGAGAGCAGCCGTGTCGGCGTCACGGCGTGCGCGGCGCGGCAGGCGTCGTTCTCCGCGGTCTGCTCGGAGAGGTGCACGTGCAGCGGCCCTTCGATCGCCGTCGCGACCGTGCCGAGAGCGTCGGCGGGCACCGCCCGTACCGAATGGATCGCCGCCCCGATACGGGTGTTGGCGTCCGGCTTCAGCGCCGTGGCGCGCTCGGCCCACGCCTCCACCGTGCCGTCGCTGAAGCGGAGCTGGTGGTGGCTGGGCGGTTCGCCGAAGCCCGACGAGAGATACGCCGTGTCGAGCAGCGTGATCCGGATGCCCGCCTCCGCCGCCGCGGCGATGAGGGCGTGCCCCATGGCGTTCGCGTCGCCGTACGGGGTGCCGCCGGGCGCGTGGTGCACGTAGTGGAACTCGCCGACCGAGGTGATCCCGGCCAGCGCCATCTCCGCGTACACGGCGCGCGCGAGCGCGAAATACGTATCGGGGTCGAGCCGCTCCGCCACCCCGTACATCACCTCGCGCCACGTCCAGAACGTGCCCGAGCCCACCTGCACCGTCGCCCGCAGCGCGCGGTGGAAGGCGTGGCTGTGCGCATTGGCGAGGCCCGGGATGGTGAGCCCGCGCAGCCGGACGGCGCCCCCGGCCTCGGTCTCGGGACGGACCGCGGTGATGCGCCCGTCCGCCGTGTCGATGGTGACGCCCGGCTCGACGGTGCCGTTGAGCCAGGCGTGTTCGGCCCAGTAGGTCGTCGTCCCTTTCAACGGGCTGCCAGTCCTTCCAGTACGTCGGCGAGTGCCTGGACACCGGCGACGCAGTCGTCCTCGGTCGCGTGCTCCGCGGGTGAGTGCGAGACGCCGGTGGGGTTCCGTACGAACAGCATGGCGGTCGGGACCGTCGCGGACAGGATTCCGGCGTCGTGTCCCGCACCGGTCGGGAGTACGGGTGTTCCCCCGCCCAGGATCCGGCCGAGCTCGTCGCGCAGCGCGTGCTCGAACTCGACGACCGGCGTGAAGGACTCCCGCACGACCGCGACGTCCACCCCGTCGCGGTCCCCGCGCTCCTTCGCCGCCTTCTCGATCTCGGCGACCACTGCGTCGAGGGTCTCCTGGTCGGCGGCGCGCGAGTCGAGCCAGCCGCGGACGAGGGAGGGGATGGCGTTGACGCCGTTCGGCTCGACGGCGACCTTGCCGAAGGTGGCGAGGGCACCGGCGAGGCGGGCCTTCTTGCGGGCCGCCAGGACCGTGTTCGCGTACGTGAGCATCGGGTCGCGGCGGTCCTCGAGGCGGGTGGTGCCGGCGTGGTTGGCCTCGCCCGCGAAGTCGAAGCGCCAGCGGCCGTGCGGCCAGATCGCGGAGGCGAGGCCTACGGGATGGGGTGTGTCCGCGAGGGCCCGCCCCTGCTCCACGTGCAGCTCGACGAAGGCGTGGATACGGCCGAGGCGCTCGGGGTCCGGGCCGATCGCGTCGGGGTCGTAACCCGCCTTCTCCATGGCCTGCGGCAGGCTGACGCCGTCGGCGTCGCGCAGCTCGCGGGCCTTGGCGGCGGTGAGCTGCCCGGCGGCGAGGCGGGAGCCGACGCAGGCGAGGCCGAAGCGGGCGCCTTCCTCGTCGCCGAAGTTGGTGATGGCGAGCGGGCGGTGCGGCTTTACGCCGCGGGCTCGGAGCTCGTCGACAGCTGCAAAGGAGCTGACGATACCGAGCGGCCCGTCGAAGGCGCCGCCATCGGGGACGGAGTCGAGGTGCGAGCCGGTGACGACGGCGCCGTCACCGGTCGGGTCGCCCAGCCAGGCCCACTGGTTGCCATTGCGGTCGACCTCGTAGGTGAGGCCGCGGGCCTCCGCCTGGGCGCGGAACCAGGCGCGGCACTCGGCGTCGGCGCCGGTCCAGGCATAGCGCCGGTAGCCGCCGGAGCCTGCGTCCCGGCCGATGGACAGGAGGTCGCGCCACATCTCGAGGAAGGAAGCCCCAGACCCGCCCCTTCCCGAAACCGGGGGGAGCCCCGGCCCCCCGGTAGCGGGCTCCGCACCCGTGCCTGCGGCGCGGGGGTCGTGCTGAGCGGTCACGCCTGCTCGCCCTCCCGCATCGGGATGCGGACACCGCGCTCGGCGGCGACGGATTCCGCTTCCTCGTAACCCGCGTCGACGTGCCGGATGACGCCCATCCCCGGGTCGTTCGTCAGGACGCGGCGGATCTTCTCGCCCGCGAGCGGGGTGCCGTCCGCGACCGTGACCTGGCCCGCGTGGATGGACCGGCCCATCCCGACACCCCCGCCGTGGTGGAGGGACACCCAGGAGGCGCCGGAGGCGACGTTCACCATCGCGTTCAGCAGCGGCCAGTCCGCGATCGCGTCCGAGCCGTCCTTCATGCCCTCGGTCTCGCGGTACGGCGATGCCACCGAGCCGCAGTCCAGGTGATCGCGGCCGATGACGACGGGGGCGGACAGCCCGCCGCTCGCCACCATGTCGTTGAAGCGCTCGCCGGCCTTGTCCCGCTCCCCGTATCCGAGCCAGCAGATACGGGCCGGCAGGCCCTGGAAGTGCACGCGCTCGCCGGCCAACTTGATCCAGCGGGCGAGGGATTCGTTCTCGGGGAAGAGGTCCAGCACCGCGCGGTCGGTCGCCGCGATGTCCTTCGGGTCGCCGGACAGCGCCGCCCAGCGGAACGGGCCCTTGCCCTCGCAGAAGAGCGGACGGATGTACGCCGGCACGAAGCCGGGGAAGGCGAAGGCGCGGTCGTAGCCCGCGAGCTGCGCCTCGCCGCGGATGGAGTTGCCGTAGTCGAAGACCTCGGCGCCGCGGTCCATGAAGCCGACCATCGCCTCGACGTGCTTGGCCATCGACTCGCGGGCGCGCTGGGTGAAGTCGGCCGGCTTCTCGGTCGCGTACGACGCCATGTCGTCGAAGTCGACGCCCAGCGGCAGATACGCCAGCGGGTCGTGGGCCGAGGTCTGGTCGGTGACGATGTCGATGGGGGCGTCCATGGCGAGGAGCTGCGGGAGCAGCTCGGCCGCGTTCCCGAGGACGCCGATCGACAGCGGGCGGCGGGCGTCGCGGGCCTCGGTCGCGAGCTGGAGCGCGTGGTCGAGGGAGTCGGCGCGGACGTCCAGGAAGCGGTGCTCGATGCGGCGGTCGATCGCGCGCGGGTCGCAGTCGATGCAGATGGCGACGCCGTCGTTCATGGTGACGGCGAGCGGCTGGGCGCCGCCCATGCCGCCGAGGCCCGCGGTGAGGGTGATGGTCCCGGCGAGGGTGCCGTTGAAGCGCTTGGCGGCGACGGCGGCGAAGGTCTCGTACGTGCCCTGCAGGATCCCCTGCGTGCCGATGTAGATCCACGAACCGGCCGTCATCTGCCCGTACATGGTCAGGCCGAGCTGCTCGAGCCGCCGGAACTCCTCCCAGTTCGCCCAGTCCCCGACCAGGTTGGAGTTGGCGAGGAGGACGCGCGGCGCCCACTCGTGCGTCTGCATCACGCCGACGGGGCGGCCGGACTGGACGAGCATCGTCTCGTCTGCCTTGAGCGTCTCGAGCGTCCGCACCATGGCATCGAAGGAGCGCCAGTCGCGGGCGGCCTTCCCGGTGCCGCCGTAGACCACGAGCTTGTCGGGGTGCTCGGCGACCTCCGGGTCGAGGTTGTTCTGCAGCATCCGCAGCGCGGCTTCCTGCTGCCACCCCTTGGCGCTCAGTGCCGTACCGCGCGGTGCCCGCACGGGGCGCGGTCCTGCCATGGCCTGCCCTCCCTGACGTCCGAATGAATGAAGTACTGCATTGAACTTACCAAGTGAATAGTTCCAGTCAATACGGCATCCCGGCCATCCTCGCCGGAGGCGGCGGCGAGCGGTCTAGTCCACTTGCTGGACATGCACAAGACAGCATTTGCCGCCGGATGGTTGACTGCCGCCATGGCTTCCGACCCGGCCCCGCCCGTACCGGACGATCTGCTGCCCGCCCGCCGCGACCTCGCCGTCCGCGCCGCGATCGAGGAGGGCATCGTCTCCGAGCGCGAGCCGGTCGCCGCCCTGCTCGACGTGCACGCCATCCGGTACGCGGCCGCCGAGCTGCGCGCCGCCTTCGCCGAGGTCACCGCGCCGGGTACCCCGGTTCTGCACGCCTTCGCGGTGAAGGCGGCGTCGCTGGTCCCGGTGCTGCGGCTGCTGCACGCGGAGGGCCTGGGCGCGGAGGTCGCCAGCCCCGGCGAGCTGGCGCTGGCGCACGCGGCCGGGGTGCCCCCGTCCCGTACGGTGCTGGACTCCCCCGCGAAGACCCGTGCCGAACTGCGCGAAGCCCTGGCCCTGGGCATCGCGGTGAACGCCGACAACCGCGAGGAGCTCGCCCGCCTCGACGCCCTGGTCGCGTCGGCCCGCACCCACTCGCCGCTGGGCCTGCGGGTCAATCCGCAGCTGGGGGCGGGCGCGATCGACGCGATGTCGACGGCGACGGCCACGTCGAAGTTCGGCGTCGCGCTGCGCGATGAGGGCGCGCGGGAGTGGGTGGTGCGGGCGTACCAGGACCGCCCCTGGCTGAACCGGCTGCACGCGCACACCGGCTCGCAGGGCATCCCGATGGACCTGCAGGTGGCGGGCGTACGGGCGGTGTACCAGCTGGCCGAGGAGATCAACGAGGCGGTCGGCAGGCGCCAGATCGACACGATCGACATCGGCGGCGGCCTGACGGTCAATTTCTCGTCGGACGAGATGACGCCGACCTTCCACGACTACGCGCGCCTGCTGCGCGAGAAGATCCCCGGCCTCTTCGACGGCCGCTACGGCCTGGTGACGGAGTTCGGCCGGTCCGTACTCGCGAAGGCCGGCGTGGTGCTGGCCCGCGTCGAGTACGCCAAGTCGTCGGGCGGCCGCCCGATCGCGATCACCCACGCGGGCGCCCAGGTGGCGACGCGCACGGTCTTCGCGCCGGAGTCGTGGCCGCTGCGGGTGGCGGCATACGACGAGAAGGGCCGCCCGAAGGAGGACCCGTACGTCGTCCAGGACGTGGCGGGGCCGTGCTGCTTCGCGGGCGACTTGGTGGCCAGGGAGCGCCGAATGCCGCTGCTGGCGGCGGGGGATTGGGTGGGACTGCTGGATACGGGCGCGTACTACGCCTCGACGCCCTTCGGCTACAACAGCCTGCCGCGGCCGGGCATTTACGGCTTCCGGGCGGATGCGGAGGCGGGGGAGGTCCAGTTCTCGATGGTCCGCGACCCGCAGACGATCGAGCAGGTGGTGGCGGAGTCGGGAGCGAACCGGAGGGATTCGCTGACCGGCTTGCGGTGAGGTGTCCTTACCCATCCATCGTGTCGAAGGGCTTGTCGTGCCAGCGCCACCCGGCGGTGCCGTCATCGTGGATGTGCAGCATGAACTCGGCGACCGGACTCTCGTCGGGAAACGTCATGGTGAGGACGCTGCGTATCCGCAGATAGCAGGCGTCGATCCGCTCCCAGTCCTCGAGCTCGGCAGCCCGCTCCTGCTCGGCGAAGAGGGAACGGACCTCCTCGAACCCAGGCAGCTCCTCGACGTCCGCGTAAATCCAGGGCATATCAAAGCCGGTCTCCGTCAGCCGGGCTATCTCCTGGCCACGGTGATGCAGCCGCCAGATCCTGGCAGCAGTAGGGGCGGGGCTTGAGTCGACCATGACGCCATGATGGCGCTCGGCACTGACACTCGATGTCTGGCTGTGGTGTGTGTGGCGGACGACTTGGCATCGGATGGTGACGGCAGCATCGCCGACCCGCTTAGGAGTGCGGTGCCGGAAACGGAGGGCTGACTGCGGGAGGAGTTGGGGGACCGGGACACGTAGGGCTGCCGGACGGCGGTGGGACGGCGGGGCGCATGCGGACCGGGTGAGGCGCAAGCAGGTCATGTGCGCGCCCTTTTCTTCAGGGGCGTGTCGAGCGCCAGGATCCCACCCCTGAGTCAACGAGCCCGTCACGCCCCACCCGCCCCCCATCCAGCCAAGGGCATTGCGCCGCGTCGACCTCGCCCCTCATCCGCTCAACACACCTCTACGAAGAAGGGCGCGCGCCATGCCTGGATACGTCCCCCGACCAGCCATTGCACCCCTACCGCCTAACTGCGCAACACGCCTCGCCGCCTTACCCGGCAGCCACCGCCACCCAGCAGCCCTACGTGCCCCACCTCTCCGCTCCTCCCGTAGCCAGCCAACCCACCCGCACCGAGCGTGTACTGGACCCGGCAGCGCGACCGTCACCATCCGATGCCAACTCCCCCGCCCCAACCCGCCGACACGAGAGCCAAGCCGTTCACCGTGTCTTCTTCGGGAGTGCCCCGACTTCAGTCGGGGGAGGAATCGAAGCACCTCCGGAGCAGGGCACGGGGCTGGGATTCGCCGCCGGAGGTGGATCCCAGTAGCCACAGGGCGGGCGAGGCACCCAACAAGGTCGCCCGATCTCAACTGTCAGTCCTCCCGTATAGGTTGATGTGCATGACGGCAGCGGCGAAGAATTCGGCAGGTGACGGGCACGCCCGCTACACCTACCGGCTGCGCGTGTCGTCTTCCGCGACGGTCGCTCTTGAGGCGGAGTGGGCGCGGTGTCGTTGGCTGTGGAACGAGTGCGCGGCGCGGTCGAAGAAGGCTTATGCCGAGGGGGAGACGTGCGGCCCGGCCCGGCTGGACAAATTGCTGACCGAGGCCCGCGCCGCGAACACTTGGCTGCGTGCGGGCTCGTCGGTGGTGCAGCAGCAGGTGATCCGCGACTTCGCCAAGTCCCGCACCAAGGCCCTCAAGGACATCAAGGCCCGACTGCCCATGCGGCAGCGGGCCGGGATGCCCGAGTACAAGAAGAAGCGCGAAGCATTACCAACCCTGAACTACACCCAGCGCGGCTTCCGTCTGAAGGACGGGCGCCTGTGCCTGGCGGGCGGCATCGTGGTGCGTCCGGTGTGGTCCAGGGACCTGCCCAAGGCGCCGTCGAGCGTGCGGGTGTACCGGGACAGCACCGGAGCCTGGTACTGCTCCTTCGTAGTCGCTGCGATCACCGAGGTGCTGCCGGAGACCGGTGCGGTGATCGGGATCGACTGGGGCGTGACGGAGACCGCGACCGCCACCAGCGACGACCACGACCTTCCGCACCCGCAGCATGGCAAGAAGGCCCAGGCGAAGCTGACCCGCTACGACCGGATGATGGCCCGCCGCAAACCCAGCAAGGGGCACGCCGGATCGAAGGGCTACCGTGAGGCGAAGAAGCTGCGGGCCAGGACCTGCCGGAAGGTCGCCCGGCAGCGGCAGGACACGGGCCGTAAATGGGCCAAGCGCGTGGTCCGCGACCACGACGCGCTGGCGGTGGAGGACTTCAAGCCGAAGTTCCTCGCGCGGTCAACCATGGCCCACAAGGCCGCCGACGCGGCGATCGGCCAGGCCAAACAGGCTCTGACCGAGATGGGCCGCAAGCACGGCCGGGAGGTGCGCATAGTGCATCCGGCGCACACCACCATGGATTGCGCAGACTGCGGAGCGAGAACCAAGCACGCGCTGCCTCTCTCGAAACGAACGTATACGTGCACCGCGTGTGACGTGTCCCGGCCCCGGGACAAGAACTCCGCCCGCGTGATGCTCGTCCGGGCTGGTCTCTGTCCCGGCTAGTGCTGATCGTGTAAGACCTGCAGGTCCGCCGGACCCGCACGCGACGTGAGCTAGGAATCCCCTTGCTTCAGTTAGGGGAGGTTTCAATCCACGAACAGCCCTCGCTCCGCCGCCCGCGTGTCGAAGGCCTCCAACCGCCCCTGCGCCGCCGGCAGAGCGTCGCACATGGCCTCCAGCAGCACCCGACCCAGCAGCATCGGCGCGCACGCCGTATCAAAGGCAAGCCCCGTCCCCACCCCCGCCGGCAGCAGTACGTCGCTCACCTGCGCCACCGGCGCGAACGTCGAGTCCGCCACGCACACCACCGTCAGCCCGGCGGCGCGCGCCGCCTCCAGGCCCTCGACGACCTCCCGCGGATGCCGCGGCAGCGCAAAGCACAGCAGCGCCGACGCCCCGGCAGCCGCAGCCGACTCGATCCGATCGGCCAGCATCGAGCCGCCCTCGTCCAGCAGCCGCACATCGGGGTGCACCTTCGCGGCGAAGTACGCGAAGCCCTTCGCCTGCGCGGCCGCGGCCCGCAGGCCGAGCACCGGCAGCGGCCGGGACCCCGCCAGCAGCCGCCCCGCACGCTCCACCGACGCCGGGTCCGCGAGCAGCGCGGCCAGCTGCCGCAGGTTCTCGATCTCCTCCTGCACCGCCTGCTGGTATTCGTTGAACTCCAGCTCGCCGGAGTCCGCGCCCTCCGCCGATCCCTCGGCCGCACGCAGGTGCTTCCGTAGCGCCGGATAGCCGTCGAATCCCAGCGCCACCGCGAAGCGCGTCACCGACGGCTGGCTCACGCCGGCCAGCTCCGCCAGCTCCACGCTCGACAGGAAAGGCGCATCCGCGGCGCGGCGCAGCATGCAGTGCGCGATCCGCCGCTGGGTCGGCGTCAGCCGGTGCCCCTCGAAGAGCTTGTGCAGCCGGGCTTCAGCTCCGGAACCCATGCGTGCCCCTATTCCCGTCCGAGGCGCTCAAAACGCCGCCAACCGTTCCATCAATCCCCCGGCCACCGCCACATCCGCCGTCAGCGGCCGGTCCGCCATCCGCGGATCGAGCACCCGCGCCGCCACCTCGAAAGCCTCCCCCGCAGGGCCGCCCGGCACCGCCTTCCGCTGCCGCAGCGCCCGTACGGCCGTCACCAGCTCGCACGCCAGCACCTGCCGCAGGCTCTCCCCGGCCCGCAGCGCCAGCCGTGCCGCCTGGGAGGCGAAGCTCGACTGCTCCTCCACGCCCCGGGACAGCGAGGTGTGCCCGAGCGTCACCGGCGCCGCCGCCGTCCGCAGCTCGGCCAGAGCAGCGGCGGCCGCGTACTCGAGGATCATGACACCGGAGCTGCCCGGCGCCTCCGCATCGCCGAGGAACGGCTGCAGCCCCGTCATCGACGGCTCCGTCAGCGCCCCGAGCCGCGCCGTCGACAGCTGCGCCACCTGCAGCACCGACAGCCGGAACTGGTCCAGCGCCAGCGCCAGATGGCCGGCGAAGAAGTTCCCGTGATGCCAGGCCGTATGGGTGTCCTCGCGGATCAGCGGATTCTCCGCCGCCGCGTTCAGATCCACCGCCAGCACCCGCTCCAGCGCATCCGCCGAGTCCAGCGCGGGCCCGTGCACCTGCGGCAGGCACCGGAAGGCGAAGGGGTCCTGGATACGGACCCGGGCACCGTAAGGCCCGGAAGGCCCCGGCCCCTGCACATCCAGCAGCCGCCGGATCTCCGCGGCCGCCGCCACCGTCCCCTCGTGCGGCCGCGCCTCGTGCACCGGATGCGCATACGCCTCCAGCGAGCCGTCCACCGCGTGCAGCCCCAGCGCCGCGACCACCTGCGCCGCGCGCAGCAGCAGCCGCAGCCGGTCGAGGGCGAGCGCCGCCTGGCCGAGCGTGAGCGCGTTGCTGCTGATCAGCGCCAGGGCGTCGTTCGTATCCAGCACGATCGGCGCCGGCGCCCGGCCGCCCTCCCACGGATGCTCGCCCGCCAGCGCGAGGCCGGTCTGGGCCAAAGCGCCCAGGTCCCCTGTCCCCACCGCCCCGAACTCGTGCACCAGCGGCGTCGCCCCGCTCGCCAGCGCCGCCTCGATCGCGGCGACGATCGCGGGCTTCACGCCCGCCCCGCCCGCGAGGATCTGGTTCAGCCGCACGGCCAGCATCGCCCGCACCTGCGGCGCCGGCAGCGGCGCGCCGATGGACCCCGCGTGGCTGCGCAGCAGGCGCATGCCGTGCGTATCGCCGCCGTCGGAGAGTCCCTCGTCACCCGCCTCGACGATGATGCTGCGGTTCGCCCCGACCCCGGTCGAGCGCCCGTACAACGTGCCCGCCGCCGTGAGCGCCCGCGCCGTCTCCCAGGAGCGGTGGACCCGCTTGAGGGCGTCCGCCGCGGCCGTGGCAGTGTGTCGTCCTTCGGCCAGGCGGACGACATCCGCCACCGACATGTCCCGGCCGTCGAGGATGACAGCCGGGGTGGTGTCCAGCGTGTGAGACGTCATCCTCCACTCCCTTGACTTCTATTCACGTGGCAAGAACTCTGCATGACCGTATGCAGGCAGGGCAAGGGCAATCGGCAGGGGAATGGGCAAGGGGCTCCCGGTGATCGAGTTCGAATCAGTCAGCAAGCACTACCCCAACGGCACCACGGCAGTGGACGACCTGACCCTCACGATGCCCGAGGGCGGCATCACGGTCCTGGTCGGCACCTCCGGCTGCGGCAAGACGACCACCCTCCGCATGATCAACCGGATGGTCGACCCCAGCTCCGGCCGGATAAAGCTCAACGGCAAGGACATATCCGCGACCGACCGCGCCGAGCTGCGCCGCGGCATCGGCTACGTGATCCAGCAGGCGGGCCTCTTCCCGCACCGTACGGTCCTCGACAACATCGCCACCGTGCCGCTGGTCCTCGGCTGGGGACGCAGGAAGGCCCGCGCCCGCGCCGAGGAGCTGCTGGAGCGCGTCGGCCTGCAGCCGGACGCCGCCAAGCGCTATCCGCACCAGCTCTCCGGCGGCCAGCAGCAGCGCGTCGGCGTGGCCCGCGCGCTCGCCGCCGACCCGCCGGTGCTGCTGATGGACGAGCCGTTCAGCGCCGTCGACCCGGTCGTACGGGCGCACCTCCAGGACGAGCTGCTCCGCCTCCAGGACGAGCTGCAAAAGACCATCGTCTTCGTCACCCACGACATCGACGAGGCCGTACGCCTCGGCGACCGCATCGCGATCTTCCGCACCGGCGGCCAGCTGGTGCAGTGCGCGACTCCGGCGGAACTCCTCGCCCGCCCCGCGGACGCCTTCGTCGCGGACTTCCTCGGCGCGGAGCGCGGACTGAAGCTGCTGTCGCTCTCCACCCTGGCCGGAGTCGAGCAGGGCCCGGCGCCCGAGTCGGGCCGGTGGCGGCTGGTCACCTCCGGTGACGGGCGGCCGCAGGGGTGGCGGGACACGACAGCCGACGGCGACTCGGCCGGCGCCGACCTCGTCCCGGTGCGCCCGCTGTCCGACGGCGACTCCCTCCTCGCCGCCCTCAACGAGGCGGTCGCCTCCCCCTCCGGCCTCATCGCCCGCGTCGACGCGGACGGCAAGCTGACCGGCGTGACCAGCCGCGACGCCATCCACGACGCCGCCGGCCACGAGCACGCCCGGGCCGCGAAGGCGGACGGGGGCGCGGCGCCCGCGAAGACCGACGCCGAAGGCGTCATCGCGTGAACTCCGTCGACTGGGGCTGGATCCCCGACCACGCCCGCGATCTCACCATCCTGGCCCTCGACCACATGGCCACCGCAGGCCCCGCCGTGCTCTTCGGCCTGCTGATAGCCGTGCCGCTCGCGGTCGTCGCGCACCGCGTCCGCGCGCTCCGCGGCCTGCTGCTCGGCATCTCGAGCATCCTCTATACGATTCCGTCGCTCGCCCTCTTCGTCCTCCTCCTGCCGATCACCGGCCTGACCCGGACGACCGCGATCGTGGGCCTGACGGCGTACACGCTCTGCGTCCTGATCCGCAACACCGTCGAGGGCCTGGACGCCGTACCCGCGCACGCCCGCGAGGCGTCGGTGGCGATGGGCTCGTCACGCACCCGCACCCTCCTCACCGTCGAGCTGCCGCTCGCACTGCCGGTGATCATGGCGGGCGTACGGGTCGCCACGGTGATGTCCATCTCGCTGGTGAGCGTGGCCAGTTACATCGGCTACGGCGGCCTCGGCCAGCTCTTCACGGACGGCTTCCAGCGCAACTTCACCACCCCGGTCTGGGCGGGCGTCGCGCTCACCCTGCTGCTGGCGCTGGTCGCCGACGCGCTGCTGGTCGCGATCCAGTGGCTGTGCACACCGTGGCAGCGCGGGCACGCCGCCCGTACGAGCGCAGGAAAGGCGGCCTGACGCCCCATGTGGGAACTCCTCAAGAACCTGGCCGACTGGCTCACTTCGGGCGACGAGTGGTCCGGCACCGCCGGCATCGCCACCCGCCTCCTGGAGCACACCCAGTACAGCCTGCTGTCGACGCTCATCGCCGCGCTCATCGCGCTCCCGATCGGGCTGCTGATCGGCCACACCGGCCGCGGCGCGTTCCTCGCGATCAACCTCGCCAGCTTCGGCCGCGCGCTGCCCACCGTCGGCCTGATCACGCTGGTCTTCCTGGTCAGCGGACTGAGCATGTGGCCGGTCTATATCTCCCTCGTAGCCCTCGCCGTCCCGGTCATCGTCACCAACACGTACGCGGGCATGGCCGCCGTCTCCCCCGAGGTGAAAGACGCGGCCGCGGGCCAGGGCCTGACCGGCTGGCAGGTCCTCTGGAAGGTCGAGGTGCCGCTCGCGCTCCCGTTGATCATGACGGGCATCCGCCTCGCCGTGGTCCAGGTGATCGCGACCGCCACCATCGCCGCGTACGTCAGCTTCGGCGGCCTCGGCCGCTACGTCTTCGACGGGCTCGCGCAGCGCGACCTCGTCCAGGTGCTGGGCGGCGCGGTGCTCGTCGCCGTCCTCGCCATCGCCGTCGACCTCGCCCTCGGCGGCGTTGGGGCCTGTCTTTCGGGTCTTGCCGGGTCCCGCGCCGCCCAGCACGCACCCTCGCCGCACGGCGCCCCCGGACAGGTGGCTCCGCCACATGACCGGTGACGCCGCACGCCGAGGGCACGCACCGGACGACGCTCCTGTGCCACGGGCCAAGCCGCACGCCCACCCGCACGTGGCACCACCCGGTTCTAGCCGACAAGACCCGAAAGACAGGCCCCAGCGCCTGCTCTTCCGCCACCGCCCGGCCCGGGCATGAAGGGACTGTAGAAGCTCATGCACCGCAGGAAAGTCCTGGCCGGCCTCCTCGCCGCCACCGCCACCCCCGCGATAGCCGCCTGCGGCGGCATCACCTCGCTCAAGGACGAGTCCACCCTCGGCGAGGGCACCGGCAGCTCCGCCGGCGGCCTGACCATCGGCACCGCCAACTTCACCGAGAACCAGATCCTCGGCTACCTCTACGCGGAGGTGCTGCGCGCCGCGGGCGTAAAGGCGAACGTCAAGCCGAACCTCGGCTCCCGCGAGATCGTCATCCCCGCGCTGAAGGCGGGCGACATCGACGTGCTGCCCGAGTACCAGGGCGCGCTGCTGCACTACCTCGACCCGAAGTCGACGGCCACGGAGGAGGGCGCGATGCAGAACGCCCTCACCATCGCGCTGCCCAAGGGCCTCGAGGTGCTGTCGTACTCGGCCGCCGAGAACTCCGACGTCTTCGCCGTCACCCCGGAGACCTCCGAGAAATACGGCATCCGCAGCCTCGCCGACCTGAAGAAGCAGAACGGCAAGCTGGTCTTCGGCGCCGCGCCGGAGATGGAGAAGCGCGAGGTCGGCGTCGTGGGCCTGAAGAAGGTCTACGGGGTTGAGTTCAAGGAATTCAAGTCGCTGGACTCCTCGGGCCCGCTGGTGAAGGGCGCCCTGAAGAAGGGCGACGTCGACGTGGCGAACCTCTTCTCCACCGACGTCGACCTGGCCGCCAACGGCTGGGTCGCCCTCGCCGACCCGAAGAACCTCATCCCCGGCCAGCACGTGGTCCCGCTGATCGCCACCCGCAAGGCCGACGACAAGGTCCGCAAGGCCCTGGCCCGGCTCGGCGCGGTGCTCACCACGGACGAGCTGACGAAGCTCGACCGCCAGGTGGACAAGGACAAGAAGGACCCGGACCGGGTGGCGAAGGCGTGGGCGCAGGAGAAGGGGCTGGCCACGTAGGTCAGTTCACCTCGGCGACCGACTCCCGCTCGTACAGCCGCGGCACGACCACCTCGCGCTTCCGGCGCACCCGCTTGCCGTCGATGGCCGCCAGCACCAGCCCGCTGGCGGCCGCGACGATCTCCTGCCGGTCCCAGCCGACCGAGGTGAGCGCGGGCGTCAGCAGCTGCGAGACCGGATGGTCGTCGTAGCCGACCACGGACACGTCCTGCCCCACCCACAGCGACAGCTCCCGCACCGCGGCGTACACCCCGTACGCGATCGAGTCCGAGAAGCAGAACACCGCCGACGGACGCTCGCCGTCCGCCAGCACACCGCGCGCGACCGCCGTCGCCTCCGGCAGCGCCTGCGGGCACGGCAGCATCCGCGCCTCAAGACCCAAGCGCTGCGCGGCCTCCTGTACGTACACATCCGCCGGCCGGTCCGGGGTGGCGCGGGCGGTGGGCGTGAGCACCGCGATGCGGCGGTGGCCGCGGCCCTTCAAGTACTCCAGCACCGTGTCGATCCCGGCGCGGTTGTCGAACAGCACCTCGCCCGCGGTGCGCTTCGCGCAGGACAGCGAGTCGCCCACGGACACCACCGGCAGCGCCTCCGCCAGCTGCGCCCAGCCCTCCGCCGAGGGGTCGAGCGGCGAGACCACGAGGCCGTCCACCCGCTGGTCGCGCAGCTGCCGGGCGAGCTTCAGCTCCCGCTCCGGGTCGCCGCCGGCGTCGAGGATCAGTGCGTACCGGTCGTGCGCCAGCAGCTCGCGGCCGATCGCGGTGGACAGCCGCTGCTGCCACAGGTCCGACAGGTCCCCGGCGACGACGCCGACCATGCTCGTACGACCGCTGGCCAGGGCGCGGGCGATGGGGTCCGCCTCATAGCCGAGCTCCTCGGCCGCGCGCCTGACCCGCTCCTCGGTCTCCTTCGAGACATGCTGGCCGCGCAGCGCGTACGACACGGCCGCGGTGGACAGGCCGGTGGCCTCCGCGACCTCGCGGAGGGTGGTGCGCTTTCGGGGCCCTGGCATGGCTCAGAACCTTAGTCGAACGCGGTGACAGGCAGCCTTGACGCGGCCTTGTGAAGCGCTTAAGTTAAACGCATCAGTGAAACGCTTAAGTAACGCAGGGAGTCGCACCGCGTGCCGACCGACGTCCACCAGCACATCTGGCCGCCCCGCCTGATCGAGCTGCTGCGCGCCCGCACCGCGCCGCCGCGCCTCGACGGCTGGACCCTGCACCTGGCGGGCGAGCCCCCGTACGACGTCGACCCGGCCGACCACGACGCGCAGGCCCGCGCCGCCCTCGCCGTAGCCGACGGCCTCGACCTCGCCCTGGTCTCCCTCTCCTCCCCGCTCGGCATCGAACTCCTCCCGCCCGACGAGGCCGAGGAGCTCCTCGCCGCGTACCACGACGGCGTCCACGCCCTCCCGGCCCCGTTCGGCGCCTGGGCCGCCGCCTCCCTCACCCGCCCCGACCCGGCGGCGCTCACCCGCGAGCTGACCCGCGGCGCGTACGGCCTCCAGCTCCCCGCCAACGCCCTCGTCGACGAGGCGGGCTGGCGCGCCTGCGGCCCGCTCCTGGAAGCCCTCGAGACGGCCGGCAAGCCGCTCTTCGTCCACCCGGGC
>NZ_JAAKZV010000154.1 GCF_011044975.1 Streptomyces coryli | reverse complement strand
AGCCAAGGGCGCCCCCGGACCCAGCCCCACCATCCCCGCCTGGGAAGCGCACTTCGCCGCCGCCCGCCGCCGCGCGGGCGCCGAGCAGGCGATGGCCGTACGCGTCCTGCTGCTCCAGGCAGCCCGCGCCGACACGGACGCCGCCACGCGGATCTACGAGCGCGGCGACACCGCCGAGCGCATCGCCGTCCTCACCGCGCTCCCGCACCTCGAGCCGGGCGACGACGCCCTCCCGCTCGTCCACGACGCGCTGCGCACCAACGACACCCGCCTGGTGGCGGCGGCCCTCGGCCCGTACGGCGCCGAGCACCTGCCCGCGCACGACTGGCGGCAGGCCGTGCTGAAGTGCCTCTTCACCGGCGTGCCCGTGGACCAGCTCCACGACCTCGCCGACCGCGCCCGCGACGACGCCGAACTCGCCCGCATGCTCCGCGACTACGCCGCCGAACGCGAGGCCGCCGGCCGCGACGTGCCCCCGGACCTGCACCGCGTGCTGTCACTCACGGCCGTAAGCGCCGCAAGCGCCGAAGGCGCCGCCGCACCAGCCGTCAACGAGGAGGGCTGACCCAGCTATGTCACCTATGCGCATCTTCGACCCCCACATCCACATGACCTCCCGCACCACCGACGACTACGCGGCGATGTACGACGCGGGCGTCCGCGCCCTCGTCGAGCCCTCCTTCTGGCTCGGCCAGCCCCGCACCTCACCCGCCTCCTTCTACGACTACTTCGACGCCCTCCTCGGCTGGGAGCCGTACCGCGCCGCGCAATACGGCATCGCGCACCACTGCACCCTCGCGCTCAACCCCAAAGAGGCCAACGACCCCCGCTGCACCCCCGTCCTCGACGAACTCCCCCGCTACCTCCTCAAAGACCACGTCGTCGCCGTCGGCGAGATCGGCTACGACTCGATGACCCCGGCCGAGGACCACGCGCTCGCCGCCCAGCTGCAGCTGGCCGCCGACCACGGGCTCCCCGCCCTCGTGCACACCCCCCACCGCGACAAGGCCGCGGGCGTCACCCGCACCCTCGCCGTCATAGCCGAGTCCGACCTGCCCCCCGCGCAGGTCGTCCTCGATCACCTCAACGAGACCACCGTAAAGGCCGCCACTGACAGCGGCTGCTGGCGCGGCTTCTCCATCTATCCCGACACGAAGATGGACGAGCACCGCATGGTCGCGATCCTCCGCGAGTACGGCACCGACCAGGTGCTGATCAACTCCGCCGCCGACTGGGGCAAGTCCGACCCGCTCAAGACCCGTAAGACCGCGGACGCCATGCTCGCCGCCGGCTTCACCGAGGACGACGTCGACAAGGTCCTCTGGCGCAACCCGGTCGCCTTCTACGGCCAGAGCGGCCGCCTGGAGCTCGAGCCCCCGAAGCCCGGCGGAAGTGCCACCCACGAAGGCAACTCCATCCTCCGCGGAGGGAGCTGAGCCACCATGCGCTTCCGCCACCCCGACGGTTCCACCGTCCACCTCGCGTACTGCACCAACGTCCACCCCGCCGAGGACTACGACGGTGTCCTCGCCCAACTCGGCGACCACGCCGAACCCGTTCGCCGCCGCCTCGGCCGCGACCGCCTCGGCATCGGCCTCTGGCTCGCCCGCGACGCCGTCCGCACTCTCGGCTCCGACCCGGCCGCCCTGCGCCGCCTCAAGCGCGAGCTCGACGACCGCGGCCTGGAGGTCGTCACCCTCAACGGCTTCCCGTACCAGGGCTTCGGCGAGGAAGTGGTCAAGTACCGCGTCTACAAGCCCGACTGGACCGAACAGCCCCGCCTCGACCACACCGCCGACCTCGCCCGCCTCCTCGCCGCGCTCCTCCCGGACGACGCCGCCGAGGGCACCATCTCGACGCTCCCGCTCGCCTGGCGTACGGACTTCACCACCGAGCAGCGCAAGGAGGCCCTGGCCGCCCTGCACACCCTCGCCTCCCGCCTGGAGGCGATCGAGGAGCTCACGGGCCGCCGTATCCGCATCGGCCTCGAACCCGAGCCCGGCTGCACGATCGAGACGACAGCGCAGGTCATCGAAGCCCTCACCGGCGCCGACGCGCCACCCGCCGACCGCATCGGCATCTGCGTCGACACCTGCCACCTCGCCACCGCCTTCGAGGACCCGGACACCGCCATCCCCGCCCTCACGGCAGCCGGCGTAGCGATCGTGAAGACCCAGCTCTCGGCCGCCCTCCAGGCCGCCGACCCGCACGAGGCGTCCGTACGGACGGCGCTCTCCGCCTTCGCCGAGCCGCGCTTCCTGCACCAGACCCGCACGAGGGCGGATGAGGGCGTACGCGGGACAGACGACCTGGACGAAGCCCTGGCCGGCGGCCTGCCGACCGCGGGGGAGTGGCGCTCGCACTTCCACGTCCCGCTGCACGCCCCCCTGGAGCCCCCGCTCGCCGCGACCACGGACGTCCTGAAGTCCGCCCTCACCCACCTCGTCGGCGGCCCGGCCCCGCTCACCCACCACCTAGAGGTGGAGACGTACACCTGGCACGCCCTCCCGGCGCACCTCCGCCCCCGCAGCCGAGCCCAGCTCGCCGACGGCATCGCCGCGGAACTGGCCCTGGCCCGCGACCTGCTCACCGAACTCGGCCTGAAGGAGCTGCCATGACCAGCACCCCGAAGCGCCTGGTAGTGATCGACGTCGTCGGCCTCACACCCCGCCTCCTGGAACACATGCCGAACCTGACGGCCCTGGCCGACTCCGGCTCGTACGCCCCACTGAAGCCGTCACTCCCGGCGGTGACGTGCACCGCCCAGTCCACTTTCCTCACCGGTACGGCGCCGACGGGCCACGGCATCGTCGGCAACGGCTGGTACTTCCGCGACCTCGGCGAGGTCCTCCTCTGGCGCCAGCACAACGCCCTCGTAGAAGGCGACAAGCTCTGGGACGCGGCCCGCCGCGCGCACCCCGGCTACACGGTCGCCAATGTCTGCTGGTGGTACGCCATGGGCGCCGACACGGATTACACGATCACCCCGCGCCCGATCTACTACGCCGACGGCCGCAAGGAACCCGACTGCTACACCCGCCCGCCATCCCTCCACGACGAGCTGGAGGCGAAGCTGGGCACCTTCCCCCTCTTCACGTATTGGGGCCCGACGGCCGCCATCACCTCCTCAAAGTGGATCATCGCGGCGGCCCGCCACCTCCTGACCACCCGCCGCCCCGACCTGACGCTGGTCTATGTCCCGCACCTCGACTACGACCTCCAGCGCTACGGCCCCGACGACCCCCGCGCCCATGCCGCCGCCCGCGAGATCGACGCGGAACTGGCCCCGCTGCTCGCGGACGCCGCGGCCGCGGACGCGGAGACGGTGGTGCTGTCCGAGTACGGCATCACGTCCGCCGACCGCCCGGTCGACATCAACCGCGCCCTCCGCCGCGCAGGGCTGCTGGAGGTGCACACCCAGGACGGCATGGAGTACCTGGACCCGATGGCGTCGCGCGCCTTCGCGGTGGCGGACCACCAGATCGCGCACGTGTACATCCGCCGCCCCGAGGACGTCCCGGCGGTACGCGAGGCCCTGACCGGCCTCCCCGGCATCGCCGACCTGCTGGACGACGAGGGCAAGAAGTCCCAGGGCCTGGACCACCCCCGCGCGGGGGAGCTGGTGGCGCTGGCCGACCCCGACGCCTGGTTCACGTACTACTACTGGCTCGACGACACGAAGGCGCCGGACTTCGCCCGCCTCGTCGAGATCCACCGCAAGCCCGGCTACGACCCGGCCGAGCTCTTCATGGACCCCGCCGACCCGTACGTACGGGTGCGTGCGGCCGCCGCCCTTGCACGTAAGAAGACAGGGCTGCGCTACAAGATGGCCGTCGTCCCTCTCGACCCCTCACCCGTCCGCGGCAGCCACGGCCGCCTCCCGGACGACGAGCGCGACGGCCCCGTCTTCCTCACCACCCGGCCAGGAGCCGCGACGGCCCCCGTCGCAGCCACCGACGTCAAGCAGCTGCTGCTCTCACTGGCCGGGCTGTCGGCACCTCATCAAGAACAAGGAGTACGCACACCATGAGTGACAACTCCGAACTCGCCAGACGCCTCAAGCGCCGCAGCTTCCTCGGCGTCGCGGCGGGCGCCACCGCCGCCGCGATCACGGGCGCGGCGGCGTCCCCGGCCGTGGCGGGGGGCCACGGACACGGCAGCCGGCGGATCGTCCCGCGCGGCAAGCTGGGTATCCAGCTGTACACGGTGCGTGACCAGATCGCTTCGGTCGGTTTCGCGAAGGTCTTCCAGGAGCTCGAGAAGGCGGGCTACGACCAGATCGAGTACGCGGGCTACACGCAGGGCACGGGCGCGATCACGCTGCCCCAGCTCAGGCGGCTGGCGCGCGACCACGACCTGTTCCCGATCGGCAGCCACGTGTCGCACACGGGCGCGTACTCCTTCGCGGAGAGCCTGGAGCAGGTGCTGGACGACGCCGAGGCGCTGGGCATGCCGTACATCGGCACGTGGGCCGGCCCGAACAACCGCTATGGCACGACGGTGGACGCGATCAAGCGCTCGTGCGCCGAGTTCAACGAGTACGGCGCGGCGGCGAAGGCGCGCGGGATGAAGTGGTACACGCACAACCACTCGGAGGAGTTCGGGTTCTGCAGCGACAACCCGAACGTCCGGATCTACGACCTGATGCTGGCGGAGACCGACCCGGACCTGGTCCACCTGGAGATGGACATCTACTGGGCGTACGTCGGCCAGTACCGCTTCAGCAAGCGCCCGGACGGCACGCCGGCCCCGTTCGAGCCGCTGGACTACGTCCTGGACGACCCGCGCCGCTACCCGCTCTTCCACGTAAAGGACGGCGAACACGACGAGGCGCAGACGCACGGTTACCACATGACGGACGTGGGCGACGGCGACATCGACTACCGCCGCTTCATCGGCACGGTGACGCGGCGCCGTGGGGGTGACCGCTATCACAACTGGCTGGTGGAGCGGGACGACGCGGTCGACCCGGTGACGAACCCGGCGGGCAGCTTCAGCACGGCGAGGCGGTCGGCGGCGTATCTGACGGGGCGGCGCAAGGGGGAGTAGCGCTGTGAGGGGGGGCATGGGCTGGGGGCTGGGGTGCTTGCTTGCAGCAGCACTGGCCCGTCACGACAACCGCACTGGCCGTGGTCCGGCCCGTGCCCCTGAC
The DNA here is from genome assembly GCF_011044975.1 of Streptomyces coryli. Taxonomy (GTDB): domain Bacteria; phylum Actinomycetota; class Actinomycetes; order Streptomycetales; family Streptomycetaceae; genus Streptomyces; species Streptomyces coryli. The sequence continues at coordinate 14,179 of NZ_JAAKZV010000154.1, read as the reverse complement.
CTGCAGATCGTCGCTCTGCGCTCACGCAGCGTAACGACATTAACGAGTGGCAGACCACCCCAGAATCCTTGGTATGGTTGAGGTGTCGCCACGGCCCCAGGGCCGCTGGCAAGACACCCTCGTCCGGGTGGCGGAATGGCAGACGCGCTAGCTTGAGGTGCTAGTGCCCTTAACGGGCGTGGGGGTTCAAGTCCCCCCTCGGACACAATTGAGTACACCCTCCGGTGCTGGCCGCGTCTCGGCCAGCACCGTTTGTGTTTGGTCGTCGTAGGTCAGGCGGAGGCCGAGCTGGGGGTAGATCTCGGCCGGCCTTCCCCGTCGTCAGCTTGGTGTCGCGGATTCAATGTCGCGGATTTCAGTGCCACGGGCCGGTGATCGCGAGCGTCGTGCCGGGGGTGTAGATGTTGACGAACATGGTGCGTCCGTTAGGCGAGAAGGTGGCGCCCGCGAATTCCCCGTACTCGGGCGCCTCGTCCGTGCCGATGTTGAGGCGGTTGCGGGCCACGGGGTAGACCGCGCCGCGCCGCGTCACCCCGAACACGTGCTGGGCGCCGTCTCCGTCCTCGCACACCATCAGGCCGCCGTGCGGCGTGAGGCTGATGTTGTCCGGGGACTCGCCGGGGAGCTGGATGTCGGTGTCGGGGCCGAAGACGACCACCAGGGTCAGGCGGTGCCGGTGTGGCTCGTACTTCCACACCTGGCCGTAGTGGTCGGCCGCCGAGCCGGCCGCTCTGGCGGCGTAGCTGGAGACGAAGTAGACCGCTCCGCCGCCCCAGTAGCAGCCCTCGAGTTTCTGGGAGCGGGTGATGCCCTTCGCTCCGTAATCCTGCAGTCGTACGGATGTCTGCTGGGCAAGCGGGTCGGGCACCGGCACCCACGCGACGTGCTCGAAGGTCGCCCCCGGCTCCTGGATCACCGACAGGTCCGGCACACCGGGAACACGCATGGCCTCCAGCCGCCCGCCGCCGCGCAGCGAGCCGAGGCCGCCGAGGGGCTTGTCGGGCAGGAAGCGGTAGAACAGGCCGAACGGCTTGGAGGCGTCCTCCGTCTCGTACACCGCTCCGGTGCGGGGATCGACGGCGATCGCCTCGTGCGCGAAGCGGCCCATCGCGGTCAGCGGCACCGCACCCGAGCGGTACGGGTCGTCCGGGTCGACCTCGAAGATGAAGCCGTGGTCCTTGGTATAGCCGTTGACTCCGGCTTTGCCCTCGGTTTCCTCGCAGGTCAGCCAAGTGCGCCAAGGGGTCGGCCCGCCCGCGCAGTTCACGGCCGTACCGGCGATGGCCACCCGCTCATCCAGCAGCCGGCCACGCTCGTCGAGGGTGAGCTGTGTGCAGCCGCCGCCGGCCGTCGGGTCATAGGTGAGTCGCTCAACGGCGGGCACCGGGGGCTTGCCGTCGCCCGGGCGGATCTCGTGGTTGCGTACGAGATGGAGCTTGCCGTGCCTGCCCCGGATGGCTTCCATGCCGTCGTGGCTGCCCGGCACCGCGCCCTGGCCGGAGCTCATCGGCTCGCCCTCGTGGGAGAGGACCCGGTAGCGGAAGCCTGCCGGCAGGTCGAGCAGCCCGTCCGGATCCGGTACGAGGGGGCCGTACCCACCCGAACCATGGGTGGCGGCGGTCGCGGTCCCGGCGAAGAGCTCGGGGACGGCTCCGGTGAAGGCGATGCCGGCGACGGTCGCACCGGTGCGGGCTAAGAGCTGACGTCGTGTCGCTGACGCGGCCGCGTTGGCGGGTAGTTCGGACACGGGTACCTCCGTGGTGGGTGACGTGGATGGGGAGTGGCGCTGTCCGTAGTGATTGCTGAGCCGCGCGGGACAGATTGCTGAGCCTCGCGAGCACGTGCCGCGCGGGCACGTGCTCGCGCGAACACGTGCCGCGCGGGGCACGTCAGGGATCGACGCGGTCCATCACAGTGCCGAGGTCCACGAACTTGAAGCCGGTGGCCTCGCGCTCCTCGCCGTTCTCGTCGGTCACGGCCGGGGTGTCGTGGCCGTCCTGCACGACGAGCAGTCCACGGGGATAGCGGCTGCCCAGCGGGGCGTTGAGTACGGCGGCGCCATCGCACTCCTCGGAGCCGTCGAGCAGTTGGCCGGCCGGGCCGACCCGGAAGCCGCCTTCGTACTCGTTGCCCTCGTCGGCCTCCCGGTCGTAGAGGGCGAAGGTGTCGTCTCCCTGGCTGGAGGCGAAGAGATAGCCGTCACTCCCCGATTCCTGAAACAGCGTCAGGCCCTCGACATCGGCGGAGAGCCGGCTGCCGCCGTACCCGGGGTCGGCGCCGGGGATGCATTCCTCGGTCGCTTCGTCGTACGTGCCGGGGATGCCGTACTCCTTCACCCGGTCCATCAGTTTCGGGGTGCTGGTGAGGTCGGCGCGCAGTCGCCAGATGCCGACGTCTTCCTGCGCCGCGTACAGGACGCCGCCTGCCGGGTCGACGACCATGCCCTCGACCTGTGGCCGCTCACCGGGTTCCGCGCAGGGCGTCCACGAGGTGCCGTCAGGGAGCCGGAAGGAGGACGGCAGGTCGAGGGTGCGGACCTTGCGGTAGCCGACCGTGCCGGTTGCCGTGGCGCGCAACTCCAGGAGGGCGAGGCGGGTTTCGTTGCGGCGGCTGACGAGGGCGTGGCTGCGTCCGGTGGCCCGGTCCTGCCAGGTGGCGAGGCCGTACGCGGTGCGCTGTTCGTTGATCTCGTCCTGGTCCGCGGAGAAGACGGCGGGCGCGGCCGGGTCGGTGATGTCGGTGAGCGGGCCGCCTGCGCGGGACGGGTCGATGCGGTAGACACGCAGCCTGTCGTTGCCGCGGTCGCTGACGACGGCCACGTCGGCGCGGCCGGTGGGCAGCCGGAGCCCCGAGAGGAGATCCACGTTGTTGAACCGGCCTGGTGCGTCCCCCGCGCCTGGGGGCTGCGGGGCCGCTAAGGACTGGACTCCACGGGCGTCGAGGTCGTACACCCGCAGTCCGCCCTCCTTGGCGGTGGCCACGACCAGGCTCTTGCCGGGCTGCGCGGCGTTGCGCCAGATCGCCGGATCGTCCGCGTCGGCGTTGCCGCCTTCCTCGTCGTCGAAGAACGGCGGTGTCTCCGACACGGGGGTGACGACGGGGACCTCACCGGCGTGTGCGGGTGTGGCGCCGGCGAGCGCGACCAGGGCCGCGACAAGTACGAGTGCCAGGGGGTGGCCGAGGCGATGACGTCTCACGAAGGACTCCTTCTGAGTGGGGCCATGGCGTCTGTTCTGGCAGGGGCTCGTCCTAGAGCACAGGACATTCTGTTGTCAGGTCATACACCCACAAGGCCGTGCCTGATAGAGCTACTGTGCGGTAGCGCCGTAGACGCCCTGGGACCACCACTACGGGTACGGGGCCCTCCGGCGGTGCCACCCACTGCACGGCCGTGGCGGGTGACTTGACTGGGTGTCAGCAGGATCGGGTTCGCGTTGGGCAACACCCCTTTGGCCGAGCTCGTCGAGATGGAGGAATTCCGCGGAGCGGACTTCAGCGACGGTGACCATTGGCTGACTGAGCGCGCGCGGGGCAGTGGCCGTAGCGGGGCCGGGGGTGCGGAAGCGTGGATCCGGGCCGGCCATATCGCTCACATGTCCTATGTGGTGCGACAGTTGATGGGCATGGCCGGATGACGTCCTTGTCAGCGGCATACGTCCTGGCAACGCTGTGGACATGGTGTACAGGTGCAGGGCGGCGACGGGCGACGGGACCCTCTGCAAAAGGAAGGTTAAGGCGGAGGGGCTGCGCTGTTACGACCACCGCGGACTGCCCGAAGGGGGTGGACGAAGGCGGACGACCAAGAGGACCTCGCCCTCGCGCCGTGCCGGGGCCCCGCGTCGCAAGGCTCCAGCTCGGCAGCGCACATCGAGGACCCCGGCAACGCCGCCACTCCGCCGCTCGCCGACGCGGCCGACGGCGTCTCGGATGTCGCGCACAGAGGCCCTGCAGCGCCGTCGGGCGGAGGAGGTCGCTGCCTTCTGCGCGGACGTCCTTAAGGACGGTGGTGCGGCGGCGATCGCCGACCGGGCTGCCACCTACGCATCCGATGAGACCTGGACGGCACTGGTCAAGAAGCATCGGCGACGTGGCTGCCATGGCCTTGCGGAGCTGGCCCGGGCCATCCTCAACGGCAAGGAGCAGTTGCACGCAGCAGTCGGGTGGGCGGCGGCCGGCCTGCTCGGCCTGATGCGGCGCCCGCGGATCGAGCAGATCTTCGCCCAGGAGCTCGTCCGCAGAATTCCATTGCCAGCGGACGCCAAGCTGATTGCTGCTGCCCGAGGACTCCAGATCGCCGGGATCTATGTGTGCTTGGTCGGCAATCGCGACCTCGCGGACTGCGCATGCCTGCGGGACGTGCTCAAGGTCGAGGGCAAGGCGCGGATAAAGAGGCTCATCGAGGGCGCGATCGAGGACTGGCGCGAGTTGCCGAGGCTGGTGCCTGGGTTTGAGACAGGAGGGTAGCGGGGGTGCTGCAGCAGCAGTAAGAGCGGGCGCAGTGTTGTGCCAGGTCCATGTGTGCGTAAGGCGCGTGTCGGTCCGGAGCCGGTCCAGTGCGTCGCGGCCCACCCGGTCGGCCTTGCTGAGGACGATGAGGTCGGCCAAGCCCAGGTGCCGGTCCAGCTCCGGATGCCGGGACCGAGCTGGCGGTCGATCTCGGCCTGGCCTCCGGCGGGCTTGGCGCAGGACGGCCGGCAGGCTGCTGAGGGCGCGTCGACCAGGTTGTTAATCTGCGTCGTCACGCGGCGGTCAGGCTCGCCGTGGTGCCCGTCAGTTGTCGTAGCTTTTCGCGCGTGGTGGCGTCGGTCGAATAGACCACCGTGCCGATCATGCCTCGCGTGAGCAGCACTTTGTACGTATTGCGGATCAACCGGTCCACATCAGAGTCTGGGGTTGACCTCTTGAAGACCGGGTCTTTGGACGCCGTACGGTCGGTGACCCAGCTGTCACCGCGCCACACCAGGTCGGGGCCGATGATGACGCCGCTCCAGTCGTACTCGAAGCCCTGCGCTGTGTATACGCAGCCGACCTGCCCGAAGCCGGCCGGATCGGTCGCCCAGAGGGCGGCCGGAGGGGCGCCGCCGATGGCCCGGTCGCCGAAGACGTTCCAGGGTCGTTCCCAATCTCCGATGACGACGTCTGCGGGCAGCGCCTGTCCGGCAGGCACCTTCTTCGTCCACTTCCAGCAGTAGCCGGCGGACATGCGCGCGCTGTAGCCCTGTGCCCGGCGTTCGTCGAGGAAGGACTCCATCTCCTGCGGACTGTCCGCGACCATGAGCTGCATCTTGTCGTCGGGCTCCCATTCCACCGGGCCACCCGGCGCGAGCTCGAGCAGCCGTACCACCCACCGCAGATACGCATCACTGCCGCCGCACCGGAACTGGCTGTCCAGCGGCACTACCTGGCAGTGGAGCCCTTTCTTCGCGGCGGCCGTTTTGATCTCCTCGACCGTCCCCATCTCGCCCGGCCGGACCACCTGATGCTCATCCAGCAGGAATACCGGCACGCGTGCCGCGTCGATGAGTTCGTCGATCTGAGCCTTGCCGGTGCGGTTCGCTGCCCGCGTGTAGCGGTTGGCTGACGTCTCGCGAATGCGGTGAGCCTCGTCGCAGATCAGGACGTCGAGGCTGTTGCGCTCGGCGGTCATGAAGCTGTTGAAGTACTTGAAGAGTTCCTTCACCTCGCGCTTTCGGGTGCCCGCTACCTTCCGCATAGTTGTAGTGAAAGAGCTGGACCCTGTGGCGTGCAGGGCGGTGCTGCCCTGCCGGTATAGCTCGCCGAGGAGCGACAGCGCGATGACACTCTTGCCGGTGCCGGGCCCGCCGGTGACGATCACGACCTCCTTGTGGTCGGACTGCTTGGCGGCACGGACGGCCTTGAGGACCGTGCGGTACGCGATCTGCTGCTCGTCCAGCAGCACGAACTGCTCGCGCTCGCGTACCTCCTGGGCCGCCACGGCCATGAGCTGTTTGGACGGGCCGATCTTCCCGCTCAACAGCTCGTCCGCGGCTGAAGCGCCGGACTCGGCTCCCAGCTTCGAGCACAGAAAGTCGACGAACTCCCCGCGCCGCTCGCCGATGAAAAGCTGCCCGTACTGGTCCTGTTCGGCTTCGTAGAGCCCGCCGACCCCGAACTGGGTGGCATTGTGCAGATACGCGGCCCCGCTTATACGGTCCGGGTGTTCCGCCAGTGCTCCGTTGAAGGAGGCGAGGTACTGGCAATATCCGCGCACCTGGTCCACGGGGTTCAGGACTGCCCGGGCGTATGCGTCGATGCGGCAGAGCGACGGATCGTCATCGTCCGGTTCGGCGCTGCTCCACTGCTTCAGCTCCACGACGACGTACGACGGCAGACCCGTCTTGGGATGCACGCCGGCAAGCACGGCATCGGCCCGCTTGCTGTTCAGCGGCAGCCCGTACTCCAGGAGCATCTCCACCTGCCCGAGCCCTGCGTCGTTGAGCGCGGCCGCGAGCACCGGGATACTCCGCTCCCACGAGCGGACCTCGGACGAACTCGGCTTATGACCGTGCACGTGCACGAACTGCTCCGTCAGGCGGAAAAAGAGAGCACCGGACAGACACTCGGCGCCGACCGTGGCGGCGGAGTCGCGGAACAGCAAGGGATGCTCCCAGGCAGCACGAAGGAACTCGTGCGGGTGGGGGCATGTCCTTGGTGACTCCGCCAGGCGGAGCGGAAGCCCGGCGGGCCGCAGCTATGACGGATCAAGGTTACCTGTGACGTCGGCGGAAGGCAGGTGGCAGTTGTGGTCCTTCTGCGGTGAGTTCCGGCTGGTCACCGTCGCGGTGCTGTAGGCCGATAGTGCCCGGGATGAGCCTGCGCAGTGCCTGCTGAGCCGCCGGGTCGACCGCGTAGACCAAGGTGCCAACAACGCCGCGGGTGAGGAGCACGTGGTACGCGTTGCGGACGCAGCGGGCCACAGTTGCGTCGTCGACGTTGCTACGGAAGGCGGGATCGCGGGAACCTTTCCGCTGCACCTCGAACTTCCCGTTACGGAAGCACAGGTCGGGGCCGATAATGACACCGTTCCAGTCGTACTCGAAGGTCTGCGCCGTGTAGACACACCCAATCTGCCCGACGCCGCGAGGATCGGTCGACCACCGATAGGACGGCGGTGCGTCCGCCACCTCGTGCTGCGGCTTCACGTTCCACGGGCGGCGCCAGTCGCCGATGTGCACATCGTTGATCAATTGGCTTCCGTTCGGATTGCTCCACGGCCAGCAGAAGCCGGCCGTGATGCGCGCCGTCGTGCGCCTCGGATCGCGGGTCCGGATGAACTGCTCCATCTGTTCCGGGGTGTCGGCGACTACGAGTGTCATCTTCCCGTCGGGCTGCCAGGGGGCGGGGTCGGAGGCTGTTCCCAGTCCCAACAACTGCTGGACCCAGCCCTGGTATCGCTCACTGCCGCCCGACCGGAAGGTTCCCTTCAGGTCCCTCACATCGACTTGACATCCACTCTCTTCGGCGAGCTCACGGAGGTAGTCGGCGGTACCCACCTCGTCCGGGCGGATCGACTGGTGGTCATCGAGCAGGAAGATCGGCACCTTGGCAGCGCTGATCAACTCGATTGCCTGCGGCAGCTCATCGTCTCGCCGATCTCGTGGCGTCCAGCGATCCGTAGAGCTGCGCCGAAGGCGGTGCGCCTCGTCGCAGATCAGTACATCCATGCTGTCCGGCGGGGTTTCGGTGAAGCTGTTGAAATACTGATAGAGCCTGCGAGCCGACTTCTTCTTGTCCGACACCTGCCCGCGGCGTGCTGTGCCGATCATGATATTGCGCAGCGTCTCCGTATACGCATGGGAGCCGCTGGCCAGCACGGCCTCACGGCCGCTGAGCCCAAGCGCCCGCTGCAGCTCCAAGGCCACCGCGCTCTTCCCGCTGCCGGGACCGCCCCTGAGGATGTACACGCGCTTGCTGCCCGAATCGGGGGCGGTGCTGTGGGCGGCTTCGGCGTCGTAGAAGAGCCCGATCTCGAAGCCACCGCGGGGTGCGGTCCTCTTCAGGTGCCGGGTGATCCGGTCGACCGCGACGTATTGTTCGTCGAGGAGGGTGAGACCGCCGCCAGTGACGGACCGCTGCCGCGCCACATCGGTGACCTTCAGCAGCGGGTCTCGGCGGTCCTGCTCCAGTGCGGTCGCGGCTTGCTTCCCGGATGCGGTGGTGAATCTCGAGGTGAGGGCGCGTCGAAACAGGTCCAGGTCGTCGAGCGTATAGAGGAATCCGTGCTCGCTCTCGGGTAGATCGAAGAGCGCCTCCACGTCCGAGTCCCGCGCGTTGTGGAGCAGCGCTACTCCCATCAGGCGGTCGTCGCTCTCCCGAAGGTGCGGAAGGTAACGCATCATGTATTCGCAGTAGCGCTGGATCTGCCGCACCGGGTGCAGCTTGTTCATCCCGTCGCCGAACCCGAGGTCGACGGCGATCGGACATGCCGGGTCAACTGTTGCGTGTCGTACTTGCTTCAGCTCGACCGCGAGGTAGGAATCCGTGTCGGTGCCGGGGTGCCGGCCGCACAGGACCAGGTCGACTGCAGAATTGGTGTGCGGCAGGTCGACCTCGACCTGCACCTCCACCTCATCGAGTCCGCAGTCCAGCAGGGCCTCGACCACCACGGGGATGCTGTTGTTCCAGGAGGCGATATCGCCCTTTGTGGCCGACTGGCCCTTTCGTTCGCGATGCGCTTTCTGCAGCTGTTCGGTGAGCGGACGAAGCGCTGACCCGGGCCGGGCAACGATGAGTTGGCCGAGCTCGGCTGCGGAATGTTGCAGGAGCACGAAGGTTCCCCAGGCACGAGATGACTCGTGCGGGTGGGGGCATGTCCTTCGTGACTCCACCGAGGCGGAGCGGAAGCCCGTCGGGCCGCAATGACGATACGTAGATTACTCAGGTGCCGCGGCGGGGTGAGGGCGGGCCCCCGGGGGCCCGCCCACCGCCCGGCTCAGCCGAGGCGGTGCACCACGGCCTGCGCCAGCACCCACAACAGGTTCGAGCCGAGGCCCACCGTGATGCCCACGAGGACATCACGGACCCAGTTCCGGTGCTTGGACGTGTACTCGACGGCGGCCATAGGAATGCGTCCCTTCGGTTACGGCCAGTCGCGGACGCCCAGGTCGGGCTCCCGCCGGGAGCACGCCTTTTGTCCGCGTCGCCGAACCAAAGGGCCTACGTTTCCGCAGGCCATGCCTCGTACATCCTCCGGGAGGACACGCGGTGCGGGATAACGCTAGCTGACACCAGGGGCTACTGGGCAAGGGGTTAACGCCAAGATGGCCTATCTTGTCCACGTCACGTGCAAGGACTGTCGATGATCCGGTAGTTCAGCCCAGTCGGAGATCTTGTGGCGGTGCGGCCGTCATGGGCTGAGGTGTGTGGCGGGGGTGCGCGAGGTCGACTGGCCGAATCCCATGCGCTTCTTCGGCAACGTGGCTCTCGTAATGGGGCCTTCGGCGCCTGACCCCAGAAGCTGTTGAGCAGGTGTGCAAAAGTGGGCAGCTCATGGTCACTAGGTGTCTTCCTAGCCGCGAATAATGGCAGCGAAATGAGGGTCGTACCGTGCGGAGGTGCCGAGATCAGGGCGGCTGGCCCGGAATTCCTGCTAGCCCAGGTATGGCCGGTCGCGTTGTTCGAGATAGTGATCGAGGCGGAGACGCTGGGTGTGGTGCATTGGCAGTGCAGCGATCTCCTCGGGGGCGGTGAAGCGCAGTTCCGTCGACTCGTCCGAGATGGACAGCTCGCCTCCGGTGATTCGGGAGGTGAAGCAGATATTGAACTGGCGGCGTACCTCGCCGTCGCTGTAGGCGATGATGTGGCGCGGGTCGGTGTAGGTGCCGGCGAGGCCGGTGATCTCGATGTCGAGGCCGGTCTCTTCTTTGACCTCCCGTACGGCTGTGCCGGGGAGTGAGTCCTCCACGTCCATGCCGCCGCCGGGGAGCGCCCACAGGCCGTTGTCGCGGCGACGTTGGAGCAGGATGCGGCCTACTTCGTCGGTGACGATCGCGGATGCGGCGACGACGAGGCTGTTCGGCTTTGGGGCGTCAGGGTCGTCGTAGTACTCGGTGCGACGTGCCATGACGGTTCTGCCTTCCTGGACAGGGGCGCAGCCAGTGCCAACAACATCCCGCACTAGATTGGCTGTTGACAGTTTCGCGTCGGTAAGGGTGAGGGTGGTAGGCGTGGCACGGGACATATCTGGCTCTGGTGCAGAGTCTCGCGATGTGATCGATGTGACGGTGCCGCATTCGGCGCGGATCTGGAATTACTGGCTTGGGGGCAAGGACAACTACGAGGTTGATCGGCAGGCTGGGGATGAGTACATCCGGGTTTCGCCGAATGTTGTTGATGTTGCTCGGGCTTCCCGTGGGTTCCTTGTGCGGTCCATCCGGTATCTGGTCGGGGAGGCGGGGGTGCGGCAGTTCCTGGACGTCGGGACTGGGCTGCCTACGGCGCAGAACACCCATGAAGTTGCGCAGGCAATAGCGCCCGAGTCGCGGATCGTTTACGTCGATCATGATCCGTTGGTGTTGGCGCATGCTCGGGCGTTGCTGGTCGGGACTGAAGAAGGGGCTACCGACTACATCGATGCTGAGTTGCGGGAGCCGGGGGCGATTCTGGCGCAGGCTGAGAAGACCCTGGACTTCGGGCGGCCGATCGGGCTCATCCTCAGCGGGATCATGGGGCACGTTGCCGATCTCCAAGAGGCGCGGGCGATCGTGCGGAGGCTGCTTGAGGCGCTTCCGTCCGGGAGTTATCTGTCGCTCAATGACGGCACCAGCACCGTGCATGCCGAGGTGCAGGACGCGCAGGATCAGTACAACGAGAGTGGGGCTATCCCGTACACCTTGCGGACTCCGGAGGAGATTGCCGGCTTCTTCGACGGGTTGGAGATCGTCGAGCCGGGTGTCGTGTCGTGTCCTCTCTGGCGGCCGGATACTGGGCAGGTCGGCACGCCGGAGCCGCAGGATGCGTTCGGTGGTGTTGGTCGGCTTCCGTAAGTCCCGAGAGACACCTCAGTGCGAGTCGCGTGGCACCGCGTGGCCCCGGGAGCCGCGCAGGAAGGTGAGGTCGGCGCCCTCGTTGGCCTGGGTGACGTGTTCTGTGTAGAGCCAGGCGTAGCCTGACCTGTGCTTGGGCTCCGGTGGGGTCCACCTTGCGCGGCGTTCCGCCAGTTCCTCGTCCGAGATCAGCAAGCTCAAGCGGCGGCCCGCCACGTCCAGTTCGATCTCGTCGCCCGTACGGACCAGGGCCAGCGGGCCGCCGACCGCCGACTCCGGTGCTACGTGCAGCACCACCGTCCCGTAACCCGTGCCGCTCATCCTGCCGTCGCAGATGCGGATCATGTCCGTCACGCCTGCCTTTAGCAGCTTGGTCGGCAACGGGACGTTCGAGACCTCCGGCATGCCCGGGTAGCCCTTTGGGCCTGCGCCGCGGATGACCAGGATGTCGTCTGCTGTGACGTCCAGGGTCGGGTCGTCGCAGACCTTGTGGTACGCCTCCGGGGAGTCGAAGACCAGGGCGCGGCCTCGGTGTTGGAGTAGTTCGGGAGTCGCTGCTGATTGCTTCAGGACCGCGCCGTTCGGGGCCAGGTTGCCGCGTAGGACGGCGGTGCCCGTGCCTGCCTCCTGGAAGGGGGTCGAGAGTGGGGTGATTACCTCGTCGCCTATGCGTTCCGCCGTCGCCGTGTTCTCGGCTATGGACTGGCCTGTCACCGTGATTTGTTTGGTGTGCAGCAGGCCCGCCCCCGCCAGCTCTCTATGGACCGCCGGCAGCCCTCCCGCGTAGCAGAAGTCCTCCATCAGGTATTTCCCCGACGGCTGCAGGTTCACCAGCGTCGGCACCTCCCGCGCCAGCCCGTCGAAGTCATCCAGCGACAGGTCTACGCCCAACCTCCCCGCGATCGCCGCCAAGTGGATGATCGCGTTCGTCGACCCGCCGATGGCCGCGTTCGTGCGGATGGCGTTCTCGAAGGCGGCCCTCGTCATCACCTTTGACGGGCGGAGGTCCTCGTCCACCATCTCCACCACCCGCTTGCCCGCGGCCTGTGCCGTCTCGAAGCGGCGGGCGTCCACCGCCGGCCACGTCGCCGAGCCGGGCAGCTGCATGCCCAACGACTCCGCCATACACGCCATCGTCGACGCCGTGCCCATCGTCATGCAGTGGCCGTTCGAGCGGGCCATGCAGCCCTCGGCGTAGAAGCATTCCTCCTGGGTCATCCGCCCCGTCTTCAGGTCCTCCTCGAATTGCCAGACCGCCGTGCCCGAACCGACGTCCCTGCCTCGGTACTTGCCGTTGAGCATCGGGCCGCCCGTCACCATCACCGCCGGCAGGTCGACGCTTGCCGCGCCCATCAGCATTGCCGGTGTTGTCTTGTCGCAGCCGCTCAGCAGCACCACGCCGTCGAGCGGGTTGGCGCGGATGAGTTCCTCGACCTCCATCGCCATCAGGTTGCGGAAGAGCATGGCCGTCGGGCGCATCAGCGTCTCGCCCGTTGCCATCGTCGGGAAGGCGAGTGGCAAGCCGCCTGCCTGCCAGACGCCGCGCTTGACCGCCTCTGCTACGCGGTCCAGGTGGGCGTTGCACGGGGCCAGTTCCGAGGCGCTTACGGCTATGCCGATCACCGGGCGGCCGTCGAAGACCTCGTGGCCCAGGCCCTGGTTGCGCATCCAGGAGCGGTAGATCATGCCGGCCCGGCCCTCCGCGCCGAACCAGGCCTGGCTGCGGCGTTCGGGGCGGGCCTTGCTGCCGGTGCCGGCATCTGCGTCAGTCACGTGCGTTGCACCTCAGAAGTTGTCGATGTACTGCTGGCGGATCGTCAGGGCGGCGAGCGTGCCGTACAGCAGCACCGCCCAGATCAACGCCGCCACCCGGTAGTTGCGGATCTTCAGGGGCCGGGGGAGGGACTTGCGGTTGAGCATGAGCAGCAGCATGGAGTAGACGAACATCATCAGACCCGACACGCAGGCGGAGATGACGAGCAGCACCAGCGGCTGGTCGAAGCCGATCAGCAGGATCGTCGCGCCGCAGGCGACCAGGCCCCAGACCAGCCAGAAGTACAGCTGGCTCTCGGTTACCGTCCGGCCGCGCAGATACGTCGACTTGAGCGTGTCCGCCGCCATACGTGATGTGTAGTCCACGATGCCGGTTGCCGCCGTGAACAGCGAGAACGCGCCGATCAGCCAGAACGTCGTGCCGAACCAGCTGCCTACGGACTCCTTCAGCTGCTCGCCCTCCGCCTCCACGAAGGAGACGTCGTTCGCCAGGCCCTCCATCCCGAAGACCGTCGAGTGGGAGAGCAGCGACGTCAGCGTGATCGTTACGATCGTGACCAGGACAAACGTCATGCCCTGCTCTATGTTCGCCAGGCGCCACCAGCGCTGCCAGCGGGACATGTTCTCCGGGTCGTCCGGCTCGAAGACGTAGCCCGCGGCTGCCTCCGTCGTCGAGGCCGCCTCCTCCTTGCCGGTGATCGGGCTGACCACGCGCGGTACGTAGCGGCCCATGCCGAAGCCCTTGTCGCGGATCCAGTTCGACTGGCAGAGGTTCTGGCCGCCGCCGGCGCCCGCGTACGCGATGGCGCCCATGAGCACCGCCACGCCCAGCTCCGTCGGGAACTGGCCGATGTGCGTGACGCCGTCCGGGAGGTCGCCCCAGCTGGAGGCCTCCACGGCCAGGACGACCGCCAGGACGAAGAAGACCGCCACCACGGCCAGCTTGAAGAAGAGCAACTTCTCCAGGGCCGTGTAGACCACGGGGGCCAGGGTCAGCATCGCGCCGATCGCCGCCAGCAGGCACATGCCGATGATCGCCGGGTCGCCGCCGAAGACGTAACTGAGCATCGTCGCCGAGCTGGTCGCCCAGCCGGGCCACAGGTTCGCGGCGTAGGTGAAGACCACCATCACCGCGCCCCAGTGCTTCCAGTAGCGGTTGAAGCCGGAGACGGCGGTCTCGCCGGTGGCGAGCGTGTAGCGCTCGACCTCCATGTTGATGAACCACTGGGTCAGGACGCCGACCACGGCGCCCCAGAGGAACACCAGGCCGGCCTGCGAGGCGATATACGGCCAGAGGATGAACTCCCCGGAGGACAGGCCGACTCCGGCCGCCACCACGCCGGGGCCGATGATCGGCCAGACGCGCTTCGGCGGGGCGGGGAGCTCGCGGACCTCGGGGG
>NZ_JAAKZV010000153.1 GCF_011044975.1 Streptomyces coryli | reverse complement strand
GTGGTGGCGCGGTGGGGGGAGCCGGTGGCAGATCCGAAGCTGCCGGGAGATATCGCCGTACCGCCGCACATTGCCCGCCGCGCGGGCACGGTCGCGGGCTGATCCGACGCTGCGCGGCCTAGTGCGCCGCGCGGGCAGGGCCGCGGGCTGATCCCGCGCCGCGCGGGCATGGCCACGGGCCGCAACGATGCCGCCCGGCCCAGCCCACCGCGCGGACCAGTGCGCCGTAGGGGCTTAGTGCGCCGCGAGTCGCTCCACCAGCCCGATCGCTCGCGCCAGCAACTCCCGCTCCGCCCCCGTCAATTCCGCCTCGATCGCCCGCGCCAGCCAGTCCGCCCGGCGCTCCCGCTCCTCCTCCAGCAGCGCCCGCCCCGCGCCGGACAGCTCGACCAGGCTCTTGCGGCCGTCGGTCGGGTGCGCGCGGCGGGTGATCAGGCCCTGCTCCATGAGCAGGCCGACGGCCCGGGCCATGGACTGCGGGCGGACCCGCTGGTCGGCTGCCAGTTCGCTGGTGGTCATCGCGCCGCTGCGGTCCAGCGCGCCGAGGACGGCCACCTGGCCGAGCGGCATCTGGTCCTCGAGCTTTACGCGCCGGGTGAGCTTTCCCATCGCGGTACGCAGCTCAGCCGCGACGGCGGCGGATTCCGGAAGGGGCATACCGAACTTTAACGCAGCACAGCTGCACAGCAGGACTGCGCAGCAGAACTGCACAGCACAACTGAATAGCAAAACTAAACAGCACTGCTGTAGAGTCGGCCATGCCGGGCCAAGCGCCACCGTCGCCGCAGCCCGAGCCCGGCACGTACGACAACGGGAAGGGCTCCCATGACTGCCATCACCTCCGTCACCGGCCGCAGCATCCTCGACAGCCGGGGCAACCCCACCGTCGAGGTCGACGTGGAGCTCGCGGACGGCTCCCTCGGCCGCGCCGCCGTCCCCTCCGGCGCCTCGACCGGCGCCCGCGAGGCCGTAGAACTCCGCGACGGCGACCAGGACCGCTGGCACGGCAAGGGCGTCGACCAGGCGGTACGTAACGTCAACACCGAGCTTGCGGCCGCCGTCACCGGCCGCGACGCCGAGGACCAGGCCGGCCTCGACGCCGCCCTCGTCGCCACGGACGGCACCCCCGCCAAGTCCCGGCTCGGCGCCAACGCCCTCCTCGGCGTCTCGCTCGCCACCGCGAAGGCCGCGGCCGCCGCCCACCGCCTGCCGCTCTACCGCTACCTCGGCGGCGCGGACGCCCGGGTGCTGCCCGTACCGATGATGAACATCGTCAACGGGGGCGCGCACGCCGACAATCCGCTGGATTTCCAGGAGTTCATGATCGCCCCGATCGGCGCGCAGACCTTCGCCGAGGCCGTCCGGATGGGCTCCGAGATCTTCCACACCCTCCGCCGCGACCTCCTCGCCGCCGGCCACTCCACGGGCGTCGGCGACGAGGGCGGCTTCGCCCCCGCGCTGCGCACCGCCGAGGAGGCCCTCGACTTCGTGGTGCGGGCCGTCGAGCGCGCCGGCTACCGGCCGGGCACCGACATCGGCCTGGTGATGGACCCGGCGTCGTCCGAGTTCTTCCGCGACGGGGTCTACGACTACACCGGGGAGGGCGTACGGCGCACCCCCGCCGAACAGGCCGACTACCTGGTCAAGTTGATCGACGCCTACCCCATCGTGTCGATCGAGGACCCGATGGCCGAGGACGACCTGCCGGGCTGGCGAGACCTGACCGAACGGGTCGGCGCCCGCTGCCAGCTCACCGGCGACGACGTCTTCTGCACGAACGAGACCCTCCTCCGCGAGGGCATCGCCACCGGCGTCGCCAACTCCATCCTGGTGAAGGTCAACCAGATCGGCACCCTGACCGAGGCCCTGGCCACCGTGGCCGCCGCTCACCGCGCGGGCTACACCGTCGTCATGTCGCACCGCTCGGGCGAGACCGAGGACACGACCATCGCCGACCTGGCGGTGGCCACGGGCTGCGGCCAGATCAAGACCGGCTCCCTCTCGCGCTCCGACCGCACCGCCAAGTACAACCAACTCATCCGCATCGAGGAGCAGCTGGGCGACACCGCGCGCTACGCCGGCGCGGAAGCGCTGCTCCGCTGACTGTCGATCGGCGGCGCGCCCGTTCGTCGGGGTGAGTGAGAGGGGCGGTCCTGGCCCCGTACCGGAGGAGATTCGAGATGGCGAAGTACCTGGTTCTCATTTACGGCGACGAGCAGCGGTGGGCGAACATGTCGCCGGCGGAGAGCGCACAGATCGACGAGGGACACCGTGCCTTTGCGGCCAAAGCGGGCGCGGCGATCCTCGGCTCCGGGCAGCTGCAGGCCTCCGGGACGGCCGTCACCGTCGGCGGCGCCGGCTCCGGCGACCGCCCGCTGATCAGCGACGGCCCGTTCATGGAGACGAAGGAGGTCATCGGCGGCTTCTACATCCTGGAGACCGCGGACCTCGACGAGGCAACCGCGCTCGCGAGCACCCTGACCGAGGCATCACACGACCACAGCGCCGTCGAAGTGCGCCCCCTGGTCGACCACGGCTGAGCCCGGCTCCGCCGGTCAGGAGTCCGCCGCCCGGGCTGCCGCCGACCGGGCCGCCGCGGCCCGGTCGATCAGGATCGGGAGGGCGGTGTGGCGCCAGAAGTGGAGCGAGACGGTGCCGTCGCTCATGCCGGAGCCGGTCGCCAGGTGCCGGAGGTAGCGGTGGTCGTCCAGGCCGGGCCGGGACGGCAGCTCCACGCCGGTGATGGCGGCGAATTCGGACTCCACGATGGTGCCGATGGCCGGCAGGAACCCGGGGATCGGCCGCCCGCGCAGCCGCTCCTGCAGCTGCTGCCACACCACCGGATCGCCGCGCAGCCCCCACCGTTCGGGACGGCGGACGAACAGCGCGTCCAGCGTGGGTTCATCCACCACGGCGACCTTTCCGACGAATAGGGCGAGCGCCTGACAGCGTACGCGGACCCGGAACGCGCCGACCGACCGCCCGGCCGGGGCAACCTGTCGTATTGACATGATCATGAGCAGTGATGAGCCTGGCATCTGCGCACAAATGTGCCGCATCACAGCAAGGGGGGCTCATGAGACGAAGAGCAAGCGCGGTGCTCACCGCGGCCGCACTCCTGGCGGGCGGGTTGCTCGCCGCACCGCCTGTCCAGGCGAAGGGGCCGGGGGCGGACCCGGCGGCCGCGGATGCCATCAAGGTCTTCCGCGCCGAGGTCACCAAGGAGCAGGTGCCGCTGCTGCTGAAGGCCGGCCAGGACGGGCATGAACTGGCCGAGCGCGCACCGCAGAAGGGCACCGCCGACGTCGAGCTGTATCTGACCGACAAGCAGGCCGACCGGCTCCGCGGGCAGGGCATCGAGATGCGCGAGCACGAGGTCTCCGCGGCGGCCCAGAAGAAGCTCGCGGCCGCCGGCGACGGCGTCTTCCGCCCGTACGGCGGAAAGGGCGGGCTCAAAGAGGAGATCGTCAAGACCGGCCAGGCGCACGACAAACTCACGAAGGTCGTGTCGATCGGCAAGACCGTCAAGGGCCAGGACATCCTCGCGCTCAAGGTCAGCAAGAACGCCGACCGCGCCCGCGACGGCTCCAAGCCCTCCACGCTCTACCTGTCCAACCAGCACGCCCGCGAGTGGATCACTCCCGAGATGACCCGCCGCATGATGCACCACTACCTCGACAACTACGGCAAGGACCCGAGGATCACCAAGATCGTCGACAGCACCGAGCTGTGGTTCGTCCTCTCCGCCAACCCGGACGGCTACGACTTCACGCACGCGACCGACGGCAACCGCCAATGGCGCAAGAACATGCGGGACAACGACAAGGACGGCACCCACACCGCCGCCGACGGCGTCGACCTCAACCGCAACTTCGCCTACAAGTGGGGCTACGACAACGAGGGTTCGTCCCCCGACTTCTCCAGCGAGACCTATCGCGGCACCACCCCGATGTCCGAGCCCGAGACGGCGGCGATGGACCGCTTCCAGAAGCGGATCGGCTTCACGTACGGGATCAACTACCACTCCGCTGCCCAGCTGCTGCTCTACGGAGTGGGCTGGCAGGTGGCCACGCCGTCCCCGGACGATGTGCTGTACCGGGCCCTTGCCGGCACACCGGAGAACTCCGCGGTGCCCGGCTACCGTCCGCAGATCTCGTCCGAGCTGTACACCACCAACGGCGACACGGACGGTCACGCGGCCAACGTCAACGGCGCGGCGATGTTCACGCCGGAGATGTCGACCTGCCAGACCATCTCCAACCTCGATCCGAACGACCCCTGGAAGCCCGAGGACTGCGCCTCGGTCTTCACCTTCCCGGACGACGAGAAGCTGATCCAGGACGAGTTCACCAAGAACATCCCGTTCGCGCTCGCGGTCGCCGAGACCGCGATGCACCCCGACCAGCCGTCCTCACCGGTCGGCATCGACGCGCCGGACTTCACGGCCGACACGTTCGCCACCTCGTACGCCCGGGGCGCGGACCAGGAAGTGTCCGTCACCGCCCGCAAGTCGGTGCGCGACAAGGAGCTCAACTACCGCATCAACGGCGGCCGTACGCACGACGAGGACCTGGACTCCTGGCGCGGCGGTGAGCGCTTCGGCGGCGAGGACAACCTCTACTTCGACGAGTACCGCGAGAAGGTCGAGGACGCCGGTCCGGGCGACAAGGTCGAGGTCTGGTACACCGGCCGTACGCAGAAGGGCGAGCGGGTCTCCAGCGAGCACTTCACGTACACCGTCGCCGAGCGGCCCCGCGCCTCCACCCTCGTGGTGGCGGAGGAAGGCGCCGCCCAGAAGCACGCCCAGAAGTACGTGGACGCGCTGAAGGCCAATGGCCGCAGCGCGGTGGTGTGGGACGTCGCCACCCAGGGCGCTCCGCATCCGCTGGCGGTCCTGGCGCACTTCTCCACCGTGGTGCACTACACGGGCGACCCGGCACCCGGCGGTCCCACGACCCTGGCGATACGGGCGTACCTCAACGAAGGCGGCAAGGTCGTCGTCGCCGGCGAGCGCGCCGGCGGGAACGTCCGCCTCGGACGCGCGAATTCCAACGACTTCGCGCAGTACTACCTGGGTGCGTACGAGCGCCTCACGGCGCCCGGCGCCACCACCTTCGACGGTGACGGCGCCCTGGGCGGCGTCGACACCCCCGTCACGGGAGCCGAGGGCAATCCGCTGGACAGCGCCGGCCGCTACACGGTCACCTCGGACACCCTGCCGGCGGATGAGTTCCCGCAGTTCAGGAGCGCGCAGGCGGGCTCGTATCCCGGCGTGGCCAACCCGTACGCCCCGTACGAAGGCGCGGGCATGGCCTCGTCGGTGCACGCGGACAGCGACTGGCAGCGGCTCACCCGGACCATCGACCTGACCGGGGTGAGCGCGGCCGACGCGCCGGAGCTGCGGCTGGCCGCGAACTGGAACGTCGAACCCGGCTACGACCACGCGCTGCTCGAAGCGCGCACGGACGGCGGCGACGACTGGACGACGCTGGCCGACAAGAACGGCAACACCTCGCAGACCGTCCCCGAGGAGTGCGGGGCCGGGTTCTTCATGGAGGACCATCCGTTCCTGTCCCGCTATCTCACCCGCAGCGGCAGCACCTGCACCGCGAGCGGTACGAGCGGCGCCTGGAACTCCCTGACCGACGCCTCCGACGGCTGGAAGCCACTGGCCTTCGACCTCAGCGCGTACGCGGGGAAGAAGGTCGAGGTATCCCTGAGCAAGGTCACCGACCCGTCGTCCGGGCTGCGCGGCGTCTTCGCCGACAACGCCCAGGTGGTGGTGGGCGGCGAGGTCAAGGAGACCGAGGGCTTCGAGACGTCGCTCGGCGCCTGGAAGGTGTCACCACAACCGCCAGGAAGCGCCAACATCACGGGCGACTGGTCCCGCACCGGCGAGCTCTACAAGCCGTATGCGGCAGTCACGACGCGCGACAGCGTCCTGATCGGCTTCGGGCTGGAACACATCCCGTCCCAGCCGGCCCGTAACCAACTCATGGGGAAGGCGCTTGCGGCGCTGAGCCGCTGACGGCTGACCCGCTGACAGTCACGGAACCCCGGCCCGGCTGCCACCAGCAGCCGGGCCGAGGTCGTCAGCCGGTGGGCTCGTCGGCCGGGCAGGTGGTGCCCTCGGGTGGCAGCGTGCCGGACGCGTAGAAGGCCGTGATCTTCTTCGCGACGCAGGGCGAGCCATTGGCGCCATGGCCCACGCTGTCGTACGTCACCAGCGTGGCGCCGAGCTTCCGCGCGGTCTCCTCGGCCCATTCGTACGGGGTCGCGGGGTCGATCCGGGTCCCGATGGCCAGGATCTCCGGGCCGCGGGGGCGGTCGATCCCGCGGATGAAGCCGGTGCCCGCCGGCCACCCGGCGCAGGTGGCGGCCAGGCCGCCCACCATGGGGGCGAAGTAGGGGTACTCAGCGGTCAGCCGCTTGCGTTCCTCCGCCGTCACCCGCGCGGGGTCGGCCGGCCGGACCGGGTCGTCCTGACAGTTGACGGCGATCAGGGCTTCCGTGCCGCCGCCCTCCAGGACGCTGTCCATCCCCTGATTGAAGCCGGCCAGGATCTCCGGGTCGCCGGACCGCACCAGCCGCGCCAGGCCCTGCTCCAGCTGCGGCCAGAACGAGCGGGAGAGGAGGGCGGCCCAGATGGCGTTGCGCAGGTCAGGCGCGGTGAAGTCCTTCCCGCCCGGCATACGGACCGGTGCCGCCGTCAGCCGGTCGGTCTCGGCCTCGATGGTGCCGCGGACCTGATCGGCGGTGGTGCCGAGGGCGCAGCCCGCCCGGGCGGCGCAGTCCGCCGCGAAGGCGTCCAGGGCCTGCTGTGAGGCCCGGGCCAGGGCCCGGCCGTCGCGCTCGGCCGGCAGGTCCAGGGTGTCCACGGCGTCCAGCACCATCCGCCCGGTCCGGTCGGGGAACCGGCCCGCGTAGGTGGCGCCGAGCCGGGTGCCGTACGAGATGCCGAAGTAGTGGAGCTTCTGCTCGCCGAGCGCCTGCCGCAGGACGTCCAGATCGCGCGCGGTGTCGAGGGTGCCGACGTGGTCGATGACCGGCCCGTTGTCGCGGTGGCAGGCCGCCGCGTACTCCTTCGCGCCGGCCACATCGTCGGCGGCGTCCCCGGGCGCCGGTGCGTTCTCGACGAGCTCCCGCTCGAGCCGGTCCTCCGCGGCCTCGTCGCCGCAGCGCAGGGGCGAGCTGCGGCCGACGCCGCGGGGGTCGAAGCTGACCAGGTCGTAGCCGGGGGCGAGGCGGGAGCCGTGCTCGCGGAAGCCGGGCAGGGAATCGACTCCGGAGGCGCCGGGCCCGCCGAAGTTGGTGACTACGGAGCCCTTGTCGTTCTGCTGCCGGTGGAAACGGGCCAGCGCGATCTTGATGGTGCCCTGCGCGGGCTCGGCGTAGTCGACCGGGACGGTGAGCTTGGCGCACTGCATGCCTGCGGCGGCGTCGCCCTCCGTATTCCTGGGGCGGTCCTGGCCGGTGCAGGCGGCCCACCGGATCCGCTGGTCGTAGAAACGGCCGAGATCCGGCTTGGCTTCCGCGCAGCCGCCGAGCAGCGCGGGGGCGAGGAGGGCGAGTGCCGCGGTGGTGCTGGATGCGGCGGCCCGCCGCGATATGCCAGACGTACCTTTTGTGCTCATTTGAGGTCAGGCTAGGGCGGGTCCCGCGCCTCCGCACGCCGACTGGCCCCCGGTGCTGCTCTCTCGCGCTGCGCCGCCGCCCGGCCGGCCGTAGCGTCGCTGTTGTACGCGCACTCCTCTCCAAGGACAGCAGTCATGCGAGGCAGCAGCAGCCGACTCGTCGTCGTCGGGCTGGCGGCGGGCGGTGTCCTGCTCGCCGGGTGCGGCATGGGCACCGCCTCCCGGCAGGTGACCTCGGACGACGACCTCGCCCGGTTCCACGACCAAAAGGTGGACTGGAAGCCGTGCCCCGCGGCCGACGTCCCCCAGCCTCAGCAAGACCAGGACGAGCCGCCGGAGTTCGAGTGCGCGTCGGTCACCGTCCCCCTGGATTACGACCGGCCGGACGGCAAGCGGATCGAGCTGGCGCTCAACCGCCTGCCCGCGACCGACCGGGACCACCGCCTCGGCCCGCTGCTGACCAACCCCGGCGGGCCTGGCGAGTCCGGCCTGGAGTACGTCTACCAGACCGCCCCTGACCAGCTCAGCAGCAAGCTGCGGGCCCGCTACGACATCATCGGCATGGACCCGCGCGGCGTCGGCAGGAGCAGCCCGGTGCGCTGCATGACGTACCGCGAATACTCCCGTCTCCAGCAGCGGGAGACCGACCCGGCAAAGGTGGCGGAGGCCTTCGCGCGGAGCTGCGAGAAGAAGTCCGGCGACCTGTTGCCCTTCGTCGGCAGCGACAACGCCGCCCGCGACCTCGATGTCGTCCGCGCCGCCCTGGGCGCGGACAAGCTCGACTACCTCGGCTTCTCGTACGGCACCGAGCTCGGGCAGTTCTACGCCGAGCAGTTCCCTCGCCGGGTCGGCCGCATGGCGCTGGATTCGGTCGTCAACCCGACCACGGCCCGCGACTATGCCGCCCGCGCGGTGGCGTTCGAAACCGCCCTGGGCGTCTTCGTGCAGTCCTGCCTGGACAAGGGCCACTGCCCGATGGGCAGCCGCCGCGCCGCGGTGCTGGCGAAGATCGACGGCCTGGTCGACCGGGCGCGGTCCAAGCCGCTGGCGACCGGCCGCGGCACCCCGCCGGTCGGCGCCGAGACCCTCGTACAGGGCATCTACCAGGCCATGTACCAGGAAGGCGCATGGCCCGCCCTGTCCAAGGCGCTGGCCGCCGCCTTCGCCGGCGACGGCCGCCCGCTCGGCGCCTTCCTCGAGGCCGGCGACGGAAGCCCCGACCCGGACGAGGACGCGGTCGGCGGCAACTCC
The DNA here is from genome assembly GCF_011044975.1 of Streptomyces coryli. Lineage (GTDB taxonomy): Bacteria > Actinomycetota > Actinomycetes > Streptomycetales > Streptomycetaceae > Streptomyces > Streptomyces coryli. The sequence continues at coordinate 10,446 of NZ_JAAKZV010000153.1, read as the reverse complement.
GCCGTCGACTGCATCCAGCACCGCCCCGAGGACCGCACGCCCGAGGCGGTCAGGGAGTCGATCGCCGAAGCCGGGCGCGACGCCCCGCTGTTCGGCAGGGAGTTCGCGGCCGGCGCCATCTGGCGGTGCGCGAAGTGGCCGGCGCCCTCCATCCCGCTGGCAGGCCGCGCGCTGACGGCCGAGGGCGCACCGGAGATCCTGCTGGTCAACAACCGTAACGACCCGGCCACCCCGGTCAGCGGCGCCCGCGGCGTAGAGGGCCAGCTCGCGGACGCCACCCTGGTCACCAACGACTCCGGCGGCCACCTCTTCTACCCGAAAGGCCGCTGCACGCAGCAGGTGGTCGACGACTTCCTGCTGCGCGGCAAGCTCCCGGCCGGGAACAAGACGTGCCACGACAGGGACGCTTAGGAGAGCACTGCCGCGAGGCCCTCCCGTAGATCCTTCACGAAGTACTCGGGGACTTCGAGCGCCGCGAAATGCCCCCCGGCCTCGGGCGTCCGCCAGCGGACGATCTGCCGGTACCGCTGTTGTGCCCAAGGACGCGGGCACTTCTCGACATCGCGCGGGTACATGGTGAGCGCCGACGGGACATCGACCCGGAGTTCGGGATCCAGCGAGTTGTGGCTCTCGTAATAGATACGGGCCGCCGACGCACCGGTCCGCGTCAGCCAGTACAGCGTGACGTCATCAAGAACCCGGTCGATGGAAATCCTCTCGAACGGGCTGTCCTCGGTGTCCGACCACTCGGCGAACTTGTCGAGGATCCAGGCCAGCAGCCCGACCGGCGAGTCGACAAGCGAGTAGCCGATGGTCTGCGGCCGGGTCGCCTGCAGCTTCGCGTACGCCGCGCGCTGCCGCCAGAAATCCCGGGTCTCCTCGGCCCACTCACGCTCGACCGCCGTCAGCCCGTCCATCGCCAGCCCGGGCGGCCCCTCCGCGAACGTGGTGTGGATCCCGAGCACATGCTCAGGGAACCGCCCGCCGAGCACCGTGGTGATATTGCCGCCCCAGTCACCGCCGTGGGCAGCGAACTTGTCGTAGCCGAGCCGCCCCATCAACTCCACCCAGGCAGCCGCGATCTTCTCGGTCCCCCACCCGGTGGCGGCCGGCCTGTCGCTGTACCCAAACCCCGGCAGCGAAGGAACCACGACGTGAAACGCCGGCGCGTCGGCATCCTCCGGATCCGCCAACTCCTCCACGACATCCACGAACCGGACGATGCTGTCCGGCCACCCGTGCGTCAGCAGCAGCGGAGTGGCGTCCGCCCGCGCGGACCGGCGGTGCAGGAAGTGGATACCCAGACCATCAATGGTCGTACGGAACTGCCCGATCTGCTCGAGCCGCTTCTCGAACGCCCGCCAGTCGTACGTGGTGCGCCAGTAATCCACCACATCGACGAGGTCGGCGAGCGGAACGCCCTGGTCCCAGCGCCGGGGATCGGGCGCCGGCCGCTGAACGGTCTCAGCCTCCGGCAACCGCACCGCGGCCAGCCGAGCCCGCAGATCATCGAGGTCGGCGTCGCTCGCGCGGGCTTCAAACGCGTGCACGTCGTCGCTGCTCGGACGGGACATGAGACCTCCTGGCTGGACGCAAGAACCGGCTAAGACGGTTCTAGCATTTCTCGCTCGCGCCGCGCAACCGGCTAAGCTGGTTCCATGCGCACCGGCTTCCCTGACTTCCGCCTCGGCAACGTGCTGTCGACCAGCTTCACGGGCACGCTGTCGGAGCGTCACGGCGATCCTGTGGAGCGCATCCCGACACCGCAGCGCTTGATCGACTGGCTGGCGGAATACGACCTCGCAGTGGACTCCTGCACCCCCGCCCAGCTGGAACTGGCCCGGGACCTACGGGAGTCGATCCACGCCGCCGCAACAGCGGCCGCGCTCCAGGAGGCTCTCCCCGCGCCGGCCGTAAAGATCATCAACGACCGCAGCGCTCAGGGCAGGGCCGCAGCCGTCCTGACCCCGGAAGGCGCCCGCCAATGGCGCCTAAGCCCGGCCTCCCTCGTAGAAGATGCCCTGAGCGTGATCGCCGCCGACGCCATCAGCATCCTCGCCGGCGAACGCGACGGCCGCCTGGCCCTCTGCGCCTCCCCCACCTGCCAAGCCGCCTTCTTCGACACCAGCCAAAGCCACACCCGCAAATGGTGCGACATGAACACCTGCGGCAACCGCCAGAAGAAGGCCCGCTACAACGCCGCCCACCGCAAATCCCCAAGCCGGGCGAAGTAACCAACGCCGCCTCCGGTTTGGGTGTTGCCCCGTCAGGTCCTACAAGCTTCAACGCCTTCTTTGCGGGGCTTATTGGTGGTTCGGGGCTGCAACCGTCCAAGACGGTGGCGTGACTCACGTCCGCCTTGTCTGCTACCGGCGGCTCGTCCTGTTTGAGGGCGTGGCGAGCAGGGTTCAAGACCACGTAAACAAGCGGGCGGCGCGACACCCGACCTTGGAGATCAACAGCCTTTGACGGTCAGAACCAGAAGAAGCCGATATTTCACCGGCCGCCGGACTCTCGTCGTCGCAGTGGCCGCCGTCGTCGTCGCGGCCGGTGCCGCGGTCGGTGTGCCGATGGTCGGCGACATGCGGGCCGAGGAGAGATGCGACAAGATCCTCGACCGTTTCGCCAAGAAGGCCGCCGCGGCCCGCCGTTACAGCGACCATCTCGTCGCCGAGTTCTACCGCGTCCCCGCGGAGTGCACCGGGCGAGCGGCCGAGCGCGGCATGCTCGGCCCAAAGGGAACGTGGAAGCCCGCCGATGCCCGCTGACGAGCCCCGTGACGTGCCGTCGTTGCCGCGTGGCCGGTGGCGGTGGTGGCTCCAGTGAGCAGCCGACCGCAGACCGCACTTCGCCGGCTCAACAGGCCCCGGGTGTGGCTTGCTGCCGTGTCTGCCGCCATCGCCGTCGTACTGGCTGTGGCGGGGACCTGGTTCGCCCGATTGCAGCCGATACAACAAGGCTCGACGTGGATGAAGCCGATGTCATCCGGCGATGCGTGGGAGCTTGAGAATTCCGCCCTGACGCTGGGCGCCGGGCACAGCCACAACATCCTGGTGCGGCAGGAGCCGAGGGCAGAGATCACCATGCGGCTGACGCTGCGCAATGACAGCTCACTCGACCTGAAGGTCATCGACCCCGAGCCGGCGCTCGCGGCCAAGCGCGCTCAGAGCCCGGTGGCGATCTGGCAGCCGCAGTCTTTGCGGTTCAGCGCCGACATCTTCAGCGACAAGCCCGCGGGCAAGCTCACGCCGCCCTTCACCCTGGCCCCGGGCGAGGAGATGCGGGTGGAGTTCACGAGTACGATCGGCGACCCCGACCGGCGCTTTCAGCGTAATTCGGATGGCGTGGCCACCTTGAGCGGTATCGAGGTGCCGCTGCGATTCAGCTGGTTCGGCATCCCCCGCACCCAGAACGTGCCGCTCGACGTGCAGATCGCGATCTCGCCGCACGCCGAGGACTACCTGAAGCCCAAGGCCGACAAGATCAACACTCCCGCCCGCTGAGACAGCTCCACTGGCGCCGTCATCATCGTGCTTGGCGTGCTCGCCGGCGGCCCAGGCGGTGAACGCCGGCCTGGACAACACAACGGCCCGGCTTGGGAATGACACAGCTTTCGCGGGCTGATCTTCGATCGTTCGCTGAACTGGTTGGCGAGGTCGGCCCGTTCCGGGGCGCCGAGCCGAGGTGCGCCTGCCTCACGACCACGAAGTCCCAGGCCACAACCACTATCTGAGCTCTCTGTCGAACCCGGAACGGTTCACTTCAGCGCGTCCCGGTGCCTTCGGCGGTCGTTTCGGCGAGGAGGTGGGAGTTCTCCTGGTAGGCGGCGGTGAGTTTGACCTTGCTGAAGCGCCAGCCGTGCTCGGTGCGTACTGCCTCGTTGTCGTAGAACCCCACGACCAGCCACCGGTTGGGACCGCCGCCTGCGACCTCGTCGGGGACCCAGTGCTCGGCGCGGACGTGGGCGTGGGCGGTGGCGCGGTCGCCGTTGATGGTGACGACGTGGCCGGTGATGGAGTGGTGCGTGGCAACGAACGGTTCGAAGGAACCGCGAAGTGCGGCGGCGTAGTCCCGCAGTGGCGTTTCCAGGGGCGGCATCCCGGTGACGGACTGAAAGTCCATGGTGAAAGGGTCAGCGTGGACGAGCGGGGGCAGTTCGTCGAAGTTCTTCGTGTCGGCGATGTCGGCGTAGCGGCCGAAGAGTTCGATGATGTCTGCGCGGTCGGCTTCGAGGGTCATGAGGTGTTCCTTTCGTTGTGGTCACTGCTTGGGTGTGTGGCTACCGGGAGACGACGCGGTCCATGAGCCGGGTGGGCATGAGGCGGTTGAGCGGGAGGGTGAACGCTGCGTCCGGCCCGAGGCCGTAGCGGGCGCGGGGGCGCTTGGTCGTGGTGATCTTCGCGATCTTGCGCGCGGCCTTCTCCGCGGTGATGGCGCGTTGCAGGAACGAGGCCTGGAACTGCACGGTCGAGGAGATCAGGTCTCCGTAGAGGTCGGCGTGTTCAGGCTTCATGCGCTCGGCGAGTTCGAGTGAGAGCGGCCCGCTGCGGTCGGCCATCGGGGTCTTCACCCCGCCGGACTGGACGATGACGACCTGAATGCCCTGAGCGGCGACTTCCCGGCGCAGGGCGTCGCTGGCGGACTCGAGGGCGGCTTTGCTGCCCGCGTATGCGCCGTAGATGGGGAGCGCGACTTCCGCACCGACGGAGCTGATGTTGACGACCCGGCCCTTGCTCTGCCGCAGCGCCGGCAGCAGGGCCTGGATGACGGCGATGTGCCCGAAGAGGTTGACCTCGAACTGCTCCCGCCACGTATCGAGCGGGAGTACTTCGACGGGGGCGTTGATCTCGATTCCGGCATTGTTGATCACTGCCCGCAACGGCCGCTGCCGCGGATCATCGGCGACCCGGGCAGCAAGGGCCTCGATGTGCTCGCCGACGGTGATGTCCAGGATGACCGGCTCGATGCGCTCATCACGGATCGCGTCCGCATCCTCGTCGCGTCGGACGCCGGCGAGGACGTGGTAGCCGCGGGAGGCGAGTTCGCGGGCGGTGGCTGCCCCGATCCCGGTCGATGCCCCGGAGATGACGATCAGCTCGTTCTTGACTCGGTTCATCGTCCCGCCTCCTCTCGCGGCCGGTCCGCAGGGAGAGTGAAGGCGGTACCGGTGAGCTCCTCGGATGCCTGCCACAAGCGGCGCGCGTTCTCAGCGTTCCGCGTCTTGGCCGCGGGCTTGGCGGGGGAGGGCGCGCCGCGCATCCCCAGCAGGCGGCTCGGGCCGATGTAGCTGTCACCGGGGATGTCTGCGGTCGCGGCGTAGAGGCTCGGGAGCGCCCCGGCTTCGGCCGAGTGCGCGATCGACTGAACGATCGACTTCTCCACCCGGTACCGCAGTCCGCGGCCTTCGACGTTCATCAGGTTCGTCGTCGCGATGCCTGGGTGTGCCACGACGGAGATCACCGAGGAGCCGGCGGCGGAAAGCTTCCGTTGCAGCTCGTGGGCGAACAGGTGGTTCGCGAGCTTGGACTGACCGTAGGCGCCGTAGGGGCGGTATCGCCTCCGGTGCCAGTTGAGGTCGGTGACATCGACCTTGCCGATGAGGTGCACGAGCGACCCGACGGTGACGACCCGGTCGCGCACCTGCGGCAGGAGCAGGTTCGTCAGAGCGAAGTGGCCGAGATGGTTCGTCCCGAACTGGGACTCGAACCCGTCCACGGTGCGCGTCAGCGGCGGGATCGAGATCCCCGCGTTGTTGATCAGCACGTCGATCGGGCCGGTGAACGACTCCGCGAACTCACGGACCGACGAGAGGTCGGCCAGGTCGAGGCGGCGCACCTCGGTATTGACGCCCATCGCCGCGGCAGCGGCTCGCCCCTTCTCCTCGCTGCGGACCGCAAGGATCACGCGGGCGCCTTTCCCGGCGAGCACGGTCGCGGTGACCCGGCCTACTCCACCGTTGGCACCGGTGACGACGATCGTGCGTCCGCCTTGCGGTGGAATGTCGGCTGCGGTGAATGAAGTCATGGATTCAATGTAGGCACTGACAACAATGTTGTCAAAGGCTACATAGTGCGACTAAAGTGGCGCCCATGGTCGACCAGCCCGAACAGAGCCGCTACCACCACGGCGACCTGCGGACCGCCCTCCTCGAGGCTGCGGAGCGCAGCATCCGGGATAGCGGCGTGAGTCAGCTCTCACTGCGTGACCTCGCCCGCGAAGTAGGCGTCAGCCATGCCGCCCCACGTCGGCACTTCCCGGAACGCCAGGACCTCCTCGACGCCCTGGCGGAGAGGGGCTATGCCCGACTGGGCGAGAGCATCCGCGAAGCCGTGTCCGACCATGACAGCGAGTTCCCCGAGCGAATGCGCCGCGCCGCATCCGCATTCGGCCACTTCGCCACCGGCAACCCGGCCCTGCTGGAGTTGATGAACGCCACCAAGCACCGGCCTGGGGCATCGAGCGTGCCCCAGTCCTCCGCAGCGGCATTCGCGCCGATCCTGGATCTCATCTGCGAGGGCCAGGAGAACAAGGCTCTCCGCAAAGGCTCGCCTGAAGAGATCGGCCTCATCATCTACGCCACGATCAACGGCATCACCACCCTGGTCAACGCCGGAGCGATCAGCGCAGAGCGCCTCGACGACCTGACCATCACCGCTGTGAATCAATTTCTCCGGGGAGCGGCGCCGTGACGGAGGCCCCGACGCACGCCTGAGAGAGCGCCGGGGCGGGGAGAACTGGTCAGTGGTGCTCGGTGACTTCGCTCGTTGTTCACGGGCCCACCAGCGCAGCGGGTGCAGGGTGCGCGAGCGGCGGTCGAAGGGGGCCACCGCCGCCGCATCACCGCGTACCAGTCGCGCGGGCAGGACCCACTTGTTCATCTATTGGAGCGTTGACCTGCGGATTGACCCGAGTCGGCGATCGCCGGAGCGTCAGTGCGTCACTGGCATTCTCCGTGGTTCCCCGGCCTATCGGGCACGTGACGGGCACGAGCGGCCTTCGTTTCCGGGGAGCCCTACCACCAGCAGTACCTCGCGCTGTGCCGGCTGCTGCCTGATCGGTCCCTCAGCCTCGGTGCCCGTGCTCCCGATGTGAGGTGCGGGCACCTTGCCGTCTGCCCGAGGTAGGCCGACAGGGCGTGCTGCACTTCTGTGCTGCACCGCAGTCGGCTCGCTGCGCAGCATCTACTATGGGCCGGTCGTCAGTTGAGGCATCGCCAGGGGCTGAGCTAACGCTTGTCCTCGTCCTCGTTTCGGCCGCAGTGGTTCGGTTCATCGTTCTGGTCCTTGCAGGAACTCCAGAAATAGAAACGCCGAAAGCTGCTGTTGGCCATTCTCGAAGTGGTCGTGACGGTCGTGGACGGGTTCATTGTCTGGCTCCTGGTGCATCCCCTGAGCTGACGAACCAGGCTTCATGACCCAGTCAAGTGGGCCAACTGAAGGCTCTTGAGCCCTAGTTTGGAAGATCAGTGCGTCACCAGCACTCTGATCAGGCAGTTCTCTGACCTGGGCCTATGTGGCTACGTGTCCTCGGACAACTGCCGTTCCCCGTGGTTTCCCCGTCCGGTCTGGCACGTCTGTGGCATACCTGCGGCTGCATGGCGTCGCGTGGCGCCCCTACCGGTCCAGCCGTGGGTCGGAGGGGCGCCAGCACGTCAGTGGCCTCGAATGACTTCGAACCGCCGCCTCCAACGCGTCTTCTACACCTCGTCCTGGCTCTCGCTCGCCGCCGCGTCAACGTCCTCTGGGCCCTTCTGCGCGACGGACGGCGCTACGAGCCGGCTCCGCCGGCAAGGGCTGCCGCATAGGAAGGGACGCGACACGCTGCGCGCGGCCAGTTGGCCGGACCGACCCCGTCAGACCAGGCAAAACTCGTGACCTTCCGGGTCTGCCATCACCACGTGATCCGGCCTGCCCTGCAACTCGTACTCGCGGACCACGGTCGCGCCCGCAGCGGTCAACCGCTCCACCGCCTCGACCACGCGCGGCCAGCGCACCTCCCACGGAGTTTCACGGCCGCCACCAACTTGCACGTCGATATGCAGCCGGTTCTTCGCCACCTTCGGCTCCGGCACCTTCAGGAAGGACAAGGTGGGGCCCACGCCGTCCGGATCTGAGAGGTACGCCCCGTCATCCCACTCGTCCTCCGGAACCTCATGATGCGAGAACCACTCCTCCCAGTTCCCGAACCCTGCGGGCGCGGGCTTCTCCTCATAGCCCAACGCCAGCGCCCAGAACGCGGCCAGTTTCCCCGGGTACGCGCAGTCGATCGTCAAGCTCCACTTGGTCGCCATGAGCCCTCCCCAGTCGGATGAACGGACTGTACTGCGCACCTCCGACACATCCTGCCCGCTACCTCAAGCGTGTGCCGCGGCTTGACGAACGGCATTAGGAATCGATGAGACTGCTCAACCTTCGCTGAGACAGGACATCAAGGTGGGCCAGGCCGATGGAGCGCGAGGAGCGCGCGGCCCGCGAGCGGGCCGTCTTGATGATGTAGAGAAGGTGCTGCCAACCAGTTCCCAGCCTGGGTGTTGTGCCCCGCATGTCAGCGTTTGCGTAGGCGCCAGATGCACTCGACTGGCCAGTGCCGCGCCCAGGCGTGGGTTCGTGCACTCCAGTACGAGCTGGTCGCGTCGACAGCCGGACGGGGCTCGATCAGGTCGAGGACCTCAAGGCCGTTCGCGCGGAACAGCCGGATCCACCCGCCGTAAGGCAGGTTGAACGTCACCCCGTCATCGAGGTCGAGCCGGTAGAGGCTGAAGTAGTCGCGGTGCAGCGACTCGTCCGGGCCCTCAGCACCGTCTGGCCAGCACAGCTCCGAGAGCGGCGACATGTGCGAGAACGCCAACAGCCCGCCGGGCCGCAGCAGTCGGGCCGCTTCCGGGACGGTGCGGTAGGGATCAGCGAACGACAGCGCGCCGTGGTCACAGAACACCACGTCGAACGACTCGTCCGGCAGCGGTACGGACTCGGCGCTGGCTTGGACGAGCGGAAAGTCCAGCCCGGCTGCCGTCATCGCGTGCCGGGCGTGCTCGAGCTGGCGTTCCGACAGGTCCAGCGCGACCATCCGCGCGCCCTTGCGGGCCAGGCCGATCGACCACTGCGCGGCGCCGCAGCCGAACTCCAGGACGTCGAGCCCGGTGACCTCGCCGAGCACCTGCAGCTCCGCCTCGGGAAGGTTCCAGCCGCTCCAGGTCAACCCACCGTGCTCGGCCAGCGAAGCTCCGTGCTCGGCTTGGTACTGGTCCGCCCGGGTGTTCCAGTCGGCCTGATTGCGTGCGGCGTACTCGCTGACGCTGTCGGCCTGCTCGCTCATGGTCGACAGCATATTCCCGGCCGGCCGCGCGCAGCGTCCGCAGAAACGCCTGGACGACCGCCGGAACACCGAATCCGGCCGGAGTGTCAAGCATCACCCGAGACAGGACAGCTGTCTCGTGGCTGTCGACCGCTGCTGCTCCTCTGGCTTCAGGGCGCGCGGGAGCCTTGAGGCAATGCGTCATGCGTCATGCGTCGTGCTTGGTGATCTGCGCCCACCGCAGAGCTTCGCGGGTGAACCAGTCGAGCAGCTCGTCAGCCAGTTCGGTGAGGGTGCGGTCTGCAGACGGCAGAGCGAACCAGGTCAGATCTTCCAGCTGTTCCGGGCCTCCTGGTGAGTGGCCGTTGAGAGGCCCGCAGCGAAGACCTTCGGTGTCGACCTGGGCGCCAAGGGTGCGGACGACGGAACCGGTGTCGGGACGCGTTAGATCTGCCCAGATGAGCAGGCCTCCTGCTGCCTGAGTAGCAGGGCACTCAATCGCATCCCACACATAGAAGTCGTCCGCTGAAGGCAGCGGTGAAGGCCAGTCCGTTGCAGCTCGATCGGCCAACCGCTGGATGAGAGGGCGCCATCGATCAGGGAGCTCCCCTTCCTCAAGGCACTCCGCGAATACGCTCATCCCTCAGTGCTGGGGCAGGAGGGATCGGCCGTCATGGTTCCGCACATGCGGGCCGTCGTCCGTCAGCCACTCCACAGCTGTGGACTCCACCGATGCTGGATGGCCAGCAGTCGCCCGTCCTCGCGGACGACCGCGCCGGCGACGGACACCGAGTGGAGCGGCGTTGACCGGTCGTGGCGGGTGCTGTTACTCACGTCGAGGAGCTTAGGAGGAAGTAAGGACTGGTCTGCACAGCACGAAGGCCCAGTCTCGGGATCATGTCCCTGAGCTGGGCCTTATCTGTTGGAGCGGGTGACGGGAATCGAACCCGCGCTCTGAGCTTGGGAAGCTCATGTTCTACCATTAAACTACACCCGCGTGAGGCGCCCCGTGGGGTGCTCATCGTCGAGACACTGTACCTCATGTCGGGCGGGCGGCCGTAGTGGCTGGAGCCTGGTGGGTGGTGTCGGTCAGTGGTTTGAGGGCCCTCGCGGTGCGGGGGTCTTTGTCATGCTCCGGGGTGGGGATGGGGG
>NZ_JAAKZV010000152.1 GCF_011044975.1 Streptomyces coryli | reverse complement strand
GCCGAGGCGCCGCCCGTCCGCGGCGGGCGGCGCCTCGGCTGGTCCTTCCTGGGCGCCCCTCGAGAAGGGAGGGGTGGTCAAGCATTCCGAAGGGTTCCTGGCGGACTTTGCCGGCACCCCGGGCCCGCCGGGCTTGCCGGACCCTGCCGGCGCGCGGCTCTGCGGGGCTGCCGCTGTCCGCGCCGGAAGGCGGCAGAGAGGGGCAGCAGGGAGGAACAGTAGAGGGGGGGGCGGTCACCCCATTGACCGTACGCCGGACCGTACATGCGGCGTACGGATGGCCTAGGGTGTGGGCCGGGAGGTGCCGGATGCCCGACGAGAAGACGGCCCAGCTCTACAACGCGGTCGACGAACTCCTCACCCAGAGCGTGGTGTTGCCCCCACCGGGCGAACGCAAGCGGCTGCGTGAGGCGCACGGACTGCGCCAGGAGGACGTCGCAACCGCGCTGCATGTGCGCCGCGCGACCGTGGGGGCCTGGGAGAGCGAGAACCCGAGGACGCAGGCCGACCCGCGGGGCGCGGAACGCAAGGCATACGCCCGCCTCCTGGCCAAGCTCGCCGAGCTCTACCCACCGCAGGCCGCCTCGGCACCCGAGGTGCCGCCGCAGGCCTTGACCGAAGCACCCGTTCAGCCTGCGCCGCCACCCGCGGCTGCCGAGGAGGCGCCTGCCGCCGGGCCGGCCGGGCCGGCCGGGCCGTGTGTGCTGTGCGGCCGGCCGGCCACGGACGTGGTGGAAGGCTTCACCCAGCATCTCGACCCGGCCGACTGCACCCCGACCGCACCGCAGCCGCCGCCCGCCGGCCGGGCGGCGGTGCCCGTTGTGAGCCCCGGGCCTGAACCGGCAGCCGCCCCACCCGAGCCGCCGGAAGCGCCGGCGGTGCGACCCGTTTCCCACCCGCCGCGCCAGAGCGCCTCTCAGCGGACGAAAAGCGCCGGTAGCGGCAGCGAGCTACCGGTCGATGAGATCCACCAGGTGGTCGTCGCCGAGGCCACCAAGGCCGGCGGGGACATGGAAGCGGCGACCGCCGCTTTGGTGAAGCGGGCGATCCCGGACGCGATGGCGCTGTGGCACCTGACGCGGGTGGCCTCGCGCTACGACGTGCTCTTCCGCCCGCCGCGCCCGGACATCCTCAAGAAGCGCTCCAAGCAGGGCGCGGATGAGATCTGGGAAGCGCGCCCGAAGTGGCGCAACACCGCCCTGCTGAAGGACAAGGCCAGCCCTCCCCGCGAGGTGACGGTTCTGGACATGAACGGCGCCTACCTGGCCGCGCTGAAGGCGCACCTGCCGCACAAGATGCTCGAGCACGACACGAGCGGCGCCTACGACCGGCGCCGTTCCGGCGTCTACCTGATCACCCCGCCGGAGTGGACCCACGCAGATCTGCCGAACCCGATCGGCAACCGCGACACCCCGGGGGAGCTGTGGGTCACCGACGCCACCTTGCGGTTGCTGCTGCGCGCCTCCGGTCCGAGGTACGAGCTCTGCGCACCGCCGGTGATTCACGAGTCGTGGACGGCGGCCGGCTCGGAGAGCCTGCTGGAGAAGTTCCGCGCCACCCTCGCCGCGGTAAGGGAGGAGGCGCTCGCCAACAACGATGCGATGACGCTGGAGTACGTGAAGTCGATGTACTCCAAGTTCGTCTCGACCTGCGGGGAGTCCAGCCACAACCGGGACATCGAGCGCCCGGAGTGGATGCACATCATCCACTCCCAGGCGTTCGCGAACCTGTGGTGGAAGGCGTACAAGGCGCATGAGGCCGGGCTGGCGGTGGTGCAGATGGCCGGCACCGACGAGCTGCACGTCACCGGCGGCGACTGGCGGCAGGTGTTCGACGAGGGCCGCGGCCTGGCCGAGGTCAAGGTCAAGGACACCTACACCATCGGCGGCACCACTGCTGGGGGTGGGCGCTGATGGCGGGCCGTTGGATGACCTTCGGCCAGTACGGCGCCGAGGGCGTGCCCGGAAAGCAGGCTCTGGCCCGTCAGCTGGACGAGCTGCTCACCGGCATCGTCTCTGAGGTCACCACCGAGCGTGGCCTGCACGCGAGGTTGAAGTACCTGACCGCCTCACCCGCGGGCTATGCGGCGATGGCACGGGCCGGGATCGATGTCACCCCGCGCACCTTGATGCGGTGGCTGTCGGAGGAGGCCCACCCCACCCGCGTCAACCTGACCCGGATCGATGCCGCCTACTGGGACCTGCGCCGCCGCAACGTCGCGAAGGATCTCAAGGGCCGCCTGAACGCGCGCGGCCGCGGCACCCGCATGGAGATCTACCCGGTCGAGCAGCGCGGCGTCATCGCGCAGCGCCGCCGCGACATCCCCATCCGCTCGGTCAACGTCCGCCTCGTCTGGGACGACATGGTCGACGCCTGGCTGAACGAGGACGAGCGGACCCTGGACGAGATCTGGGACGACATCATTTGTGATCTCGACTCCAGCTGGGACGCCTACAGCTACGTCACCGCCGTCGGCTTCGGTGCATAAGCACACCTGAAGGGGCCTTAGATTTCGTGCCGAAATCTCACGGTCGACGTCGGATGGGTGTTCGGAGGCGAGGCGAGGCGAGGCGGGACACCGCTGTTGCCTGCCGCAGTGAAGTCGTCGAAGCCCGTCTTATTCTGGTTCGCGGCGCCTGGCATCATCCGCCGAACCACATCACTGCGCCGAGTGCGCTGACCGCCCCGCCGATCACGGTCAGCAGCCGATACGGCACGTGCTCAACGACCACGTGCAGCCCACCCCAGTGCAGTTCCAGGAAAGGGGCGGGGTGTTCGGCGCTCGGGTGTCGCGACACCATGCCGGCCTCCGTCTGGTCCGGGTCAGCACGGTCGCGAACGATCCGCGGCTTCCATTGTGTACCCGAGCGTCTTCTCAAGTGAACCCGCACGCCGCGCCGGCCCCTGCCGGGTTACGCCCATGCGCGGGGGCGTGGGAAGCCATTCCTTGGCCACCAAGAAGCCCTGAACTGCCGCACCCAGCGGTCTGTTGCACCGCATCGCCGGCGGCACCCGGACAGTGTGGGAGCGGGCGTTTGAAGTTCTCGAAGCGGTGCCCGGTTCGCCCAGCGGGGGAGCGGTCACGCCGTGCACATCGCGGGGTAGCGGCCCGGAAACGTCCGCGGTCCAGGATCGGCGCTGTGCTCCAGTACCGAGAGGTGCATGGCTACCGGCGGGCCTACCGGATGGCGGGGGAGGGGCCGCCGCTGCTGCTCCTGCACGGAATCGCGGACAGCTCCGGGACCTGGTCGCAGGTGATGCCCGCGCTGGCCGAGCACTACACCGTCATCGCGCCCGATCTGCTCGGGCACGGCGAGTCCGCCCGGCCGCGGGCCGATTACGCCATCGCCGCGTACGCCTGCGGGATGCGGGATCTGCTGACGGTGCTCGGAGTGGACCGGGTCAGCGTTGTCGGGCACTCACTGGGTGGCGGGGTGGCGATGCAGTTCGGCTACCAGTTCCCCGAGCGGTGCGAGCGGCTGGTGCTGGTCAGCAGCGCGGGTATGGGGCCCGAGGTGCATCCGATGTTCCGGCTGGCCGCGGGGCCGGGGGCGTTCGCCGGGATGTATCTGCTCACCTCGCCGCTGGCCCAGGCGGTGGCCGCGCTCGCCGAGCCGGTCGTCCGGCTGGCCGGCGGCGGGGGCCTGGGCCCGGATCTGCCCTATGTCATGGACCGTTACCGGCGCTTCGCCGATGCCGCTGCCCGGCGCGCCTTCCTGCGCACGGTCCGGGCGGCGGTGGATCTGCGCGGCCAGCACATCACCATGCTCGACCGGGGCTATCTGGCGCGGCATCTGCCCACGCTGATCATCTGGGGCGGGCGGGACCGCATCATCCCGGTGGCGCACGCGGCGGCGGCGCACGAGGCGCTGACCGACAGCCGGCTGGAGATCTTCGAGGCGTCCGGCCATTTCCCCCACCACCATGAGCCCGACCGGTTCGCCGCAGTGGTACTGGACTTCCTGCACACCACCGACCCTGCGGACTACGACCGCTCGGTGTGGCGCGAGGAACTCCGCAACGGCCCACCGCCGGCCACCGTGGAGGAGCCGTCCAGCGGGAGCTGACAGCGCCGACAGCCGGTGCTGCAGCGACCCGCCACCGCCAGATCCGCAGCACCGACTGGCCACAGTTGTGCCCACAGCAGGTTCAGATGGGTTCTGACCCTTGCCCGGCCCGTTGAACGCGGGAGCGAGCGGGGCGACGAGCGGCACCGGCCGATTTCACAGATTCCCACCAGCCGCCCACCCGCTGCGCAGGAATCGCACACCGGCCGCTACGCCACGACACCGCGATCAGCAGGTCCGGCCCGCCCAGCGTGAGCGCGATCGGCATCCGGTCGATCAGTTGGTGAGGGTGACACAGGGCAGCCCCACGCTGTGCCCGCCGCGGAACCCTTCGGCGCACAGCCGGGTGCCGGCCGGGAAGTGCCGCTGCGGGTAGGCCTGGTCGCGATACGTGCGAAAGGCGCCCACATCCTCGACCTTGGTGGGGGAGGACCAGCCGTTGGTGGTCCACACGCGTGCGCTGATCCTGTTCGGCTGGTTGGTGTTGGTGACCGACACTTCGACCCGGCCCGCATAGGTTCCGTGATCGTAGGTCTCGATGCAGACGGAGTGGTTGCACCACTTGCCTTCCGCTGCCGCCGGCGGCCCGGCGGCGAGGACGAGACCGCACGCCGCAGCGCTCATGCCGACTGCGGCACGTGACTTTTGGAACATACGCATGCAGCGCTCCGCCTTTGCACCTGAGGCCCGTGACCTCTGGTGTCTACCGGTCGGCGACAAAAGCACAGCGGCGGCGCACCGACGGGACTCGAAGGAGTGACGGCCCGGAGCCGGGCGAGGGTGGAAGCCGAGCGCTGGACCGCGCCCCGTGGACGACGCCGTGGATGTGCTCGCGAAGGTCTTCTCGAACTCGAACTCGAACTCGAACGTGGCGAGGCGCCCTTCGCGCAGCTCGGCACTGCCCAGGTCCAGGACGACGCAGGACCTCTGGGCAGCGCCGCCGGCGCCACCGGCCACTCCCAGCTGCGGCCCGTCGACGAGCGCCTGGTGGCAGCGGAGACGCTGCGCCGTCTCGCCCCCGGGGCACGCCGTCGTCGCCATCGGCCACCCGCTCGACACCACGCAGAACGTGCGGATCGCCCTCGCCGGCCGCCCCATCCATCCCCCGGGCCGTCCCGCCCGTACGCAACGAACGCCGCCCGGTCACTCTCGCCAAGACGCCGACGCCGCGCCCCGAGCCGGCCGCGGCCAGCCCCTCAAACCCGCAACCTCGCAGCCCTCGCCGCCCGTCGACGTCTGAGAACCTGCACCCGACGACGGCGAGAAGGAGCAGCCGGAGGCGACGGTCGAGGCCGCGCCGCCTACGGTGGACGGTGCCGATAGGTGGCACCGAGCGGCTGATCCGGGGTCGGACAGCGCGGTCTGCTGTCCGCTGCCGCCGGGCCGTAGGCTCGCCGGTCGGGGGTGTGAGCATGCGCGACAGTGCACAGACCGCGGTTATCGCGGTAAGCGCGGTGGCCGGCCTCGCGGCCGGTGCGACGGTGCTCGTGCCGGGAATCCACGCCATCCGTACCGAGGGCGGCAGCGCGTGGAACATGTCCTTCAGCCACGTCGGCGGCATGGTCGTGGTGGCGGCGCCGCTGATCGTGATCATGTTGCTACTGCCGCGCCTGTTCATGGACGCGCAGGGGGTGATCTCGCGCCGCAACCTGTTCCGCTACCGCGTAGCGCTGGTCATTCTGTTCTTCGCGGCAGAGGTGCCGATCTTCTCTTACGTCGTCCCGGGCATCGTCGGGCTGGGGGCCCCTGACGGCTACACCTGGAGCGCGGTGCTCGGCTGCCTGTTCGGAGCGCTCGGCGTCGGCGTCGGCGTCGGGGCGCTGACGTGGTGGCTGCTGATCGTCATCGTCGAGCACGTGCGGGACGGCGGGCCGCCCGACCAGTCCTAGAGCTCGTTACCGGGCCGGCGCTAGAAGACTTCAGCGCCGGTTCCCATGGTCCTGCCGCCGGCTCGGAATGTCGGATCGGAAGTGGGCGTGCCCGCGACTGTCGCGACGAACGCGAGGACCACTGCCGCCACGAGGGTCGTGGTCGCCAGGACAGTTCTCCGGCTCATGGGCTTTCCTCTCGTTGCGAGGTGTGCGGGGCGAAGGCCGCCGGCGGTAGTAGTTCGCGCGAGACCGGCGAGCGGATGGGTCGACTCCGAGGTGCCCTGGGCGACTATGGCGGTGAGTTCGAAAGGCGCTCTCGGGGGCTGATCTCATTCGTGTGGCTCTGCGCCCCAACTGACCATGAGTGCTTCAGCTGGCCGCGCCCTCAGCTGATGATGCGCTGGGGGACGGCCAGATCTTCGTTGCCGAACAGACGGGCCAGAGTTGACGGATCGTCCTTCGAGTTGGCGTCGGCGACCCTGTCGATCAGTTGGTCGTAACCGGGTCCAGTCCTGCCCTCGTAAGCCTCGGTCATGCGGCCCCACTCGTCCCAGGGCAGCGTCTCCTGCTTGCAGAGCGAGGCGAGGTCACGGACGGCGTTGCCGCTGATCTCGTGCGGTCCCCAGGCGTGATCGGTGCCGGGAACCCCGAACGTCTGCGGGTCGATCATGCCGCGGCGGTATCGGAGCCATGCTTCGCCGCCGGTGAGGAACTCATCTGGAGCGAGATGCTCCGGGCGTTCGACGAAGTCCTTGCCGAGATGTTCGGTGTCGATGCGCACCCATCGGTGCTGGTCGTCGTCCCGGTACTCGGTGATCCAGTGGTCGTAGCCGCGGCCTTCCTGGAAGTAGGTGCCGAAACCGCAGCGGGCCCGGGAAGCGACACCTCGCGCCCGCAAGATCGCGCAGGCGATGGTGGCGAAGTGGCGGCAGGTGCCGACCAACCCGGGTCTGTGACGTGCGGGGCTGGTGCAATGGAGCAGGGTCCAGGGCGGTCAGGGCGGTGATCAGTTCGTTGACCGGGCGGATGTTCTTCTCCGCGATCCGGTCCTCGGTGATCCCCGACGCTGAGGCAGCTGAGGCATCCGTGGGCTGGATGACCAGGCTCTGAACAGCGGTGCAGATGCCCACAGGGTCGTGGGGCAGTCCCTCGATAAGCGGGAGTTGCCCCGCATCCAGGGTCGTGAAGGGGCCGGGCTGCGCGTAGTTCAGCACGTCATCGGTCACAACCGGGCAGGGTAGAGACCCAGCCCGACGTCTGGACCTGCCCAGGTGGACGATCACCGGTGCTGCCGCCCGCCGACTCGCCTCCCGAACCGACCGACGGATGCCGCTCGTTCACCACGTCATAACCACCTGGGGCAAAGGACCCCGGGAACGTGCCGATAACACCTACGTCACGGCAGTAACCGCCCGAACTTCCCGTACCGCGGTGGCTCGTCCTCCTCCTCGGCGGTGCTCTCCTCCACCCACTCGAGCTCACCGTCGTCGGATCCCCGGGGCACATAGCCGCCGGCCCACATCCGCTCCTCCAGGCCGACCGCGACCGATGTCAGGAGCGCGGGCAGGGAGGCCATCCACCCCACCGGCTCGAAGTGGGTGCCGACCTCGTGGTCGGCGATGCCGATACGTCCCTGCTTGGTGCAGTCACGCTGGTCGATCACCATGGAGTTCCCGCTGCCATCCCATGCGATCGGGATCCACTGAGCGTGCCACCACGGCCCGTACTCCCGCTCGGGGTCCCAGGCGGCGCCGTCATCCCGGTTGATCCGCATCCGCTGCTGCCAGTCGTCCGTCAGGCCGCGCACTGCGTGCAGCGCCCACCAGGTGGGCAGCAGCGTGCCGGCACCCGACCCGTCGTGACGGAGCAGCGACTCCACGAGCGCCCTGGGGAACGACAGCCCCAGCACCGCTTCGGCCTCGGCGATCGCCTCGGGCGCCGCCGGCTGCGGCAGCGATGCGAAGGTGCGGGGTGCGTGCTCCCGCAGCCATGCTTCGATCCGGAGCCAGGCCGGAGTTACGGAGACCGACATGGCGGACAGTATGTGCGCTCTCGGCAGCCCGGGGGAGGCCTGCGCCCACCCCAGGGGGGACAGACCGCGAGCAGCTTGAGATCGGGGTCACCAACGAACCCGCGGGCCGCTCCCAGGACGGTCCGAACTCGACCGCCTGCTCAAAGACCCGCTCTCCAGCGGTCCCCGCACCCTCATGCTGGATAAGGCCCAATGGCCGGCCGGCGACGAGCTGGAGTACTGCCGATATCTCTGGGATGACCCCTACACCCAGCTCGCGATCATTTTCGTCGGCGGCGACGGCTGCTACGCCGCGCTGCGCAAAGAGCCCACATTGTCCTCCCGGATCTATCCGGCAGCGCCTCACCCGCCTGAGTCCCGATGAGGTCCGCGAGGCCGTTCCGCTGTACCACCCGATGCGGGCCGAAGCCGACCCGGAAGACATCGCGTTCGCGGACCAGCACGCCGCGCACGGCTACTTCATTCAGTCCCGGCCCCGCCGGCACGAGGCCGCCGGGGCCGGGACGCCGGTTACTCGTCGATCGCCGCGCCGAACAGCGCGTTCGCCTCCGGTGCCCCCAGGTGGGCGGCGCCATACGTCCATGTGCCTGGGGCCTTCAGGCCGGACGACGAGCCGGGGACGACCCAGACGTAGCCGTCGTTGGTGTTCTCGCCCGGGGCCGACGCCAGCAGGCCGAAGACGCCGTCTTTGTTGGCGTCGCTCAGCCGCACCTGGCTGCCCCAGCGGTCACCGGACTCCGCCGTGCCGGGGATGTCGGCGGTGTTCTGGCTGAAGCCCTTCGCGCCGGCGGCGATGAGACCCGCCCCCGAGCCGCGCAGCACCGCCACCGCGCCCGCGTCGGCCTTGCTGCCGATGTCCTCGCCGGGAGCGCCGATCGCAAGGTCCGGGAGGCCGTCGCCGTTGGTGTCGCCGGCCGACAGCTCACTGCCCCACTCATCGCCCGCCTCCGCGGTGCCGGGGAGGTCGAAGGAATCCTGGTGCCAGTACGACACCGGCTCCGGCTCGAGCCCGGCCAGGTCGCCCCTGCCCAGATAGAGCTTGATCCCGCCGCCCAGCGGCGCGTTCGGGCCCGTCTCGTTGATGACGAGGTCGTCCTGGCCGGTGCCGTCCCAGTCGCCGGAGACGACGGCCGGGCCGCCGTCGAGCGTGCCGCCGTCGCCGAGGTCGGCGACGTCCGGCGCGCCGTGCAGCACCTGCACTTGACCGATGCCCGGCTGGTCGCCGGTGCTGACTCCGCCGACGGCCAGGTCGGCCCAGGAGTCCTCGTTGTAGTTGCCGTGGCTGAGGTTGCGGAACTCGAAGCCGGAGGCCTTCGGCGCGACGTCCTGTGCCCGCAGGCTGCGGTCCGAGATCTTGATCTGCGGCTCCGCCGTGCCGGGCGGGGCGGTGAAGAACAGCAGCGCGTCGTCCGCCAGCACGGCGATCGAGTCGCGCAGGTGGGCGTCGGGGTTCGCCGGGTCCGGGGCGAAGTACCGGGCCGCTTCGATCGCCCGCCCGAAGTTCACGCCGGCCCGGGGCCCGTCGGGGTCCTGCAGCCATGCGCTGTCGGACCCGTGGAGTCCGGTCGGCGAGCCCCAGAAGACGACGGCGCCGCCTGCGTTGGACTTCCCGGCCAGGTCCTCGTCCGGGATGCCGACGATCGCGTCGTCGTAGCCGTCGAGGTCCAGGTCTCCGGTGGCGACGGCCCGCCCGAAGGCGTCACCGGCCTCGGCCCCGCCCGGGACACCCGCGGTGTTCTGGTGGAGGATGCTCTTCTTGGTGGTGCTGATGCCGTCGGCCGAGCTGTACTGCGCGGTGACGTAGCCGGCGCCCCGAGCTCCGCCCACCGTGGCGCCGGGGGCGCCGATCAGTACGTCGTCGTAGCCGTTGCCGTCGAAGTCGGTGTTGCGCTGCTGCCAGCCGATGGACGGAAACGGCGGGTCCGCCGCCTGGGCGGCAGGGATGGCGAGCACAGCGCCGCCGCCCAGGGTCAGGAGCGTCGCGGACGCGAGGGCCGCGCTTTTGATGTGACGCAAGGAGAACCTCCCAGGTCCTCAAGGTGGTCCGCGGCGCACTGTCCGGTCGCGGCGAGGTGTCCGTGGGGGATGGCGGACCAAGGCGCCTCACTTCCCATGAGGCGAGCAATGCCCGTATCTCTGTGACGTAGAAGACATCCGAAGTTCGCCCGGGGTTGTACGCCGATAGGCCCAGCTGCCGAGCGCGGCTGCGGCCAGCTGGCGCTGCGCCTCGCCGACGCCGAGAAACCCGCGCTGCGCGACGCCACCGACGCCCGACTGCGGTCACCACAGGGCAAGTCGTACCAGCACTACCTCGACCACCGGCCCGGCCCCCACCTCGAGGGCGTCGTCCGCCGCGGCCTGGCCCACCTGAAAGCCAACGGGCTGATCCGCCTCGAGCACCCCAGAGACAGCTGGGCGCTGCCAGCGCTCGGAAAGTCACTCAACACATCATCACGCCCAGTGGCCGCGCCTGACAGCACCGCATCGGCCAGCCGTCCCGTTGCGTCCGAGCGCCCGGGCCTCTGCGCGACGGACGCCCGGACCCCGGCGTCCTCCTCGGCGAAGGTTGCTCGGCTCATGCGGACGACTGCACCGCGAATTCCGTACGCTGTTATTCCGCCGCTTTGCGTAGCCGCTCGATGACCATGTTTCCGCGTGGTGAGAGCCGATACCCCACGGCGAGGCTCTCGGTGAGCCCCCGCTCCTTGAGGGTGCGCACATCCGCCTTGAAGCGGAGGGTCTCCTGTCCGGCGAGGGCGGCCAGTTCACCGGCACGGACCCCTGGGCGGTCATGGATCAGTTCCAGGACTTCCCGGGTCCATGGCCCGCGTCTGCTGCGGGCGTCGATCCGCGCGAGGTCCTCGATGATCTCGTCCAGCTCGGCGGCCGGGATACGGGTCTGTGCACGCAGCGCGACCCGCGGGTCCGCACCGGCGTACCGCACGCCGATGCGGTAGAGCCGGCGGTCGGTGCCGGGCCGCTGGTCGGCCAGGAGCTCGGCCCGGCCGGCGTATCCCGCCCGCCGCGCGTCCCGCTCGGAGATGTCCGCTGCAGCTACGGCCGTTACCTCCCCGACTTCCACCACACCGGCCTCGGTGCGGAGCTGCGTGCCGCGCCGCACACTCGGCCTGCGCCAGCTGCGGAACGCCAGATCGACCTGCCCGGACACGATCTTGGCCAGAATGTCCCGGGTGAAAAGCAACAGCGCCTCCGTCAGGGATGTAGCGGTCAGACCGGTCGGCGCTGCGCTTCCAGGCCGTCGAGGAGGTAGGCAAGGCCGGTGCGGTAGCTGCCGTCCCAGTCGTCGTCGTAGAGGTAGCCATTGGCGGCCAGGGTCGGGTAGCGGTCGCCGGCCGTCTTCAACTGCTCCTGTCCCAGGCGGCGTTCCTCATCGGTGATACGCAGCGTGGCCTGCGATGAAGCCGCGCCCATGACGTGGTTGTAGAGAACCCAGGTCGCAGCCGAGAGCGCGTCTCCGGTGAAGCCGGCGCGGACGAGTGTCGCCTGGAGGATCTCCATTCCGGCGAGGAAGTGCGGACCGATGGTGGGCCGCCGCCGGGCCGGCACGGCGGCGGCCCAGGGGTGACGCAGCAGTGCACCGCGCCAGGAGGCCAGTACTGCGGTGACGTCTTCGCGCCAGTCCTCGGCGCGGCCGGCGGATGCCTTCGGCGGCGCCTCCCCGAAGATCGCGTCGACGGCCAGGTCGATCACGTCGTCCTTGGTGTCGACGTGCCAGTACAGCGAGGGCGCGACCACATCGAGGCGCTCCGCGAGCCGCCGCATGGTGAGCCGGTCGATTCCCTCCTCGTCCAGCAGGGCGATGGCCGCCTGAACGATGCGGGCCCGCGTCAGCGGCGGCTCGCCCCGCCGGTCGCGCCGGGGCCGCAGCCAGACGCTCCACACGTCATTTCCCGCCTCCGCCTTGCCCATCGCACCTCACTCGACGCCCGCTCCGGCCGCATCGACCGGTCCGGCCAGTGTAGTACCGTGTTCGACGCAACGAACACTGTTAGGGAAACTCGTACGTCGTTAGGGGAGCGGAATGGTGAAGGACGATGCACGCCGGCGGTGGACCCTGCTGGCCGTGAGCGCGGCCCAGCTCCTGGTCGTGCTGGACGGGACGATCGTCAATATCGCGCTGCCCTCCGCGCAGCGGGCGCTCGAGATGTCCGATGCCAGCAGGCAGTGGGCGATCACCGCCTACGCACTGGCCTTCGGCGGGCTGCTGCTGATCGGCGGCCGGGTCAGCAGCGCACTGGGCCACCGGCGTACGTTCATCATCGGACTGCTCGGCTTCGCGGCCGCCTCCGCACTGGGCGGCGCCGCCATCAGCCCCGAGATGCTGTTCGGGGCGCGGGCCCTGCAGGGCGTATTCGCCGCCGCCCTCGCGCCCGCCGGGCTCTCGCTCCTGACGATCACCTTCACCGAGCCGCGCGAACGCGGCCGCGCCTTCGGGGTGTTCGCGGCAGTGGGCGCCGCGGGCTCGGCCATCGGACTGATCGCGGGCGGGCTGCTGACCGAGTACGTGGGCTGGCGCTGGTGCCTGTACATCAACGTCCCCCTCGCGCTGCTCGCCGTGCTCGGCGCCGCCCTCGTGGCGCGCGACCGGCCGGGCCGGAAGACCAAGAGGCTGGACGCGCCAGGTGCCCTGCTCAGCACCGCCGGCTTCGTGGCGGTCGTCTATGCCTTCAACGAGGCCGCCTCGTTCGGCTGGGGCTCGGGAAAAGTGCTCGCGCTCCTGGCCGCCGGAGCGCTGCTGCTGGCCGTGTTCGTCACCATGGAACTGCGCACGCCCCACCCACTGCTGCCGATGCGGATCCTGCTGCATCGCGCACGGGGCGGCGCGTTCCTCGCGATCACACTGATGTTCGTCGCGATGTTCGGCTTCTACCTCTTCATGAGCTACTACACCCAGACCATCCTCGGCTATTCACCCGTCGAGGCCGGCCTGACACTGATCATCAACGCCCTGGCCACGCTGCTCGCCTCGACCCTCATCGCCGGGCGGCTCCACGGCCGGGCATCCCCGGCGGTGCTGATCCTGCCGGGCCTGCTCGCCGCGGCCGCCGGCATCTTCCTGCTGACCAGACTGACGCCACAGACCACGGAGGTCTTCGGACTGTATCTGCTGCCCGCACTGCTACTCACCGGCCTCGGCCTCGGCCTGGTCATGCCCCCAACGGCCAGCCTGGCGACGGCAGACATCGACCGGCAGGACATCGGCGCCGCCTCAGCGGCATACAACGCCGGCCAGCAACTCGGCGCCGCCCTCGGCACGGCCCTGTTCAACACCCTGGCGGCCACCGCCGCGGCGACCTACCTGACCGCGCACCCACACGCTGCCGCCAGTGCGGGCGCCGTACACGGCTACACCACGGCACTGACCACCGCGACCGCCATCCTCCTAGCAGCCACGCTCCTGACCGCACCGCTGATCCTCACCCGGCGAGAGCAGCGGCATCGATCAGCAATCGAGAAGCGCCCCCTGACAGGCACACCCAGCGTCAACGACATGTCACCAAGGCACGAGCAGAGGAAGACCAGCGATGGGTGACACGACGTCGAAGGCCGGCCGGACGTGACCATCAACCACATCGACTAGCCGCGAAGAGTGGGCACTGCTGCGACGCCCGCTTGGCCGACGTCGGCCAAGCGGGCAGGCCGCGCTACTAGAAGCACCAGTAGAGCTTATTGTTGGTGCTATAGGAGACTTCAGTTTTGATTCGGTCGTCTTCCTCGATCGCAAACTCGATCACCGTGCGATAGGCCCACTGTGTATCGTTCGTGTGCGTGCAGGTGTACACAGAGTCCGTGCGGGGCCTTCCACCGAACCAACCCTTCTTGCAGTTCTTCACCCAGTCTCCGTCTGTACGGCTCACCACAGACCAGGTGCCGGTATTTCCGTTGTATTGCTCAAGGTCCGCACTCAGCTTGCAGGAGTCCGGGTTCTTGTTGCAGCCCGTCACCCTACCCAAAGCGTGAATGTCCTTGCTCGTCGCTGTCAACGTGAACGGATCCTCTGCCACCGCTTGGCACTCGATCACCCGCGTACCCGTGGACGGCAACGACGCCGTCAGTTGCGAATCCCTCACCACCGAAGAATCGGCGCCGCTCGAACCAGCCGTGCTTGCGCCCGCCGAAGCCTTGGCAGCTTGAGGCGAAGTACCTGCGCCTTGTGCAGCTTCGGCAGTAGAGAGGGACGAGATACCCAATCCCGCGATCGCCAGAACTGCGGGCACCATGGTGCGCTTGAGCGTTCGTGTCGCCATGTAATTTCTCCCCGTTGTTTCCCGGAAATCTGGAAGGCCAGACGGCTCGTCGGCTCCAGATCCGGTGCTGTAGTCAACCGGCAGCATTCTGTTCCGATCGTCCGCCGGCTGCCCTTGCTACGAACGACAGGCACGTTAGTGGCCTCTACGACGCGGAACGTCAATCTCGCGTTGGAGTTCAAAAGCAACTCTCGCGGTACACAATGGGAGCGCACTACAACTAGCGTTGCATGTATGGCTGAATCTGGACCGCTGGGAGCCTGTGGCACGTTAAGGCGGCCGTACACACCGCCTCTGTGAGTGGGTTGGGTGGTGTCAGCGGGTTGGGCGTCACCGAGTCGGTTGCGGGGGAGTGGCGTGCTGGTCTGGCCTTTTGCTGCCCGTGAGTTCGGAATCTTGGCTGTCGTGGGGTGACCATGCTGCTGTCGTGAGTCAGCGATGAGGGCTAGCACACCTGGGGTGCGGCTGACGCGGGAATGGGCATTCCTGTGCTCGCGCTGTCGGTGCCGGGTGTGTGCTGGCCGGTATGAGTGCTGGCTTATCGCCCTCACGTGGAGCGGTGGCGCCCGTCGGGGGAGCAGCGCCGGCTGCCGCCGAGGGGATGCCGCCTGTGTCGAAGTCACAGGAGCGCCGGCTGGCGCGGCAGGTGGTCGTCGGGCGTCTGCTGGCTTTGGAGGAGTCCGGGAAGCTGCATTCGGTGCATGTGAGGATCGCGGCTGAGGCGGCCGGGGTGTCGACACGGACGGTGTGGCGGTGGCTGGCTCAGGGACGCGCGGGCCAGCTCACACCGACGTATCGGCGTGGGGGTTTCACGCTGGATGACGCGTTGTGGGCGCGGCTGGAGGCGTTGGGCGGGAACGTCGCCGAGCTGCATCGGGAGTTGGATGCTGCCGGTGAGGCCTCACCGCTGGCCGGGCGCGTGCCGTCGCTGGCGACGATGCAGCGTGCTGTGCGGGAGCATCTTCGGGCGGGCCGGGTGCTTCAGGCCGCCCACCCCAAGCGCAGCCCGGTATCTTCTGACCGCTATGACCGTGCGGTGGCCGAGCTGGCGCTGCCGGGCACCGGCGGCGAGATGGACCGGGCGCGGCCCGAGGCCGCCGCCGAGCACGATGGGGCTGTTCAAGAAGCCGACTCCGCCCCCAGCACCCGGCCGGCGTCGCCTCCGGTTGGGGTGCGCTTGTACGTGCCGGGCGCGCACGTGGTCTCGACGCGCCACCTCGGTGAGGTGACCGAAGCACTCGCGCACACGGTCGCTGCCCGCGGCATCGTGTGTGTCTACGGCGATCCCGGCCACGGCAAGACGGTCGCTGTCCACCGGGCGCTGCGGCTGATGGCCCGCCGCCTGCCCGTCCATCACGCGCTGGTGGCGGTCAAACCGGCCCTGCCACAGCTACGCGCCACGCTGCTGGCCGCTTTCGGGCTGCCGATCAAAGCCCTCACGAGCCGGACGGACGCGGCGGATCGTGCTCTGATCGACGCCCTGGCCACGCCGGGTGTGCTGGTCATCGATGACGTTCAGCGCATCGCCGTCCCGGAACTGGATTACCTGCGCCTGCTCGTCGATGCTCCGACCACCCAGACCGCCCTGGTGTTGTGCGGCGCCGGCGCAGAGCGCACCTTGGCCCGCGCGCCGGCGCTGGCCTCACGCATCCTGACTTGGCAGCACACCCCTCGCCTCGAAGCCGCCCAAGTCCCCGCCGTGCTGCGGTCGTTCCACCCGCTGTGGCATACCGCCAGCGACGAGGATCTGCTGCACGCGGACGAGATCTGCGCCCACGGCAACTTCCGCACCTGGGCAAAGATCACTTCCCACATGTACGCGGCCCTGGACCGCCGTCCGGTGGACCTCGTGGGTCGCGCGTTACTGACGTGGGCCTGCTCCCGCCTCGGCCCCACGACCACCTAAAGAAGCCACCCCCCAAGGGCAGGCACGCCGATGAACACGATCACCCCAGACGACGGGCCTCCCAAAGGCCTGGCCCCCTCGCCGGCCGCTCCTTACCTCGACGCGGTCTCGGCGACCGCGCTGCGCCGGCCCGCGGTGCGCCGTCTGCTCGCTTTGCGCGCCGAACGCCGCCTCACCCGCGCCCACGTCCACACCACGGCCCAGTGCCTGAACGTCTCGGACCGCACGGTGTGGCGCTGGCTGGCCGCAGCCACCTCCACACCTGAGACCGCCGCGAGCCCCGGAGCCCGTCACACCAGCCGCTTCGAGATCACGCCTGAGATCCGGGTACTGCTGGCGTACTGGCACGGCAACGCTTCCGCGGTCCACCGCGAACTCGCAGCCCGCGTACGTGCGGCCGCCGAGGCGAACGCGAGTGCAGACGCCCCTGCCACGGACTCTGCCACCGCCTCGGCCGCACGGCCCGCCGCGCCACCTCCGGGCGGAGCACCCACTGCGGCGGTGCCGGTGCTGGATACGGTGCCGTCGTTGTCGACGTTCCTGCGGGCGGTGCGCCGGGATGTGACGGCGGGGGAGCGGGCCGGCTACCGAGACGGCCCCGAGGCCGC
The DNA here is from genome assembly GCF_011044975.1 of Streptomyces coryli. Classification (GTDB taxonomy): domain Bacteria; phylum Actinomycetota; class Actinomycetes; order Streptomycetales; family Streptomycetaceae; genus Streptomyces; species Streptomyces coryli. Next base: position 2,664 of record NZ_JAAKZV010000152.1, on the reverse strand, counting down.
CCGCTCCTACGACGTATTCGCCAAGCGCCCCCGCACCTGGCGCAACGACGTGTGGGAGGCCGACCACGTCCAGGCCCCGCTGCGCGTAGAAGCCGACGGCACTCTCGTCCACCCCTACGTCACCTGGTTCATCGACTGCGCCACCAAGACCATCCCCGGCCTCGCGGTCACCCCCGGCTACCCCACCCGTGCCTCGATCCTGGCCGCGCTGCGCTCCGCCGTACTGCGCACCGCCCCCTACGGCCCTGTCGGCGGCCTGCCCGCCCACGTACGGTTCGACCGCGGCCGAGACTTCCTCTCCCGCACCGTCTCCACGGCACTGACCGCCCTGGACGCGGACATCACCGTTCTCCCGCCCTACAGCCCGCACCTGAAGGGCAGCATCGAGAACCTCAACCGCAACGCCACCCGCATGCTGTTCGCCGCCCTGCCCGGCTACACACCGAAGAAGCCGCGCCGCCGCCCCGACCGCCGCCCGGCAGCGCCCGTGCTGTCGTTTGAGGCGTTCACCGAGGAACTGCTGGCATGGACGCGGTGGTGGAACACCGAACACCAACCCGACGGCCTCGGCGGCGCCACGCCGCTTGAGGCCTGGCAGGCCGATGCGACCCCGCTCAACGACGTCCTACCGGCGGACGTATGGGCCTTCACGCTCGAGGACGACGGCCGCACCCGCACCATCACCAGCCATGGAGTGCGCTTCCAAAACCGGGACTACATCGCCGACTGGATGACCGGACAGGCCGGCCGCGAGGTGACGGTGCGCTTCATGCCCCATCACGGCCACGAGATCGAAGTCTGCACACCGCACGGCCGCCGACTGGGCACCGCGCACCTGGCCGACCAAGCCACGCCCGAGCAGCTCGCCACGCTGCGCCGCGCTCGTACCCAGCGGGCCCGGCGTCTACGGGCCGAGGCCAAAGCCGCGGAGCGGCTGCGCCGGGACCGCTTCGCCCCCACCACCGAAGCCACCCCAGCCCGCCGCCTGAACACCATGACCGCCGCCGCGGCCGCCCGCGAACTCGACGAGCACCACGACACCGATCTGTCCGCGCTAGCGCTGCCGGACCTGATTCCGCCCGCACCACCGCCGGCCGACTGGGCCACCCCCGCCTCCTTGCGCTCGGGCACCCGAACTGCCGGGCCGACGCCCGACCCCACCCATGAGGACTCGCCATGACCGGTCACCTGCCGCCCGCGCCCTCCGACCAGTACGTGACGCTGCCCGAGGCACGGCTGGTCACCACGAAAGCGCTGCTGGCCGCCCGGGAGAACCTCGCCGACACGATCACCGCCCGGGCGATGATGTGCCTCCACGGCGGTGCCGGCTTTGGCAAGACCGTCGCAGTCACCAGCTGCCTGCGCGAGCTCGAACCAGATGAGGACATCCGCCGGATCACCTTCCACGCCCGCCCGACCACCCGCGCGGTACGCCACGAGCTCTTCGCCGCACTCGAACTGCCCGGCCAACCCCCGCGCTACCCATCCGAGTTCGACCACCTACTCAAAGACACCCTCGCCACTGCCCCCCGTACCCTCGTCCTGGACGAGGCCCAGTGGCTCTCAAGCGAGCAGCTGGAGTACTGCCGCTACCTCTGGGACGACCCCTACACCCAGCTCGCAATCGTCTTCGTCGGCGGCGACGGCTGCTACGCCGCGCTGCGCAAGGAGCCGATGCTGTCCTCCCGGATCTACATCTGGCAGCGCTTCACCCGCCTGAGTCCCGATGAAGTCCTCGAGGCCATTCCGCTGTACCACCCGATCTGGGCCGAGGCCGACCCTGACGACATCACCTTCGCCGACCAGCACGCCGCGCACGGCAACTTCCGCGACTGGGCCCGCCTGACCGCCCACACCCACACAGCCCTCGAGCGTCTGGGCCGTGCGCGTGTCGACCGGGAGGCGCTTCGCTGGGCGTTCAGTCGTCTCGGCTCCGGCGGCTAGAGCGGATCACCGCGGCCCAGATCTCTCCACACCGGTAAGATCACCACATCTAAATTGGATTAGACCAATTAGAGATCTTGCTGCACCTGTTCAACTGCCATGAACTCTCACCCTAGGTAATCAACTAGATGAAAGCGTGATGGCGCGTCAGGCCGCACCCGGACGGTGCCGGCAGCCACAAGCGAGCACAAACCAGCACACGTTACCGGACCAGTTGCCCTCGCCTCTCCATTCTCCTGACGAAGGGTTTCCTCAAAGGATTTTCCATTCCCGCATATCTGAGCAGCATCCCGCTGCCCCCTACAGGCGAACTACCTGCAAGAGGACACACAGAGCCAGCACCGCTCCCACCCCGGAGAAGCACCCTCCAACTACCCATCTGAGGTGCTCCGATGAGGGAACTACGCGCGCCAGCACCAAGGTAATCCCTCTGTTCGACCACTTGGTCTCCGCATCCCGGGATAAGGATAGCTGTTTCGCACCTCACGGGAATGGAAAACCAAGCCCGCCACCCCTACGCTCACCCCGTAGCCAGCCAAGAATTCGCGGAGCGAATTCGAACCACTATGAATTGCGGAGCAATTCATAGTGGGGAAGCCAACGGAGTTGGCTTCCCCACCGCCGGCGGAGCCGGCGGTGCACCGCGCGGAGCGCGGTGCAGTTACGTCGCGTAGCGACTGTCCCTAATACACATCTTCGCGCCCACGAGGCATGTAACTA
>NZ_JAAKZV010000151.1 GCF_011044975.1 Streptomyces coryli | reverse complement strand
GTTGCCGGGTGCGGTTTTCCTGGCGCGGCGTGGTGCTGGGGCGAGGGAGCCAGCCGGGCGGCTTGCTCAAGGACGCTGGACGCGAGTACCCGCACCATCCAGTTAGCCAGGCCGCTGCGAGATCAACACTCTTGGCGCGGTCGCCGGATCGGGTGGCGGGTGGCTCTCTGGCTGATCACAAGGGTGCAGGCAGTGGGCGGTGGCACGTTTCAGCGGGGGTGGTTTGCTCGTGACGGCTTGGGCCGGCACGCCGATAGCGTCGGCGTGCCGTGCCGGGCCCCGGTGCGACTCCCGCCGCAATCTGTAGGACCAATTCCTCCTCGGCGGCCCGGGGTCCGGCACGGACTGGTTGGGTCAGCGCGGTGTGGTCACCGGGCCGTTGAAGAGGTAGGTCGAGCTGCCCGTGATGTCTCCCTTGCGGGCCGAGGGCGAGCACTCCGGGTCTACGCCCTTGGATGGCTTGCAGTCCGAGCCGTCGTAGTTCTGCGCGGCGATGTGGCGGGTCTCCAGGAGTTGGCCCGTCTGCTGGTTGATGATCCAGTGCATGTCATTGTGCGGGCCGGGGCCCTCAAAGGGGCGTTGTTTCCAGGCCACCTCCACTCCCGGGCGGCCCTCGCTGTCGTGGGTCTTGCCGATCATGTCCAGGCCCGGGGTGCGGGCCAGGACTCGGTAGAGGGCGGCGCGGACCTTGGGGTCGATCGGGGAGAACTCCATCAGGTGTGAGCCCTGGCCGATCACCTGGCGGTTCGCCGCGTCGCCCGACTTGCCTGCGGACAGCTCGCGGCGCAGTGCGTCCGGGGTGGTGGGCAGCTGCTTCAGCGCGGCCCAGTTGAGCTCCTTCTTGCCCACGGTCCAGAGCAGCTCCTTGCCGTTCGGTGCCGGCTTGTCGCCGATGCCGGTCGGGCTGATGACGCGGGTTTCCGTCCGGTAGGTGCCGTCGGTGTTCAGCTCCTTCGAGGTGAACTTCCAGTACGGGCCGGGGCCCGCCTGCTGGGCGGCTGCCTTGTCCGCTACGGAGTTGAGGAAGTCTGCGGCTGCCGCGCTGCCCGCCGGTTCGCCGCCGTCCAAGCTGATCACCGGGATCGCCACCGCCGTCGCCGCTACCGCCGCCACCGCGGCCGCCGTCGCTACGAGCCGGCGGCGGCCGAAGCGCCGCTGCCGGGGCTGCTTCTCCTCCGCAACAGCCGCCTGGCGCACCGCCGTCAGGGCGGCCTCGATGACCTCCCCCTCCGGCGGCGCCACCTCCCCCGCCGCAGTCAGTTCCTCGGCACCCGGGAAATCGAGCACATCATTCCTGGCATTCATGAGACATCTCCCGTCAGCGGAGTGAGAGCGGCGGCCGAGGACGACAGATCCGCGCGTAGTCGCCTACGCGCCCGGTGCAGCCGTGACCGCGCCGTGCCCGCCGGGATGCCCACCACCGCCGCCGCCTCCGTCGGCGTCAGCTGCTCCCAGGCCACCAGCAGCAGCAATTCGCGTTCCACGGCCGGCAGATCGGCGATCCTGCGGCGCAGCAGCGGGCCGACGGCCGCCGCGTCCAGGCGGGCGTCGACCGCCTGCCATGGGTCCCCGACCGGCGACGTCGCCCCGGCAGGGCCCTGCGCGCCCCGGGCCGCCTGTTGCCAGTGCCCGGCCAGTACGTTGCGCGCTATCCCGAAGAGCCACGCCCTCGCGGCCCCGCGCCCCGCGGCATAAGCCCCGCGCCCCGCATACGCCCTTAACCACACCTCCGACAGCAGGTCGTCCGCTGCCGCGGGCGCCCTTCGTACGAGATAGCCGTGCAGGGCGGCGGAATGCCGGTCGACCAAGGGCTCGAAAGCCGCGGGCTCGCTTACCGAGCGGGTCAGCAGATCTTCGTCCGCATCGTCCATGCCACTCCCCTCCAACGACCGCCCCTACGGCGGTCACACCCCTACTTGCAGTGTGGGACGGGGAGCGTTCGCGGCACGGTGCGCACACGGGCAGGCAAAAGCCGACGGCCCTGGTGTCGGGGGGTAGGCCACCAGGACCGCCGGCGGTTTTTGGGGCGCCAGGAAGCGCCACGGGGGACGGGGGTGAACGGGGGTGTTGCGTACGTATGCGGGAGCGGAAGTCCCGGATGTCGGCAGGAACGGAGCCCATAGCCCCGTCCCTGCCGCTTTTCGTGCCGTCCGCCGGGGCCGAGCGGGGGAAGGTGCCCCGGCGTTGCGCCGTTCCTCGGCTTAGATGCCGACGCCCTTGTTGCGCATCCAGGGCATCGGGTCGACCGGGTCGCCGCCGCCGGGGCGGACCTCCAGGTGGAGGTGGGGGCCGGTGACGTTGCCGGTCGCGCCTACGCGGCCGATGGTGTCGCCGGTCGTGACCTTGCCGCCTGTCTTGATCATCGAGGACAGGTGGCAGTACCAGATCTCCGTGCCGTCCTCGAGTTCGAGGACGATGCGGTAGCCGTACGAACCCGCCCAGCCGGCTTCCTTGATGGTGCCGGTGTGCAGGGCCTTGACCGGGGTGCCGGTGGGAGCGGCGAAGTCCTGGCCGGTGTGGGTGGTCGCCCAGTGCTCGCTGGTCTCGCCGAAGGTGGACGTGAGGGTGTAGTTGGAGACCGGGACGATGTAGGACGCCGCCAGCTTGCGCAGGCGCTCCTCCTCCGCCTTGCGGCGGGCTTCTTCCTCGGCCTTGCGCTTGGCCTCGAGCTCGGCCTGCTTCTTCTGCTCGAGTTCCTTCTTCTTGGCCGCTTCGGCTTCGTCGGCGGCCTTCTGCGCCGCCGCCTGCTCCATGGCGACGCGCTCCTGCTCGTCCGCCTGGGCCTGCTGCGCCTCGGCCTGCTCCATGATGCGGGCGCGCAGCGCCTCGCCGGAGCTGGCCTCGCCCGAGGCGACCTCTTCGCTGCTGAGGCCGGCCTGGGTGAAGGGGCTGGTGGTCTTGGTGCCGGGGGCCGGACCCTGGTCCTTCTCCGGCATCAGGTCGCCGACGCCCGGGAGCGATTCGGCGTCCGGGAGGCTGTCGCCCACCGCACCCGCCACGTCGGAGACCGGACCCATGTCCGGCATCGATATCGCGACCGGCGGCTTCGACTGCGCCTGGGATATGGAGGAACCTGCGCCGACTGCCGCTATGACACCGACGCCGAGGACCGCACCGCTGCGCGCCATGGAGCCGCGCTGCTTGGCAGGACGACGACGGCGCGACGACGGGCGGAAGCCGTCGTCGTAACCGGGGTCCCAGTCTTCGTAGGGACCATCGTCGTATCCCTCGTCATAGCCGTACGGGCCCGGCTCGTAAGGGTCGTACTGAGCCTCGGGTCCGGGGCCACGCCTATAGGACGCCACGCGGGCGTACTCCTTTCCTTCCTTCTCGCCTACCGGGTTAGCTGACGGGTTCGGAGCAGGAAGGTCTCCTACGGGCGGCCTCTGGCGGGAGGCTGTCCGATTCACCCCAAGGAAGTTGGTTCCCCGGTTCCCTCGGTGCCGCAAATGCATGGTGCTGGTGGTGCAGTTGGTGCTCTTGCGTTCGCAGCTTCTGCAGTTGTTTCACTTACGGGATTCGGCGACGGCGCACGGTGCCGCCTCTTGCGGCGGCAGTGACGACCGCGCTGCGTTATCGAACGCTAGTAGAGAGAGGGGTCTGATTCCAAGTCGTTCAGGGGATTGACTCAGCCCGCTGCCAATGACGTTACGGATTTCCGGTGGCAGAAGCGGACAAGTTGGCGCTGCCCCCACCCGGCAGTAGGTAACGGCCGTTAAACGATCGTGCGTTACTTGTTATGCGGAGGGGGGCTGATCCACTACGGAGCGTGAGAGAGCGAGCAGCGCCATGTCGTCGGCGGTGAGTCCGCCTGTGTGCCGCGCCACATCCTCGATGAGTTGGTCGAGCAGTTCCTCCGGGCCGCGGAAGACCCGGCCGCGCAGCCGCCGGTACGGATCGTAGAACCGCCCGCGCTCGTCCCGCGCCTCGGTGATGCCGTCGGTGAAGAGCACGAGCGTGGCGCCGGGCGGGAAGTCCAGCTCGACCGTTTCGTCCGGCCAGCTGCCGAGTTCGGAGACGCCGAGCGGCAGGGACGCCTCCTCCGGCTCCACCTTGCGTACGGAGCCGTCGGCGCGGAGGACGACCGGCGCCGGGTGGCCGCGGTTCACCACCCGCAGCGCGCGATTCCCCTCCGTGAACTCCGCCAGCGCCGCCGTCGTGAACCCCTCGAACCGGTCCAGGCCCTCCCGCCGCACCCCCTCCCGCAGCAGCGCGGCGTCCAGGCGCGTGGCGAGCCCCGCCAGATCCGGCTCCTGCTCCGCCGCCTCCCGGAACGCGCCGATCACCACGGCCACCGCCTCCACCGCCCCGAGCCCCTTGCCGCGCACGTCACCGACGATGGCGCGGACGCCGAACGGGGTCTCCTGGACGGCATACAGGTCACCGCCGATGCTGGCGTCGGCGTCGGCGGCCAGGTAGCGGGCGGCGATGCGCAGGCCGCCGATGTGCTCCTCGGGGTCGGGCAGGACGGCGCGCTGGGCGGCCTCGGCGACGTAGCGGGCGGAGGCGAGGCGGCGGTCGGCGCGGACGGAGAGCCGGTTGACGACGATGGCGATGAAGCCGATGACCAGGACGGTGATCATGTCGGTGACGGCGTCGGGCTGGTCCCCGGTGCGGTTCGCCAGCTCGAGGCCGACGGCGGTGCCGAGGCTGGCCACCGCCACCGCGACGGTGCCGCGCAGGTGGTAGAGCGGCGCGGCGATCAGCGGCGCGGCCGTGAAGAACGGCGAGGCGGTCATGCCGGGCGGGGCGACCTCGTAGAAGACGGCGCCGAGGACGATGAGGACCGGGGGCAGCAGCCGCAGGATCCGCCGGAGGCCGAGGCCGCGCCGGACCGCGCGAAACCCGCCACCGCCGCCTCGCTTCCGCACCCCCTCAGCCTTGCGTGCGGGCGCGGATGCGGCGAGCGGTGACCGCCAGCCGGGTCACCGGCATCCGTCTCCCGGCCCGCTCCGGTGGCCGCGCACCCCGCCCCGGGCGAGCGTGGAGTGTGGCTACTGCGCCTGCGCCCTCCGAAGCACCCGCCCCGGCACCCCGTGTCGTGCGCCGGCCGGTGGACCGGGCCCGGTTCTTCTTCGACCTCGCGCTCATCGTCGTGCTGCTCGGCGGGGCCGTGCTGGTCCGGGCCGCGCCCGGGCTGCTGATCGGGCCGATCGTCTTCGGCTCCGGGGTGGTGATGGCGCTCGCGCCGATCGCGGCCGCCACCGAGCGGCTGCTGCGGCGCGAGGGGCGGCTGGTCACCGACGGGGTGCTGGCGGCGCTGGTCACGTATCTCGCCGCGCTCGGGATCAATCTGTTCGTACGGGGGCCGGGGCCCGAGCAGCTGCGCGCCGCGGTCGCCGAGGTGCCCTCGGGCGGCCGCGAGGTCGCGGCGCTGCACCTGTACATCGCCACCGTCGTCGCCTTCATCACCCTCGTCGGCTTCGGCGACCGGCTGTGGCTGCGCAACGCCGCCTGGGCCGGCCTCGTGCTGACCGGGGCGGCCGCGCTGGCCAGCCACGACGCGACGCTGATCGGGGTGGTGGCGTCGTTCGCGCTGGGCCGCGCGGTGGCGTTCGGGGTGCGCTGGCTGCGCGGCAGCGTGGAGCTGCGGCCGACAGACGCGGACATCGTGGCCGCGCTGGCGGAGGCCGGTTACGGACCCGGCGAGCTGGATGTCGTCGTACTCGACCGGGACCGGGCCACCGCCGGGCTCGGCTACCGGCTGTACCAGTGGCTGCGGGTCCGCCGGGCGGCGCGCAGCCACGGTTTTCTCGGCTCGCTGCAGGACGCGGTGGAGCAGCGGACCCTGCTGTCGCTGGCGGTGCGCGACTCCGGCATCCGCACGCCGCGGCTGCTGGTGGTGCGCAAGCTGAGCCCGGACGCGGTGCTGCTCGGTTACGAGCACCCGGACGCCAGGCCGCTCACCGAGCTGCCGGCGGAAGAGCTCACCGACGACCTGCTGCACGAGATCTGGGAGACCGTCGCCGCGCTGCACCGGCACCACATCAGCCACCGGCGGCTGTCGGCGGACGCGTTCCTCGTCGGGTCCGGGGGCGAGGTCTGGGTGACCCGCCTGGAGGCCGGCTCGGTCGCGGCGGCCGAGCTGCAGCTGCTCCTGGACGACGCCGAGCTGCTGCTCACCCTCGCCATGCTGACCGACCCGCAGCGTTCGGTGACGGCCGCCCGCGCGGTCATCGGGGACGAGCGGCTGGCCGCGCTGCAGCCGCTGCTGCGGCCGGCGGTCTTCAGCTACGAGACCCGTACCAAGCTGATGAAGCACAAGGGCGTGCTCGACGAGGTCGGCAAGCAGGTCAAGGAGCTGGTGCCGGCCGCGCCCGAGCCGAAGGCAGTGGTGATCGAGCGGCTGCGGCCGCGGACGATCCTGTCCGGGCTCGGCGGTGCGGTGGCGGTGTACTTCCTGATCGGGCAGTTCGCCGGCCGGTCGCCGACGCAGCTGTTCACCGGGATGGCGTGGCCGTGGGCGCTGCTGGCCCTCGCGGCGACCGCCGTGACGTATCTGGGCGCGGCGATGGGCATCGCCGGGTTCGTGGCGCAGCGGCTGCCGGCGGTACGGGTGCTGCTGACGCAGTTCGCCGCCTCGTTCATCAGCCTGGTGACGCCGGGGGCGGTCGGCAGCATCGCGATCAATACCCGGTTCCTGCAGCGGGCCGGGGTGCCTGCCGGGGTCGCGGTGACGAGCATGGCGGTGTCGCAGGTGGTGGCGCTGCTGGCGTTCCTGCTGCTGCTGATGCTGCTGGGGTCGATCTCGGGGGCGTCGCACGGGACCGGGCTGCCGCCGTCGTCGGTGATCATCACGGTGCTGCTGGTGGTGGCGGTGCTCGCGGTGATCGTGGCGGCGGTGCCGCGGCTGCGGCGGTTCGCGATGGAGAAGGTGCGGCCGTGGTTCGCCGGGGTGGTGCCGGCGATGCTGGAGCTGCTGCGCAAGCCGGGGCGGCTGGCCGTCGGGGTCGGCGGGGCGTTCCTGCTGCCGCTGGCCGGGAGCCTGGCGCTGTGGGCGTCGCTGCGCGCCTTCGAGGACGACAAGGCGGTGCCGTTCGCGACCGTGGCGGTGGTCTATCTGATCGGGAAGTCGGCGGGCTCGGTGGTGCCGACGCCCGGCGGACTGGGGGCCGTTGAGGCGGTGCTGTCCGGCGGGCTCGCGGCGGCGACCGGGGTGAGCGGGGCGACGGCGTTCTCGGCGGTGATGCTCTTCCGGCTGCTGACGTTCTGGCTGCCGATCCTGCCGGGGTGGGTGGCGACCACGTGGCTGCAGCGCAGAGACGCGCTCTGACTACTCCAGGAAGCTGAGCAGGTCGTCCGCGTGCTCCTCCTCCTTGGCGAGGATCTCCTCCAGCACCCGGCGCGTGGTCGGGTCGGCGGTCCCGACCCAGTTGATCATCTCGGTGTACGACTCGATGGCGATCCGCTCCGCGACCAGGTTCTCCCGGATCATCTCGGTGAGGTCCTCGGCGGTCACGTACTCCGAGTGCGCCCGCCCGGCCACCTTCGCCGGGTCCATCTCCGGGGTGCCGCCGAGCTGGGTGATGCGGGCGCACAGCTTGTCGGCGTGCTCCTGCTCCTCCCCCGAGTGCACCAGGAACTCCTCGGCCACCGGCTCCGCGTCCAGGCCCTTGGCGGCGAAGTGGTGCTGCCGGTAGCGCAGCACGCACACCAGCTCGGTGGCCAGGGCGGTGTTCAGCAGCTCGATGACCTTGTCCACGTCGGTGCCGTACGAGGCGGTCACCGGGCCCTTCATGATGTCGTCGCGGGCCTTGTCGCGGAGCGTCTGCACGTCGGTGAGGAAGTCAGCCATGACGTCACTCCACCTGATCCCGGGCCCCGGTCCCGTACAACGCCGCGCACATCCACCCGACTGGCGCACATGACACGGCGGCGGGCCGCCGCCCCGCTGAGGCTGGGGGTATGAGCGACTCAGGCCCGCCCCGGCAGCCCACCTTCCTCGACGAGGTCAAGGACGCGGTGCGGCCGCGGTCCGCGCTGCTGGTGCTCGGGGTGCTGGCGCTCGGCGTGCTGTTCATCACCTCGTACGCGGGCGCCTTCCACAACCCCAAGCCGAGGGATGTCGCCTTCGGCGTCGTGGCGCCGAAGGAGGCCAGGGGCGAGCTGGTCGGAAAGCTGGCGAAGCTGCCGGGCCATCCGCTGTCCCCGCGCCCGGTCGGCTCCGTGAACGAGGCCGAGCGGAAGCTGAAGGACCGCACACTCGACGGGGCGCTGGTGGTCAACCCCATGGGCGGCAAGACGGACGAGCTGCTGGTCGCGAGCGGCGGCGGCGCGTCGCTGGCCGATGCCCTGGAAGACGTCATCGGCGAGGTGCAGAAGGCCGAGAAGCGGCAGCTGAAGGTCGTGGACGTCACGCCCGTCGAGAAGGGCGACGCCCGGGGGCTTTCGGCGTTCTACCTGGTCGTCGGCTGGTGCGTGGGCGGGTATCTGTGCGCGGCGATCCTGGCGCTGAGCTTCGGGTCGCGGCCTGCGAACATGCGGCGGGCGGTGATCCGGCTGGTGGCGCTGGCGCTGTTCTCGCTCGCGCTCGGGCTGCTCGGCGCCTGGGTGATCGGGCCGGTGCTCGGCGCGCTGCCCGGCAGCGTCGTCGGCCTGTGGGGGCTCGGCGCCCTGGTGGTCTTCGCGGCCGGCGCCACGACCTTCGCCTTCCAGGGCGCCTTCGGGGTGATCGGCATCGGGCTGACCGTGCTGGTGATCGTGATCGCCGGCAACCCGAGCGCGGGCGGCGCGTATCCGTATCCGCTGCTGCCGCCGTTCTGGCGGGACATCGGACCGGCGCTGATCCCCGGCGCGGGGACGTGGGCGGCGCGCTCGATCGCCTATTTCGGCGGCCGGGCGATGACGGGGCCGCTGCTGGTCCTGGCCGCTTGGGCGATCGCCGGGGCGCTGATCACGCTGGTCCTGTCGGCGCTGCGTACGGACCGGCGGTCCGCAGCCTGATCCCGTCCGGGCACATCGCCCCGGACGGCAGCGGCCGCGCGTGCAGCACGTCGAGCCGGTACACGGCGCAGGTCGCCACCGCCTGCAGGCAGTGCAGCCCGCGCGGTCCCGACTCGGCGATGGCGGCCGGCTCGACCAGCACCACGTGGTCGTAGCGGGTGCTCTTGCCGGGCGCGGGGGTGGCGGACAGCACCGGGACGGCGCTGAGCGCGACGTCGGCGTTCCACAGCGCGCAGGCCAGCGACTCCACTTGGGCGTCCGCCGCGATCACGGCGACCGGCCGGAGGTGCTGCAGGGCGGCCAGCACCGCCTGCACGGTGGCGGCGGCGACGTCGGGCACCCGGCGGACGGTGATGCCGGAGGTGGCGTAGGCACGCTCGGGTAGGGCTTCGAAGGGTCTGGACGAGCTGGATACGACGGTCACTGCGGGCTGCCTCTCGTCGGCGGGACAAGGCGTGCCTCGAGCGTCTTCCTTACGGCCCCCCGCGAACAACGACGGATTCGGCAACGGGCCATAACCGCTGGCTAATGGCCGCGCCCGGGGGCCGGGATGATCGATAACCGGGGGCTAATGGTTCGTTGCCGGATTGGGCATTGCCGACGGCCCTGGCCGCGCCGATCGTGGAAGCCATGAGTTCCGCCAGCACCCCGGTGTCGATCACGCCCGTACGCGATGTCCCGGCGCGCGCCGCTGCCTGGTGCGCGGTGGTACGGGCCTCGCTCGCCGCCGACCTGCCGGACGAGCCGCTGCCCTCCCGGCAGCGGCTGCTGGCGCGGCTGGCCGAGCCCGGCGCCGGGTCCCGGATGCTGACGTGGCTGGCCGCGACGCCCGACGGCGAAGTGACCGCCGTCGCCTCGGCGCGGCTGAACGACCAGCAGGGCCGGGAGAATTCGGCGGACGCCGAGCTGCACGTGCACCCCGAGCACCGGCGGCAGGGCATCGGAACCGCGCTGCTGGACGAGGTCGCGGGCGCGGTGGCGGCCGCGGGACGCGACAGCCTGGTCGTCACGGTGCCGGAGCAGTCCCCCGGCGATGTCTTCTGCCTGCGCCGCGGCCTCTCCAGAGAGCTGGTGCTGCACCATCTGCTGCTGCCGCTCAGCGACGTGCACCGCGCCTGGCTCGACGAGCTGGTGACCAGCCCCCGCCCCGGCTACCACCTCACCGGCTGGGACGGCCCGGTGCCGGAGACCCTGGCGAAGTCCTTCGCGGCGGCCAAGGACGCGATGAACGACATGCCGGCGGGCGAGAGTTCCGCCCCGGCCCCCCGTATCGCCTGGACCGCCGAAAGCCTGCGCGCCATGGCTGACGCCGTCACCGCCCGCGGCGACCGGCTGCTGACGGTGGCGGCGGTGCACGGCGCCACCGAGGAGGTCGCCGGCTACACGGAGCTGGCCGTCCCGGGCGACGGCGCCCGCCGGGCGCAGCAGTACGACACCGCGGTGGTGCCCGCGCACCGCGGCCACGGCCTGGGGGTGTGGGTGAAGGCGGAGATGCTGCGCCGGGTGCACGACGAGCACCCGGGGGTGGCGGAGATCGAGACGGACAACGCGGGCGCCAACGACCACATGCTCGCGGTCAACGAGCAGCTGGGCTTCCGCCCGTATCGCCGCAGCTACGTCTATCAGCTGGCGCTGACGCGCCCCTGAGGCTGCGGCCGCACCTCACGCGCCACCGCCGCGAAGGCCCGTAGCAGCGGCGTCTCGCCGGCGGTGCGCCAGACCAGCGCCCAGGTGCCGATGGGGGCGTCGGGCACGTGGCGGTAGACGATCCCGGGCCGCTGGTAGTAGCGCTCCGCGTCGCGATGGACCAGCGTGACAGCCTCGCCCGCCGCGACACACGCCGTGACCTCCTGGAAGGTCGCGACCTTCGGGCCGCGCCTGATGGGCCGCCCGCCGGGGGTACGGAACGGGTTGACGGCCTCCTCCCAGTACGGCGGCTGTGGATGCGCCGACTGCGTCACCACGTAGTCCCCCAGGTCCTCCACCATGACCTGTTCCTTGGCGGCGAGCGGATGCCCTGCGCCGACGAGCAGCAGCAGTTGCTCGGAGATCAGCTCGGGCCCCACCGTCAGATCGGGCTCGCGGACCGGCAGCCAGGTGACGGACAGATCGACTTCGCCGCGCCGCAACGGCCCGAACGGATCGCTGAAGTGCACTTCCTGAAACTTGAGTTCCGCCGCTGGATGACGGGACCGGAAGGCGCCGATGACGTCGGCGAAGTCGTGTGCCTGCGCCCCGATGACGCCGAGCGTCAGGATGCCCGTCGTGCCCCGGGCCGCGGCGGCGGCCGCCTCGACGGCGCCGTTGATCCGCTCGTACGCCTCCTTCAGCTCGCCGTACAGCTCCCGCCCGATCTCGGTGATCTCCACCTTCCGGCTGCTGCGCTCGAAGAGCGCGGCGCCGATCCGGCGTTCCTGCTTGGCGATGGACTGGCTGACCCGCGCCTGGCTGACGCGGAGCCGCTCCGCGGTGCGCCCGAAGTGCAGCTCCTCCGCCAGCGTCAGGAATATCTCGATGTCCCGCAGCTCCACGCCCGCCCCCCTGGTCGCCGTCGTGGTCACCGTAGCCGGTGCCCGGCTCAGGACGACACGGCCACCGCGTAGCGATTGGCCACGTCCTCCCAGTTCACCAGGTCCCACAGCTTCTGCACGTAGTCCGGGCGGACGTTGCGGTACTGCAGGTAGTACGCGTGCTCCCAGGCGTCGAAGACCAGCAGCGGGGTCACGTTCTGGCCGACGTTGCCGTGGTGGTCGTAGACCTGCTCGACGACCAGCCGCTTGCCCAGCGGCTCCCAGCCGAGCACGCCCCAGCCCGAGCCCTGCACCGAGGCGGTGGCGGCGGAGAGCTGCTTCTTGAACGCCTCGAAGCCGCCGAGGTGTTCGTCGATGGCGTCGCGGAGGGCGCCGTCCGGGCGGTCGCCGCCGTCCGGGGAGAGGTTCTGCCAGAAGATCGAGTGCAGGACGTGGCCGGAGAGGTTGAAGGCGTACGTCTTCTCCAGCCCCACCAGGCCGCCGAACTGCTCCTTGTCGCGGGCCTCGGCGATCTGCTCGAGGGTGTCGTTGGCGCCCTTGACGTAGGCGGCGTGGTGCTTGGCGTGATGCAGCTCGAGGATCTCGCCGGTGATGGCGGGCTCCAGCGCGGCGTAGTCGTACGGCAGGTCCGGGAGCGTGTAGTTGGCCATGGCCCCACCCTAGACCCTTATTGCGATAGACTTGCAACAACTATCTTCGTGCATCAGTATCGAGGACAGCGGTGCCGGGCACGTCCAGGGCTCCGGGCCACTCTCGTGATCGCAACCCAGTGCCAACCCGCCCGGCATCGCGCCCACTTCAGCGCCGCAGCCCCCACGTCTGCAGCCGGAACGCCCGCCCCTTCTCCTCGCCCTCGATCAGCGGCACGTCGAGCAGCCGGAAGCCGGCCTTGACGGCGACCGCGACGCTGGCCGCGTTCTCCGCCTCCAGCTCCAAGATCACCTCTTCCGCGCCGAGTTGGGTGAAGGCGTACTCCGCGAGCACCCGCACCGTCCGCGCCGCCAGCCCCTGGCCGCGGTGGGCCGGGCCGACGGCGTAACCGATCTCCGTGCCCTCCGGCGCCCGCCGCAGCATCGCCTCGCCGAGCGGGGCGCCGCCGTCGGTGGTGATGGCGAGCAGGATGGACGTCCCCTCGGCGCGCAGCTGCCGGGCCCGGTCGAGGCGGATCTGCGCGGCGGCCGCGTCGAAGGGGGAGACGATCGGCGTCCAGTACGCGATGTCCGGGTCGTCGAAGAGCTCCGGCATCGCCGCCAGGTCGTCCTCCGTCCAGTCGCGGAGCACGAGCCCCTCGCCGGTGAGCCGCATCCGTTCGGGGAAGGGCGATGCGGGGCTTTCACTCATGGTGCTGTGCCTCCTGACCTGGCCGGGAACCGCAGGATAGCGGCGGGCTAGGGTGCCCCGTATGACGACGCAGAACTACCTCTCGGAGCTCTTCTCGCTGGACGGCCGGGTGGCGGTCGTGACCGGCGGCAGCTCCGGGATCGGCCGGGGCATCGCCGGTGCGCTGGCCCGGGCCGGCGCGGCCGTGGTGATCGTGGCCCGCAAGGAGGCCGAGCTCGCCGCGACCGTGGACGAGCTGACCGCGGACGGCTGCAAGGCGGCCTGGGTGAGCGGCGATCTGAGCACCCGCGAGGGCGTACGGGCCGCGGCGGAGGCGGCGGTGGAGCCGTTCGGCGAGCCGGACATCCTGGTCAACTCCGCCGGCGTCAACCTCCGGCCCCCGATGGGCGAGCTCGGCGACGACGTCTGGGACACCACGATGGCGGTGAACCTGGACGCCCCCTTCCTCCTCGGGCAGCGCTTCGGCCCCGGCATGGCCGAGCGCGGCTACGGGCGGATCATCCACATCACCTCGCAGCAGGCCCACCGCGCCTTCGTGCAGTCCGGCGCGTACGGGGTCTCCAAGGGTGCCCTCGAATCCCTCGCCCGCTCCCAGGCGGAGGCCTGGTCACCGCACGGCGTCACCGCGAACACCCTCGTCCCGGGCTTCGTCATGACCCCGCTGAACCAGCGGCTGTCCTCCGACCCGGAAAAGGTCGCCGCCCTCGCCGCCCGCACCCTCGTCGGCCGCAACGGCCTCGCCGACGACTTCGCCGGCGCGGCCGTCTTTCTCGCGAGCCCGGCCTCGGCGTATGTGACCGGGCACGCGCTCTTCGTGGACGGCGGCTTCTCGGTGCACTGAACTCCCGGGGGAGGTCAGCGCACCGGGCGCCGCCCGTAGACGTGCACGTCGTCGCCCTTCTTCAGCAGCTTCCACAGCGCCTTGGACTCCGGGTAGCGGAGGTTCACGCAGCCGTGTGAGCCGGGCGGCTTGTAGACGCTGGAGTAGGTGCCGTGCAGCGCCTGGCCGCGGTCGAAGAACTGGCTGTACGGCATCGGAGCGTCGTACAGCCCCGACCAGTGGTCCTTGTGCCGCCAGTAGATGCGGTGCAGCCCGGTCCTGGTCTCGTAGCCGGGCCGGCCGGTGCGGACCGGGACCGGCGTGAAGAGCACCTTGCGGCCGTTCTGCACCCACAGCAGCTGCCGGGTCATGTCGACGCAGACGACGCGGCCGACGTCGGTCCGGCACCGGCCGTCCTTGTTCGGGTTCTTGCGGACCGTAGGCAGGAAGAGCTCGCCGTGGGTGACCGGGCCGGCGTAACCGGCGTCCGGCCAGATGTTCTTCTCCTTCTGGAAGGCCTGGATCGCCTCGCAGTCCGCCTTGGACTGCCTGCCGTCCACCGGCAGCTTCAGATAGCGCTCGACCTGCTTCTGATACGGGCCGGACTTGCGGGTGCAGAACGGCGCGTGCTTGCCCTTCTCCCCCGGCGGCTCCTCCTCGATGTCCGGCAGCACCGGCAGCGGCTCGGGGTCGCGCTGATAGCTCTCCAGCCGGGCGCGGCCACGGGGGATGTCCGGGGCGATCGTGCCCTGGTCCGGGGTGTCCGCGTACTCGACGAGACGGTTCAGCGCCTCGACGGTCAGGCGGTCGCGCGGACCGGGCGGCGGCGGCTGCTGCTCGGCGTGCGCCGGGCCGGCCACGGCCCCCGTCGCCAGCAGCAGGCCGGCGAGGACGGACACGGCGGCGGTGGATGCTCCGGGCATCAATGCTCCTCTCGGGGTCCTATCGGAGCAGTTGTATGCCAGATTTGACGCTTTTCCTTCGTTCCATTTCCCGGCGTGTCCTCACCCCCTGTTCGGGGCTAGGCTGCATGTCATCAGAGCCCAAGACCCCGGCCGCCTGGCTGAGCACTGCGGCACCGCCGCACAAGGGGATGGGGCTCGAATGGACGCTGATACTTCCGCTCCGCTGCATCAGGAGTGCCGGATCGTCGAAGCCGCGGGTCAGCTCGATCTGCTGACCACCCCCGCGTTCGGGTTGGACCTGCGCGCCGCGGGACGCGAGGCGGCCGGCTACCGATGGCGTCTGATCGTCGATCTCAGCCGGGTGTCGTTCATGGACGCGAGCCCGCTGCACGAGCTGTGCGCCGCCCGTAACCGCCATGAAGCGCGCGGTGGATGGCTCCGGGTGGTTTACACTCACGCCGGCATTGCCCTGCTGCTCCGGGCGGCCGGCCTGACCGGGGAATTCCCCCGCTACGCGAGCGTGCACGACGCGCTGCACAACCAGAGCTCCCGGACATACGAGTGACGCTCGTCGAGGAAAGCGCAGGCACGGACCGTGGTCAGTGACCGGATGGCGGAGGCCCTGCGCAAGCTGGGCCGCGGCACCGAGGATCTGGCCGCCATCTGCGCGGAGGCGCTGGACGCCGACGGCGTCGCCGTCTCGCTGGTGCTGGAACACAACCACACGGAACTCGTCTGGTCCTCGGGCGCCGCCAGCACCTACTTCGAGGACCTGCAGTTCACCCTGGGCGAGGGCCCGGGTCCCGACGCGGTCAGGTCCGGCTCGGTGGTGATGGTCCACGACCTGCTGCGGGTGAGCGCGGAGCGCTGGCCGGCGCTGCTGCCGGCGCTGGACGGTCACACGGTGAGCACGGTCTGCTGCTTCCCGCTCGGCATCGGGGCCATCCGGCTCGGCGTGCTCACCGTCCTGCGGCATCCGGCCCGCGCCCTGTCGCCGGACGAGGCGGACGACGCGCTCGTGCTGGCCTCCACCCTGACCGGGATGGTGCTGGACGGCGGCATGTCCGGCAGTCGCCGGGATGCACCCGAGCCGCCGCGGGTACTCCACCGGGCAGTGGTGCATCAAGCGACCGGCATGGTCAGCGCCCAGCTCGAGGTGCCACTGGCGGAGGCCCTGCTGCGGCTGCGGGCGCACGCTTACAGCCACAACCGCACCGTGAGCGAGATCGCGGAAGACGTGGTGGCCAGACGACTTCGATTCCACGACGATGACACCGGGCTGCTTCCGCCCGCCGGAAAAAGGGGATGACGACATGACCCGCGAGCAGCGACTGGCGGAGACCTTCGTCGAAGTGGCGGACTCCCTCATCGACGACTTCGACATCATCGACTTCCTGCAGCGGCTCTCAGCCCGCTGCGTGGAGCTCCTCGATGTGACCGCGGCCGGCATCCTGCTGGCCGACTCGCACGACGACCTGCAGATCATCGCGGCCTCCGACGAGCACACCCGGCTGCTGGAGCTGTTCGCGCTCCAGCACGACCAGGGTCCGTGCGTGGAGTGCTACCGCAGCGGCGCGGCGCGCACCGGCATCGACCTCGCCGACCCGGCGACCGCGGCCCAATGGCCGGTGTTCGCGCCGCGCGCGCTCGCCACCGGCTTCACCACCACGCACGCCCTCCCGCTGCGGCTGCGCAACCGCGTGATCGGCGCGCTGAACCTCTTCCACACCAAGCAGAGCACCCTCGGCGACGAGGACATCACGCTCGGTCAGGCCCTCGCCGACGTCGCCACCATCGCGATTTTGCAGCAGCGCACACTGGAGCAGAGCCACACCGAGAAGGGCCAGCTGCAGACCGCGCTGACCAGCCGTATCGTCATCGAGCAGGTCAAGGGCATCCTGGCCGAACGCTGGCAGCTCCCGCTCGACGACGCCTTCGACCTCCTGCGCAAGTACGCCAGGTCGCATCAGCTGCGGCTGGTGGAGCTGGCCCAGCAGGTCATCGACGGCACCGCCGACGCCGCGCTCATCGTCGGCGAAGCGGGGCACCGGCCCGGTGCAGGCTGATGAGCGCCTGCTTGTACGAGGCGAACAGCCCGGTCTCCGCGTAGTCCACGCCCATCTCCCGGCAGTAGCGGCGGACGATCGGGCGGGCCCTGGGCAGGGCTGGGCTGGGCATGCTGGGGAACAGATGGTGCTCGATCTGGTGGTTGAGCCCGCCCAGCGCGAGGTCGGTGAGCCGGCCGCCGCGGACGTTACGGGACGTGAGCACCTGCCGGCGCAGGAAATCCGGGCGGTCGTCGCCGCTGAAGGTCGGCATGCCCTTGTGGTTGGGGGCGAAGATCGCGCCCAGGTAGAGCCCGAACAGGGCCTGGTGGACGGCCAGGAAGGCGAGCGCCATCCCCGGCGGCAGCACCAGGAGCAGCACGGCCAGGTACGCGGCGATGTGCCCGAACATCAGCACACCCTCCAGCACCCGGCGCTTGACCACGGGGCTGCGCAGCGCCCGTACCCCTGAGACATGCAGATTGAGGCCCTCGAGCAGCAGCAGCGGGAAGAACAGCACCGCCTGCGCGCGGCCGAGCAGGCGGGGCAGGCCAGTGGCGGCGCGGGCCTGCCCCGCGGTCCAGACGAGGAGGTCGGGGGCGACGTCGGGGTCGCGCTCCTCGTGGTTGGGGTTGGCGTGGTGGCGGGTGTGCTTGTCCTGCCACCACTCGTAGCCCATGCCGATGCCCGCCCCCGCGATCCGGCCGGCGATCTCGGTGGGCCGGCGCCGCCGGAACACCTGGCGGTGGGCGACGTCGTGGGCGACCAGCGCCACTTGGCCGAAGGCCAGGGCGAGGAACACGGCGACGCCGAGGGTCCACCAGGATTCGCCGACGACGGCGAAGACCGCCCAGCCGGCGGCGTACAGGACGGCCACGGCCGTGATGCGGAACGTGTAGTAGCCGGGGCGGCGCGCCATCAGCCCGGCGTCGGTGATGAGTTGGGACAGTCGGGCGTAATCGCTGCCGGTCGTCTGCGACGACGCCGGCGCGGACGCGGACGACGGCATACGCCTCGCCGGGCGCGTGCTCATACGCTGGCACCCTTTCCTTCTGACTTCGGGTTTCGGCCTTCGGACTTCCCCCCGGATGCCCGGCCGGCGTCCCCCTGCAGGACACCGGCCGGGCCGGTTCCCGGCCTCATCACCACCGGCACCGCCGTGCCGGTGGCCTGGCCCCCCAGCGGCCGGGTGGGAGCGGGACAACTACACCGGTAGCCGCATCGGCGTCGGCTGAACCGGGTCACGGAATACGGCAGCCGACCCGCATGTACGGAAGACGCGTGGTGTGGCTGGTGGCGCGCCTGCCGACGGGGTGGCGCGGGGCCCGAGTCGCGAGGTGAGGCGGCATGCCTCCCGCGACCGCCTCCTCGGCAGCAGAGCTGCCGGGGGCTGGGGCAACACAGCCCACAGTAGGCCGGATACCCGGGGAGAACCAGGGCCGTACGGTCCGCTTCTGTGACTCCGGCGCCGACGGCCCCTGCTGGATACTTAAGCTACCACTTGACTATCCCGCTCCGGCGATTAAAGTTAAGTACATGCTTAAGCGTAAGGCGGAGGCGGCGGACCGGCTGTTCCACGCGCTCGCGGACGCGAACCGGCGGGCGGTGATCGAGCGCCTGACCCGCGGCCCGGCCACCGTCAGCGAGCTGGCGGCCCACCTCGGGGTGACCGTGGCCGCGACGGTCCAGCACCTCCAGGTGCTGCAGGACAGCGAGCTGGTGCGGTCGGAGAAGAACGGGCGGGTCCGCACCTGCCGGATCGACCCGGCAGGCCTCCGCAGCGCCGAGGCGTGGCTGCAGCGCCAGCGCACGGCATGGGAGCACTCCTTGGACCGCCTCGGCGCGGTCCTCGACGACCGGACGAAGGAGTCGGGATCATGAGCGAACACTCGGTGAAGCACAGCACGTTCACGCTGGAGCGGATCTACGCCGCTCCGCCCGCCGCGGTCTTCGCGGCCTGGTCCGACCGCGACACGAAGGCGAAGTGGTTCGCGGCCCAGGACGACCGCTACGCACTGGACTTCCGGGTCGGCGGCAGCGAGGCCGTGCACGGCGGCGACGGGGTCGACCTCGTCGCCAGGAGCGAGTACCACGACATCGTCCCGGACGAGCGCATCGTCTACACCACGGCGCTGTTCGCCGACGAGGTCCTGTCGACCGTGTCGCTGACGACCGTGCAATTCGCCGCCGACGGCGACGGGACCCGTCTGGTGCTCATCGAACAGGGCACCTTCCTGGACGACCAGGAACAGCCCGAGTGGCGCGAACAGGGCACCGGCGACTGGCTGGACGCCCTCGGCCGTCAGGTGGCCGGGCGATGACGTCCCCGGACAGCGAACGGCAGATCCGCGAGCTGCTGGAGACCCGCACCCGGGCGCTCGGCGACCGCGACGCCGCCACGGCGGCCGCCGCCTACGCCGACGACCTGGTCCTGTACGACGCGGTCGGCCCGTTCGTCCGCCGCGGCGAGGACCCGGCGGAGCGGCTGGAGCGGTGGCTCGCGTCGTATCGCACCGGGGTCGGGCATGAGATCCGCGACCTGGAGATCACGACGGGCGCGGATCTCGCGTTCTGCCACTTCCTGGTGCGGATCAGCGGCACGATGCGGGACGGCACCGAGGTCGGCATGTGGGTGCGCGCGACGAGCTGCCTCCGCCGGCGGGACGGTGCCTGGACGATCGTTCACGAGCATGCGTCGGTGCCCTTCGACGGTGACACCGGCCGCGCCGTGCTGCGCGGTGAGCTCTGAGCCTTCCTTCGGTGGCCGGACGCGCTAGACGCCGAAGTCGGGGATGGTGAGGGAGCCGTCCGCCGCCAGCGGGAAGCCCGGGTTGTGGGCGATCTCCCAGGCGTGGCCATCGGGGTCGGTGAAGACGCCGGTGTAGAAGCCCAGTTCCGTCTTGCGAGCGGCCCTGGTGATCCGGCCGCCCGCCCGCTCGGCGCGCTCGAGCAGGACGTCGACCTCCCGGTCGGAGCGGACGTTGTGGGCCAGCGTGAAGCCGCCGAACCCGACGTCGGGCGCGACATCCTCGACCCCGCTGTCCGCCGCCAGCTTGTCCCGCCCCCACAACACCAACCC
>NZ_JAAKZV010000150.1 GCF_011044975.1 Streptomyces coryli | reverse complement strand
CCTGCCAGCCGGCCCCGTAAGTCCCGCCCCTCCCCGCGTTATTGACGACCCGTCAGGTCCAGTCGTACGGTCCCACCCATGCCCGTACCGGCGTACGACCTCACCGGCCGCTCCATCCTCGTCACCGGCGCCGCGAGCGGCATCGGCCGCGCCACCGCCCTGCTCCTCGCCCAGGCAGGCGCTACGGTCCACTGCGCCGACCTGGACGAGAAGGGCCTCGACGAGACGGTCGCCCAAGCCGGCCCGACCGCGCACGCCCACCCCCTCGACGTCACCGACCGCGCCCAGGTCCGTAAAGCCGTCCAGGCCGCCGCCCCCCTCCACGGCCTGGTGGCCGCCGCCGGCATCATGCACCGCTCCACCGTCGTGGATACGGACGACGCCGACCTGGACCGGCTCTGGGCGGTGAACTTCAAGGGCGTCCTGCACGCCTGCCAGGAGGCCACCCTGGCGATGACCGAGCAGCAGACCGGCGGCTCGCTCGTCACCCTGGCCTCCGGCGCCGTGGACTCCGGCACCCCGCAGCTGCTCTGCTACAGCGTCGCCAAGGCCGCCATCGTCCAGCTCACCCGCACCCTGGCCGCCGAGGCGGGCCCGCACGGCATCCGCGTCAACGCCATCGCACCCGGCTGGATCCGCACCCCGATGACCACCCGCGACACCGCCGAGGCCCAGGCCCATACGGAGAAGCTGATGGCCCGGATGTCGCCCCTGGGCCGGGTCGGAGCCCCCGAGGACGTGGCGCACGCCGCGCTCTACCTGCTGTCGGACGCGGCCGCCTTCACCACCGGCCAGATCCTGCGGCCCAACGGCGGCGTCGCCATGCCGTGGTGAAAGGCCCGTAGAAAGCCGAGAAAACCGAGAAAGCCGAAAGCCCGGTCCGCGATACGGACCGGGCTTCCGGAAAAGAGTCGATGAACCGCTCAGGCGGCCACCACGTCCACAGCCTCCTTGGGAGCCTTGATCGTGACGCGGTCGTCGGGCATCCCCGTGACGGAACTCACAGTGAAGGTCATCGGCGACGGGATCGTCTCGGACGCCGCGGATTCGGCCAGCTCGGCGAGCGCCAGCTCATCGCTGACCTCGCGCATCAGCTCGGACATCCGCAGGTCAAGCGCATCGCAGATGGAGGAGAGCAGCTCGGAGGAGGCTTCCTTCTGGCCCCGCTCCACCTCGGAGAGGTAGCCGAGCGAGACGCGTGCCGATGAGGAGACCTCGCGCAGAGTTCGCCCCTGACGCGTGCGCTGCCGACGCAGCACGTCACCCAGCAGGCGACGAAGCAGAATCATGCGCGGCTCCCTCCTCTTCCACCAATGCGGCGGACCCTGGATGCGGGTCCACCTTCCTCCACCGTACCCCGTCCGGCGGCACACGTGCGGCGAGCAATGTCGTGTTCACTCAGGGCTGCAAACATCCATCTCCCCCGCTCTGTTCCGTACCCTGTGACCCAGCACTCTCCTCCTGCCCAGCAGAACGCCGGGAAATCCGCTTCCCCAGCTCTTCTCCGAGCAGCCCCAGGGCCTCCGCCACGGCAGCCTCCCTGATCTCCCGCCGGTCACCGTCCAGTGCGAGCCGTACGGTCCTGGCATGTCCCTGCGGACCGGCGACGGCCACGAAGACCGTGCCGACCTGCTGGCCGTCCTGCGCATCGGGCCCGGCCACACCCGTCGTCGCCAGGCCCCAGTCGGCGCCCAGCCGCCAGCGCACGCCGGCGGCCATCTGCCGCGCCACATCGCTGTCCACCGCGCCACGCTCGGCCAGCAATTCCCCGGGTACCCCGAGAACATCCCTTTTCACCTCGGTCGCGTACGCCGTGACCGAGCCGCGGAAGGCGCGTGAGGCGCCGGGGACGGCGGTGAGGGCCGCGGCCACCAGGCCGCCGGTCAGGGACTCCGCCACAGCGAGGGTCAGGTCGTGCCCCGCACACAGCTCCAGAACGTCGGCGGCGATCGCCTCGGCGGCGGCCGAACCGCCGCCGGGCCGCGTGGTCACCGCGCGGCCCGCTCGCGGTCGCGCGCCATGCCCTGCCGGCGGAGCACGATCGCCTGGCGCACATAGTCCAGGCCGGTGACGACCGTCAGGATCACGGCGGCCGCCATGATCCACCAGCGCAGCGAGGCCAGCCAGCCGGTCAGCACCAGGATGTACATGCCGACGGCCACGCCCTGCGTCAGCGTCTTCAGCTTGCCGCCGCGGCTGGCGGGGATCACCCCGTGCCTGATCACCCAGAAGCGCATCAGCGTGATCCCCAGCTCGCGGAAGAGGATCACCCCGGTCACCCACCACGGCAGGTCGCCGAGGGCGGAGAGGCAGACCAGGGCGGCGCCCATGATGGCCTTGTCCGCGATCGGGTCGGCGATCTTCCCGAAGTC
The DNA here is from genome assembly GCF_011044975.1 of Streptomyces coryli. GTDB lineage: Bacteria > Actinomycetota > Actinomycetes > Streptomycetales > Streptomycetaceae > Streptomyces > Streptomyces coryli. The sequence goes on along the minus strand of NZ_JAAKZV010000150.1, from coordinate 17,342 downwards.
GGTGACCAGGTCGTAGCGGCGGGCCAGCTCGCCGTCGAACAGGTCGGTGATCATGGCGACGGCGAAGGCCGCCCAGGCGAACGCCCGCCAGACCGGATCATGCCCGCCGTCCACCAGCATCAGCAGCACGAACCCGGGCACGAGCACCAGCCGCGCCATGGTCAGCAGGTTCGCGACGTTGAAGAGCCCGGCCTGCCGCGAGGCCGGCGCTGCGGTCATCAGGGCGTCTCCTCGACGCTGTGCTGGATTTCAACGAAGTGCGCGACAAGGTCCACGCCCTCGCTCGCCACGACCTTGGCCGTGACCATCCGGCCGGGCGCCAGGCCCTCCGGTACGCCCGTGAGGGCCGTCTGCCCGTCCGTCTCGGGCGCCTGATGCGCGGCCCGCCCCACTACGCCGTCGTCACCGTCCACCGATTCCACGAGCACCTCCACCGTCTCACCGAGCCGGTCCTCCGCCCGCTGGGCGGTGAGCTCCTCGGCCAGCCGCGAGATGTGCGCGAGCCGCTCGGCGACGGTGTCCGGCGCCAGCTTGGCGTCGTACGTGGCCGCCTCCGTGCCCTCCTCATCCGAGTACCCGAAGACGCCCACGGCGTCCAGACGCGCGGCGTTCAGGAACCGCTCCAGCTCCGCCAGGTCGGACTCGCGCTCGCCGGGGAAGCCGACGATGAAGTTGGACCGGACGCCGGCCTCCGGAGCCTTCGTCCGGATCTGCTCCAGCAAATCCAGGAAACGGTCGGTGTCGCCGAAGCGACGCATGGCGCGCAGCACGTCGGGGGCGGAGTGCTGGAAGGACAGGTCGAAGTACGGGGCGACCTTCGGCGTCGAGGTCAGCACCTCGATCAGGCCGGGCCGCATCTCGGCCGGCTGCAGATAGCTGACCCGCACCCGCTCGATGCCGTCCACCTCGGCCAGCGACGGCAGCAGCGACTCGAGCAGCCGGATGTCGCCCAGGTCCTTGCCGTAGGAGGTGTTGTTCTCGGAGACCAGCATGATCTCCTTCACGCCCTGCTCGGCCAGCCAGCGGGTCTCGCCCAGCACGTCCGACGGGCGCCGGGAGATGAAGGACCCGCGGAAGGACGGGATGGCGCAGAACGAGCAGCGCCGGTCGCAGCCGGAGGCCAGCTTCACCGAGGCAACGGGGCTGGTGTCCAGCCGGCGGCGCAGCGGCGCACGCGGCCCGGAGGCGGGCGCGACGCCCTCGGGCAGGTCCTCGGGGGCGTCGGAGGGGGCCTCCTGGCCGTGCCCCGGCAGGGCCACGGCGGCCTCCTGCCGCTCCACCGGCGACAGCGGCAGCAGCTGCCGCCGGTCGCGCGGGGTGTGCGCCTCGACGCTGCCGCCATTGAGGATGGTCTGCAGCCGCCCGGAGATGTCGGCGTAGTCGTCGAAGCCGAGCACCCCGTCGGCCTCGGGCAGCGAGTCGGCGAGCTCCTTGCCGTACCGCTCGGCCATGCAGCCGACCGCAACGACGGCCTGGGTGCGCCCGTGGTCCTTGAGGTCATTGGCCTCGAGCAGGGCGTCGACGGAGTCCTTCTTCGCGGCGTCGACGAAGCCGCAGGTGTTCACGACGGCGACGTCGGCGTCCCCGGCGTCCTCGACCAGGTCCCAGCCGTCCGCCGCCAGGCGGCCCGCGAGCTCCTCGGAATCGACCTCGTTGCGGGCGCAGCCCAGGGTGACAAGTGCGACGGTACGGCGTTGTGGCATGGGCTCAGCCTACTTTGTCCTGGCCAGAAGGCCGCCCCGAGCCGCCCTCCGGGCTACCCGGCTTCAGGGTCACCCTTCGTATACGTCAGGTGCTCCACGCCGCCGAGCTTGAAGTCGTTGTCGAGCTCCTTGCCGTTCACCCACACCTGCACGGCGCCGGCATTGCCGAGCGTGAGATTGACCTTCTCCTTGTCGCTGACCGTGACGGAGTCGCCCTGCGACAGGGTGGTCTGCTTCAGCTCGCGGCCGTCGCCGCCCTTGGCGAGCACCCAGCTGCTGCCGTTGTCCGCCTCGACCTTCACGGTGACCCGGTCGGCGGGGGCCCCGGCGATCGCGGAGTCGGACGGCTCGGGGCCCGGCGCCTCGGGCCGGGAGGTGGACGGGGAGGGCTTCTTGTCCGGGGTGGCCTTGTCGTCGGTCTTGGAGTCGACCGCGTTCGGGTTCTCGCCGCCGCTGTCGCTGAAGACGGAGAAGCCGACGAAGCCGATCAGCGCGACGATCGCGGCGACCATGGCGGCGGTCCAGTTCGGGCGCCGCGGCTCGGGGCGGATACGTTCCGCCTCGAAGAGCGGCGCGGCCGGGGTCGGCTCCGGCTTGCCGCCGTGTTCCTCGTCGTACTGGGCTACGAGCTCGGTCGGATCAAGGCCGACGGCGCGGGCGAGGGTCCGCACATGCCCGCGGGCGTAGACGTCGCCGCCGCAGCGCGAGAAGTCGTCCTGCTCGATCGCATGCACGATCGGGATGCGCACTCGGGTCTGCGTACTGACCTCGTCCACGGTCAGCTTGGCGTCGATCCGGGCCCGCTGAAGGGCCCGCCCGACGGAAGGCCGGTCGTCTGTGGGGGAGTTGCCGATGGACACGAAGGCGCCTTTCGAGCGTGAGCCACCTGCCGGATGTTCAGTGTAGAGGTCTTGTAAAAGGGTCGGGCAAGCGGGAGGTAGCACTTGTTGCGCCATCCGGTTTGCCGTACTGACGGATAGTGCGACACCCACCTGCTGCAATGATGTGACGCATCACTGCTCCGATCGGTTGCCACCCGGTCACCCGACTCGCCCCTACGGGTGATCCTGCCCCTTCACCGTGGCCAGCACGCCGTCCAATTCGTCCGGCTTCACCAACACGTCGCGCGCCTTGGAACCTTCACTCGGACCGACGATTCCGCGTGACTCCATCAGGTCCATCAGCCGGCCGGCCTTCGCGAACCCGACCCGCAGCTTGCGCTGCAGCATCGACGTGGAGCCGAACTGGGTGGAGACCACCAGCTCGATCGCCGCGAGCAGCAGCTCCATGTCGTCGCCGATCGACTCGTCGATCTCCTTCTTCGGCTTCTGGCCGGTGGTGACGTCGTCGCGGAAGACCGGCGTCATCTGGTCCTTGCAGTGGCCGACGACCCTGGCGACCTCTTCCTCGGTGACGTACGCGCCCTGCATCCGGATCGGCTTGTTCGCGCCCATCGGCAGGAACAGGCCGTCGCCCTTGCCGATCAGCTTCTCCGCGCCGGGCTGGTCGAGGATGACGCGGCTGTCGGCGAGCGAGGAGGTGGCGAAGGCGAGGCGGGAGGGGACGTTCGCCTTGATCAGGCCGGTGACGACGTCGACCGACGGCCGCTGGGTGGCCAGCACCAGGTGGATGCCGGCGGCGCGGGCGAGCTGGGTGATGCGGACGATCGAGTCCTCGACGTCGCGCGGGGCGACCATCATCAGGTCGGCGAGCTCGTCGACGATGACCAGCAGATAGGGGTACGGCTGCAGCTCGCGCTCGCTGCCCGGGGGCGTCTTGGCCTTGCCGTTGCGGACGGCCTCGTTGAAGTCGTCGATATGCCGGTAGCCGTACGCCGCCAGGTCGTCGTAGCGCAGGTCCATCTCGCGGACCACCCACTGCAGGGCCTCGGCGGCCTTCTTCGGGTTGGTGATGATCGGGGTGATCAGGTGCGGGATGCCCTCGTACGCGGTCAGCTCCACCCGCTTCGGGTCGACCAGCACCATCCGGACCTCGTCCGGGGTGGCGCGCATCATGATCGAGGTGATCAGGCAGTTGATGCAGGAGGACTTGCCGGAGCCGGTGGCGCCGGCGATGAGGATGTGCGGCATCTTGGCGAGGTTCGCCGAGACGTAGCCGCCCTCGACGTCCTTGCCGAGGGCCGTCAGCATCGGGTGGTCCTCGCCCGCGGCGTCGGCGGTGCGCAGCACGTCGCCGACGTTGACCATCTCGCGGTCGGTGTTCGGGATCTCGATGCCGACCGCGGACTTGCCCGGGATCGGGCTGATGATGCGGACGTCCGGGCTGGCCACGGAGTACGCGATGTTCTTGGCCAGCGCGGTGATCCGCTCGACCTTGACCGCCTTGCCGAGCTCGATCTCGTAACGCGTGACCGTCGGGCCGCGGGTGAAGCCGGTGACGGCGGCGTCGACCTTGAACTCCTCGAAGGTGCGCGAGAGCGAGGCGACGACCTGGTCGTTGGCGGCGCTGCGGGTGCGGCCCGGGCCGCCGCGCTCGAGCATGTCGAGGCCGGGCAGCGAGTACGTGATGTCGCCGGACAGCTGCAGCTGCTCGGCGCGGGCCGGCAGCGGCTCGCTGTCGGAGTCCTCGTGGCGCCGGGTGAGGTCGGGGACGGCGCCCGGGACAGGCGTGGCCTCAGGACGCTGTATGGCGCCCTTGGGCGGCTTCCGGGGGCCGTCCTCGCCGGCACCCTCGTGCAGCTCCTCGCGGGCGGAGGGGACGCCGCCGGTGCGCTCGGAGATGCCGCTGGAAAGATCGGCGAGCAGCGGCGAGGGCTGCACGCCGTGCAGCACCGCGCCGTCGAGGTCGGCGGCGGCCGCGGCGGCGATGTCGACGGCGTCGTCGTCCGCGGCGGCGGTGCGGCGGCTCCGGCGCCGCTTGGCGGGCGCGGCCTCCACGGCGTCCTCGTCGGTACGGACGATGCCGTCCCGCCAGTCCTCCGCGTACTCCCCGGCGATCTTCGCCTCGGCCCGCGGGTCGGTCAGCGGCTCGTCGCTCTGCAGCAGACCGAGCCGCACCATCCCGGCGCGCAGGCGCTGCGGGATGGCGTTGACCGGCGTCGCGGTGACGACCAGCAGGCCGAAGATTGTCACGAGGACGAGCAGCGGCACGGCGAGCACCTCGCCGACCGTGAAGATCAGCGGCCGGGAGGCGCCCCAGCCGATCAGCCCGCCCGCATCCCTTATGGCCTCGTTGCCCTCGCCGCGGCCCGGGGCGCCGCAGCCGAGGTGGATGAGGCCGAGCGCGCCGATGGTGAGCGCGGAGAGGCCGATGACGATACGGCCGTTGGCCTCCGGCTTCTCCGGGTGCCGGATGAGCCGCACGGCGATGGCGCCCAGCAGGATCGGCACGATGAGGTCGAGGCGGCCGAAGGCGCCGGTGACGATGATCTCGACGAGCTCGCCGACCGGGCCCTGCAGATTGGACCAGGTGCCGGCGGCGATGACGAGCCCGAGGCCGAGCAGCAGCAGCGCGAGGCCGTCCTTGCGATGCGCCGGGTCGAGGCCCTTGGCACCGCGCCCTATGCCGCGGAAGAGGGCGCCGACGGTGTGTGCGAGGCCGAGGTAGAGGGCGCGGGTGACCTGGTAGATCCCGGCGGTCGGATTGGGCGCCGGCGCCGGAGCGGCCTTCTTCTTTGCGGGCGCGCGCTTGGCAGCGGTCTTCTTGGCGGCGGGCTTCTTCGCGGCGGCCTTTTTGGCGGGCGCCTTCTTCTTGGCACCACTACCTCCGGACCGCGCCCGGGAGTTGCCGTTTCCAGAGGTACGTGAGGCCATGCGACGAGGTTACCGAGGTTGGGGACACGTAGCACGCATGCCCTATACGGGCGCGGCTCAGCGCCCGGCGGTCACTGCGGCGGTGACGTCACCGGACCGCCGTTGTCCGAGCCCGCTCCGGCAGGGCCGCTCGTGCCCGGGTCCAGGGCGTCCAGGGCCTTGCGGAGGCCGTTGAGCTTGCGCTCGAGATGCGCCGCGGTGGCGACGGCGGCCGCGTCCGAGGACTCGTCGAGCTGCTTCGACAGCGCCTCCGCCTGCTCCTCCGCGGCGGCCAGCCGCGCGGAGAGCTCGGCGATGACGCCCACCGCGCCGCCCTTGCCGTCCTTGCCGCCCTCGGCGGACTGCGCGCTCTCCAGCTGCGTACGCAGCAGGCCGGCCTGCTCTCGCAGCTGGACGTTCTTCATGTACAGCTCGACGAACACCGACACCTTCGCCCGCAGCACCCACGGGTCGAAGGGCTTGGAGATGTAGTCGACGGCGCCCGCGGCATAGCCGCGGAAGGTGTGGTGCGGGCCGTGGTTGATCGCGGTGAGGAAGATGATCGGGATGTCCCGGGTGCGCTCCCGGCGCTTGATGTGCGCGGCGGTCTCGAAGCCGTCCATGCCCGGCATCTGGACATCGAGCAGGATGACCGCGAAGTCGTCGGTGAGCAGCGCCTTGAGCGCCTCTTCCCCTGACGATGCCCGGACCAGGGTCTGATCGAGCGCGGAAAGGATGGCCTCCAGCGCCAGCAGATTCTCCGGCCGGTCATCGACCAAGAGGATCTTGGCCTTCTGCACCATGGCCCGTCCTCCTCGTCCCGACACCGTGCCGGGCGCTGTCGCCGGCTGTGTTCCAGCAGTCCACGCGGACCTGCCCTGTGCGCCGCCCGCCCTTGTGCCGGTCATGGTAGCCGCACCGCCAGGTCCGCCACACCCTGTCACCGCATTGTCACTGTGCACGTACCAGAAACGCAGCTCAGGCCCGATTGGTTCCCGTAATACCGTACGCGAACACGCAATTGACCACACTGCGTCAGCACACCCGCAAACTTCAAGCCGCCATCGATCACTTGCCGTGCACCGGTCACTTGCCGTGCACCCACTGATACATCACGTTCAGCAGGTGGTCGGTGTCAACCGGCTTGGTCACATAGTCGGAAGCTCCGGACTCGATCGACTTCTCCCGGTCGCCCTTCATCGCCTTCGCCGTCAGCGCGATGATCGGCAGCCCGGCGAACTGCGGCATCCGGCGGATCGCCGAGGTCGTCGCGTAACCGTCCATCTCCGGCATCATGATGTCCATCAGGACGACGGCGGTGTCCTCGTGCTGCTCCAGCACCTCGATGCCCTCGCGGCCGTTCTCGGCGTAGAGGACGGACAGGCCGTGCTGCTCCAGGACGGAGGTCAGCGCGAAGACGTTACGGATGTCGTCGTCGACGATCAGCACCTTCTCGCCGCCGAACTCGCCCTTGAACTGCACCGGCGCCGTCCGCTGCCCGTCGGCCAGCCGCTCGCCGCGCTGCGGCGCCGGGGCCTGGCCCGGCACCGCGGGCCGGGCGGCCTCCGCAACCTGCTGGGCGCCCGCCGCCGGCTCGGCCGCGGGCTCCTCGGCCGCCGCGGCGGCGGCCGGGGTCTCCCCCGCGTATCCGCCCTCGAGGGCCTCGGGCTGCGGCTGCTCCATCACGATCGCGCCGTCGCCGGCCTGGCCGTGCCCGGGGGCGGGCAGCTCGGTGGGCCTGACCGGCAGGTACAGCGTGAACGTCGAGCCGCGGCCCGGCTCGCTGTCCGCGTGGATCTCGCCGCCGAGCAGCCGGGCGATCTCCCGGCTGATGGACAGGCCGAGGCCCGTACCGCCGTACTTGCGGCTGGTGGTGCCGTCCGCCTGCTTGAACGCCTCGAAGATCACCCGCATCTTGGACGACGCGATGCCGATGCCGGTGTCGGTGACCGAGAACGCCATCATCTCGGCGTCCGGATCCCGCAGCGACCCGTTCTCCAGCAGCTGCTCCTTGATCGCCGGCGGCACGTCCCGCCCGGCCGGCCGGATCACCAGCTCGACCGCCCCGCTGTCGGTGAACTTCACCGCGTTCGACAGCAGGTTGCGCAGTACCTGCAGCAGCCGCTGCTCGTCCGTGTTGAGCGTGGCGGGCAGCTCCGGCGAGACCCGGACCGAGAAGTCCAGGCCCTTCTCCGCGGTCAGCGGCCGGAAGGTCGCCTCCACGTAATCCACCAGCTGCACCAGCGCGATACGGGTCGGGCTGACGTCCATCTTGCCCGCCTCGACCTTCGACAGGTCGAGGATGTCGTTGATCAGCTGCAGCAGGTCGGAGCCCGCGCCGTGGATCGTTTCGGCGAACTCCACCTGCTTCGGGGTGAGGTTGGTCTCCGCGTTGTCCGCGAGCAGTTTGGCCAGAATGAGCAGGGAGTTGAGCGGGGTGCGCAGCTCGTGCGACATGTTGGCCAGGAACTCGGACTTGTAGCGCATCGAGACCGCGAGCTGCTCGGCCCGCTCCTCCAGGCCCTGCCTGGCCTCTTCGATCTCGGTGTTCTTGATCTCGATGTCCCGGTTGGTACGGGCCAGCAGCTCGGCCTTCTCCTCGAGTTCGGCGTTGGAGTCCTCGAGCGCCTTCTGCCGGCTCTCCAGCTCCTGCGAGCGGTCCCGGAGCTGCTCGGTGAGCTCCTGGGACTGGGTGAGCAGGCTCTCCGTCTTGGTGTTGACCGAGATGGTGTTGACCGAGGTCGCGATCATCTCGGCCAGCTGGTTCAGGAAGTCCTTCTGGATCTGCGTGAACGGCTGGAACGCGGCCAGCTCGACCACGCCGAGCACCGAGCCCTCGAAGATCAGCGGGACGACGATGACATGCGCGGGCGGTGCCTCGCCGAGCCCGGAGGCGATCTTCAGATAGCCCTCCGGGACGTTCTCGACCAGGATCGTGCGCTTCTCCTGCGCGGCCGTGCCGATGAGGGTCTCGCCGGGGCGCAGCACCTTCGGCATGCCGTCGGCGGCCTGCCCGTACGAGCCGATGAGGCGCAGCTGCTTCTCGGGGTCCTCGCCCTCCTGCGGCTCGTGGCCCGGCACCTGCTCCATGAGGAAGAAGCCGCCGTGCTGCGCGGCCACCACCGGGGTCAGCTCGCTCATGATGAGGCGGGCCACGTCGCCGAGGTCGCGGCGGCCCTGCAGCAGGCCCGAGATGCGGGCGAGGTTGCCCTTGAGCCAGTCCTGCTCCTTGTTGGCGAGGGTGGTCTCGCGGAGCTTGGAGATCATCGTGTTGATGTAGTCCTGCAGCTCGAGGATCTCGCCGGCCGCGTCGGCGTCGATCTTCGGACTGAGGTCGCCGCGGGTCACCGCGGTGGCGACCTGGGCGATGTTGCGCACCTGAGAAGTCAGGTTGTTCGCCATCAGGTTCACCGAGTCGGTGAGATCCTTCCAGATGCCGGAGACGCCGGGGACCCGGGCCTGACCGCCGAGGCGGCCTTCCGTACCCACCTCGCGGGCGACGCGGGTGACCTCGTCACCGAAGGCGGAGAGCTGGCCGACCATCGTGTTGATGGTGTCCTTCAGCTCCAGGATCTCGCCCTGCGCGGCGACGTCGATCTTCTTCGTCAGATCGCCGTTGGCCACCGCCGTGGTCACCTGGGCGATGTTCCGCACCTGGCTGGTCAGGTTGGAGGCCATGTAATTCACGGACTCCGTCAGGTCCTTCCACGTACCGGCGACGCCGGGGACGCGGGCCTGGCCGCCCAGGATGCCCTCGGTGCCCACCTCGCGGGCCACCCGGGTCACCTGCTCGGCGAAGGACGACAGGGTCGTCACCATCGTGTTGACCGTGTCGGCGAGCTGCGCGACCTCGCCGCGCGCCTCGACGGTGACCTTCTTGGTGAGGTCGCCGTTGGCGACCGCGGTGGCGACCTGGGAGATGTTACGGACCTGGCCGGTCAGATTGACCGCCATCAGGTTCACGTTGTCCGTGAGGTCCTTCCAGATGCCCGAGACATCGCGCACCCGCGCCTGCCCGCCCAGCTGGCCTTCCGTGCCCACCTCGCGGGCCACCCGCGTGACCTGCTCGGCGAACGAACTCAGCTGGTCGACCATCGTGTTGACGGTCGTCACCAGCTCCAGGATCTCGCCGCGCGCGTCCACGGTGATCTTCTTGGACAGATCGCCCTTCGCGACCGCGGTGGTGACCTCGGCGATGTTACGGACCTGCGAGGTCAGGTTGTTCGCCATGAAGTTGACGGACTGGGTGAGGTCCTTCCACGTACCGGAGACGCCCTGCACCTCGGCCTGACCGCCCAGCTGCCCTTCCGTACCGACCTCGCGGGCCACCCGGGTGACCTGCTCGGCGAACGAACTCAGCTGGTCGACCATCGTGTTGAGGGTGTTCTTCAGCTCGAGGATCTCGCCGCGCGCGTCCACGTCGATCTTCTGCGACAGGTCACCGCGGGCCACCGCGGTCGCGACCTGCGCGATGTTACGGACCTGGGCGGTCAGGTTCCCCGCCATGAAGTTCACGTTGTCCGTCAGGTCGCGCCACACGCCGGCCACACCCGGCACCTGCGCCTGCCCGCCGAGCCGGCCCTCCGTACCCACCTCGCGGGCCACGCGCGTGACCTGGTCGGCGAAGGAAGACAGTTGGTCGACCATCGTGTTGATGGTGTTCTTCAGCTCGAGGATCTCGCCGCGCGCGTCCACCTCGATCTTCTGCGACAGGTCACCGCGCGCGACCGCCGTCGTCACCTGCGCGATGTTGCGGACCTGCGAGGTCAGGTTGGACGCCATGAAGTTCACGGAGTCCGTGAGGTCCTTCCACGTACCGGAGACGCCGTCGACCCGCGCCTGCCCGCCGAGCCGGCCCTCGGTGCCCACGTCCCTGGCCATTCGCGTGACCTGGTCGGCGAAGGACGACAGCTGGTCGACCATCCGGTTCACGGTGTTCTTCAGCTCGGCCATCTCGCCGGAGACGTCGACCGTGACCTTCTGGGACAGGTCGCCGTTCGCCACCGCAGTGGTCACCTGTGCGATGTTGCGGACCTGCCCGGTGAGGTTACGGAAGGCCATGTTGACCGAATCCGTCAGGTCCTTCCACGTGCCGGCGGCGCCCAGCACCTGCGCCTGACCGCCGAGTTCACCCTCGACGCCGATCTCCCGGGCGACCCGGGTCACCTCGGAGGAGAAGCCGGACAGCTGGTCGACCATCGTGTTGACGGTGTTCTTCAGCTCGGACATCTCGCCGGCCACGTCCACCGTGACCTTCTGCGACAGATCGCCGCTCGCGACCGCCGTCGTCACCTGCGCGATGTCCCGCACCTGCGCGGTGAGGTTACGGAAAGCGGTGTTGACCGAATCCGTCAGGTCCTTCCACGTACCGGCCGCACCCGGCACCTGCGCCTGACCGCCGAGCTGTCCGTCGGCGCCGACCTCGCTCGCGACCCTTGTCACCTCGTCCGCGAATGTACGGAGGGTTTCGGTCATCGTGTTGATGGTCTCGGCGAGCTGTGCGACCTCGCCGCGTGCACTCACCGTCACTTTCTGCGACAGATCGCCGTTGGCGACCGCCGTCGTGACTTGCGCGATTCCGCGCACCTGGGCGGTGAGATTGCCCGCCATCAGGTTCACCGAGTCGGTGAGGTCCTTCCATGTGCCGGCGACGCCGGGCACCTGGGCCTGCCCGCCGAGCTCGCCCTCGGTGCCGACCTCGCGGGCGACCCGGGTGACCTCGCTGGAGAACGCCGACAGCTGGTCGACCATCGTGTTGACGGTCTCCTTCAGCTCCAGCATCTCGCCGGCCACATGCACGGTGACCTTCCGCGAGAGATCGCCCTTGGCCACCGCGGTGGTGACGAGAGCAATATCACGCACCTGAGCGGTCAGCCGGTACGCCATGGTGTTGACCGAATCCGTGAGGTCCTTCCACGAACCGGACATTCCTCGCACCTTGGCCTGCCCGCCGAGCTTGCCCTCGGTGCCGACCTCGCTCGCGACCCGCGTGACCTCGTCCGTGAAGGCGGACAGCTGGTCGACCAGCCCGTTGACCGTACGCCCCACCTTGAGGAACTCGCCGCGCAGCGGATGCGACCCGTCCGCGGACTGCGGCCGCAGGTCCATGCGCTGCTCCAGGTCGCCCTCGGCCACGGCCGTGAGCACCCGCCCGGTGTCCATCAGCGGCCGTACGAGGTCGTCCACCAGCGCGTTGGAGGCGTCGATCGCGGCCGCCCAGGAGCCCTCGCAGGCGCCCGTCTCGAGCCGCTCGGTGAGCTTGCCCTCGCGGCCGACCACGCGCCGCACCCGGGACAGCTCGCCGGTCAGGTGCAGATTGCGCTCCGCCACCTCGTTGAAGACCGTGGCGATCTCCGCCATGATCCCGTCACTCGGCGTACGCATCCGCTTGCGGAAGTTGCCGTCCCGCATCGACTCCAACGACGCCAGCAGTCTGTACAGAGCGGCGGTGTCCACCTCTGTCGTCCCGCCGACCCGGGACCGTCCGCTCTTCGTGCGCGAGCTCGCGCTCTGCGCCGTTGCGCCAGACTCCACTGTGTCCCTCCCGGTCGGTTTGCTCGCCACGGGGCTTTCTTTCTCTCCGGAGCTTTCCCAGTGTTTCACTCCGGGGCACGCGCTATCAGGCCCTTACGAAGCGTAACGGGCAGTGCATGGGCCCTGGGCGGCCTCGGGCGGCTAACCTGTCACCACTCGTCCTGGCCCGCTGCCGTTTGCATGCTTTGCGGCACCATGGAGCGGGCACGAAAGCATCCGGGGCCGCCGGGCCGCAACCGGTGGACCCCGCAGCACCACCTGAAGGGGAGTCGTGAGTCGTGTGATCAGCGCGCGTGCCGAGGCCACCTTCGAGCCGGTGGGACGTTCGGTCGCGCCCGCGCGCGCGTTTGTCCGGGACACCCTGCAGGGCTGGGGGTTCGCCGAGATCGCCGACGACGCGGTCGTCCTCACCAGCGAGCTGGTCACCAACGCCGTCGTGCACGCCGGCACCGCCGTGGACGTGCGCTGCCTGCGCGCGGATACGGGCGTGCGCGTGGAAGTCGCGGATCACTACCCGGAGCGCGAGCTCCCGCTCGACGAAGCGGGCCACCCGCCGGCCGGGCCCGACCGCGAGGGCGGCCGCGGCCTGATGCTGTGCGCGGCGCTCGCCAGTCGCTGGGGCGTCGAGTACACCGGCACCCGCAAGCAGGTCTGGTTCCAGCTCGACGCCTCCGAGCCGATCGCCGGCACCCGCTCCGCGGGCCCCGCCCTCCCCGTGGACGCGCTGCCGCTGGCCATGGAGTCCCGGGTCCGCGTCGCCGTCGTCCAGATCGACCGCGGCGGCGCCGTCAGCTTCTGGAACGAGGACGCCACCGAGCTCTTCGGCTACGAGCCGGAGAAGGTCATCGGCAAGCCCCTGGGCGACCTCGCCGCCTGGCCGCACACCCCCGGCACCGGCACCGGGCTCGCCGAGGCCCTGCAGCTGTCCCGCTGGGAGGGCTCGTACGGCATCCGCGGCGCCGACGGCCGCGTCACCCCCGTCTATGCCAACCACCTCCGGCTGCGCGACTCCGCCGGCGACCCGTCCACCATCTGCCTGCTGGTCCGCGACCAGGAGCGCGCGGTGCTGCAGACCCCGGCGCGGGCCGGCTCCGAGGCCTCCGGCGGCCGCGCCGACGGCGGCCGCGACCGCTCCGCCGACCCGTTCGAGGTCTTCATCGGCTCGCCGGCCCCCGACGACCTCGACGGCCTGCTGCAGCGCACCGTGGAGCGCGCCCGCGACATACTGGACGGCGACGCCGCCTTCCTGCTGCTCGCCACCGACGACGAGACCGAGCTCGAGGTACGCGCCTCCACCGGCCTCCCCGGCGCCCGCCAGCGCTTCGCCCGCGTCCCGGTCGAGACCGGCGCCGGACGTTACGGCTCCGCGCGCATGCCCTCCGTACACGAAGACCTCGACGCCGCCCCCGGCGCCGTCCCGCTGCTCACCGGCACCGGCATGCACTCGGTGGTGACCGTCCCGCTGAAGGTCGAGGGCCGGCTCACCGGCTCCCTCGGCGTCGCCGCGGAGGTGGCGGGCCGGTATACCAACGAGGAAGCCCTGCGCCTGCAGTTCGCCGCCGACCGCATCGCACTCGCGGTGGAGTCGGCCCGCCTCGGCGAGCTGGAGCGGCTGCGCAGAGGCTCGCTGTCCTTCCTGGTCGAGGCCTCCGACCTGCTGGCCGGCACCCTCGACCGCGACCAGACCCTCGCCCTGATGGCGCAGATGACGGTCCCGACGCTGGCCAGCTGGTGCGCGGTCTACACGATCGCGGAAGGCGCCGAGCCGGACCTGTCGTACGTCCTGCACGAGGACGAGGACCGTATCGACGGCCTGCGCGCCCTGCTCACCCGCGTCACGCCCCCCGACCCGGTCCCGGCCCCCGGCGCCCGCCAGTGGACGGCCCCGTCGGACGCCGCGCACAACTCCGCGCTGCGCACGTCGCTGCGCAGCCTGAACCTCAAGGGCATGAGCGAGGACGCGTATCTGTCCGACGCCGCGGCCCCGTCGCTGGCGACGGCCTCCGCGGTCGGCGGCGAAACGGTCGTGCTCCCCCTGGTCGCCCGCAACCGCGTCATCGGCCAACTGGTCCTCGGCAAGCCGACGGACGAACACTTCCGCCAGGAGATCCTGGAGCTCGCCGAGGACTTGTCCCGCAGGGCCGCCCTGGCCCTGGACAACGCCCGCCTGTACTCGGAGCGCACGGCCATCAGCCAGTCCCTCCAGCGCAGCCTCCTCCCGCCGGGCCTGCCCAAGATCGGCGGCGTCGAGGTCGAGGTCATCTACCGCGCGGCCGGCGAGGGCAACGAGGTCGGCGGCGACTTCTACGACCTCTTCCCCATCCGCGACGGCGCCTACGGCTTCGCGATCGGCGACGTCTGCGGTACGGGCCCGGAGGCCGCCGCGGTGACGGGCCTGGCGCGGCACGCGCTGCGCCTGCTGGCTCGCGAGGGCTTCGGCGGCCCGGCGGTCCTGGAACGCCTCAACTCCGCGATCCTCGACGAGGGCGCCCGCAGCCGCTTCCTGACCCTCCTCTACGGCGAGCTGTGGCCGCAGGCCGACGGCAGCGCCGTACTGAAGATCGTATGCGCGGGCCACCCGCTCCCGCTCCGCCTCCGCCCCGACGGCTCGGTGGAACCCGCCGCCGAACCGCAGCCGCTGCTGGGCGTGATGGACGACCTCGAGCTCTACGAGGAGCGCATCACCCTCGACCCGGGCGACGTCCTCCTCTGCGTCACGGACGGCGTCACCGAGCGCAGGGAAGGCAGCCGCATGCTCGGCGACGACGGCCTGGCGGACGTCCTGCACTCCTGTACGGGCCTGACGGCGGGCGCGGTCGCCTCGCGGGTGCTGCGCGCCGTTGAGCGCTTCGCGGCGGAGCCGGCCTCCGACGACATGGCCATCCTGGCGATGCGGGTCCCCCACCAGCGAGAAGGCTGAAGACGGTCCCGATTCCGGTTCCGGTTCCACATCCGGGACAAGACAACACGGAAGACGGATATCCACCCCAATTCCGGCGCGCCACACGGGCGTCGGGGCTCCCCGCGGCTGTACTGGACGCCGCATCATCACGCTTGCCGTGACCGGTGCAGCTCAGCACATGCACAGACAGGAGCCACTCCCCGCATGCCGCCCGCCAACGACACAAGTACGGGACTGCCTCGTACGCTCTCTCCCCTCACCAAGGCGACCATCACCGCCTTGAGCCTGCTCACGCTGACGGGAGCCGCCACCACCCAGGCAGCCGCCGCCCAGCAACCGCGCCCGTCGGCCCAGCCGGCGTGCGCCACCGACCGCACGGGCCCGTACCAGGAGGAGTTGGAGCGCTACCTGGGGCAGTGGGTGGACGGCGTGCAAACCTCCCTCGACTGCCGGGCGATCCAGAAGTTCCAGCTCCGCGAGGGCGTCCAGCCCGCGAACGGCTACGCGGGCAAGTCGACCTACCAGATGACGGTGGTCGCCAAGGCCCGCGCCAACCCCGGCGTCGGCACCCTCTGCCCCGTCCGCCGCGGCCGCGTGGCCTGCGTCGACCAGAAACGCCAGCTGATGTGGGTCCAGAAGGGCAAGCGCGTCCTGGTCCCGCCGATGCCGGTACGGACCGGGGCGAAGAAGCTCGAGACCCGCAATGGCTGGCACCGGGTCTACTACAAGAAGCGGAAGGAGTACTCCCGCCTCTACAAGAACGCCCCGATGCCGTACTCGATGTACTTCTCCCGCGGCCAGGCGATCCACGGGACGCCCAACGACATCTTCCGCGGCCGCGGTTCGGCGGGCTGCGTGAACCTCCGCATCAAGGACGCCAAGGTCATGTGGCGGACGCTCAAGATCAAGGACCGGGTCTACATCTTCGGCCGCAAGCCGGCGGTGAAGAAGCACGATCTGTAGACAAGAACGCCGGGAACGACAAGAGGCCCTCACCGCGACGGTGAGGGCCTCTTGTCGTATGGAGCCCCAATGCGGAATCGAACCGCAGACCTTCTCCTTACCATGGAGACGCTCTACCGACTGAGCTATTGGGGCGTGGTCGAACGGAATAGATCATACCCCATCCGGAATGGTGTTGTGACCCACGCAGCCATGGACCAGCGGCGTTTCCTGACCCAGGATCCCGGCATGGCCCTAACCACATCGCAACATCCGGAAATACGCCTCCGGTTACGTCGCCGCCTGCTCCGCTGGACAGCGACCGCGATCGCCGTCGCGCTGCCCGCACTAGGGCTGACCGCCCTGCCGGCAGCCGCGGCTACGGAATCCGCCCCTCCGCCGGGAGACCACCAGCTCTCCCTCAACTGGCAGGGCAAGGACCGCACCTTCAACCTCCATGTGCCTCCCGGCGCCAAGCACGGCAAGAAACTGCCCTTGGTCGTGGTGATGCACTGGTATCCCGGCACCGCCGAGGGAATCGAGGCCTACTCCGGCTTCAGCCGCAAGGCCGACAAGGAGGGCTTCCTCGTCGCCTATCCGCAGGGTCTGAACGGCGGCTACAACGCCCTGATCTGCTGCGGCAACGAGGACGACGTCGGCTTCATCAACGAGATGGTGCGACAGCTCGTCGACGACTGGAGAGCCGATAAGCACCGGGTGTACGCGACGGGCTTCTCCAACGGCTCCGACATGTCCTTCCGCCTGGCCGTCGAGCGCTCCAAGGTATTCGCCGCGGTGGCCCCGGTCAGCGGCGGCTACGGCGGCCCGCTGGCGGAGAACCCGGACTTCATGCCGTCGAGGCCGGTGCCGGTGGTCACCATCCTCGGCGCGGACGACGACCGGGTCGGACTCATGCTGGCCGGCCTCGACACATGGCGACAGCGCCTGCACTGCGTTGTCGTCGACGAGGACGTCCGCCCCGGCGCGTACACGCTCACGAAGTCACGCTGCGCGGACGGCAGCAGGGTCCAGGCGTATCTGGTGGAGAACATGGCCCATGAGTGGCCGGACAACGAGACCCATGCGGTGGACGCCACGGACGTTGCCTGGCACTTCTTCAAACAGCACCGCCGCTGAACGCAAAAAATCCTCAACCCCCAGCACTGGGCTGGGGGTTGAGGCATTTGAAGTTAAGTTCGGCGGCGACCTACTCTCCCACACAGTCCCCTGTGCAGTACCATCGGCGCGGAAAGGCTTAGCTTCCGGGTTCGGAATGTAACCGGGCGTTTCCCTAACGCTATGACCACCGAAACACTATGAAACTTTCAACCGGAGCACCCCCAAGCAGGGTGCTGCCAAACGGTTGTTGTCTCAGAAACCAGACAGTGGACGCGAGCAGCTATGGACAAGTCCTCGGCCTATTAGTACCAGTCAACTCCACCCCTTACAGGGCTTCCATATCTGGCCTATCAACCCAGTCGTCTACTGGGAGCCTTAACCCCTCATGGG